>CAZNBI010000052.1:0-8477 GCA_964571065.1 uncultured Rhodobacterales bacterium | reverse complement strand
TAGGTTTAGGTATTGTTTCTTTATTTTTTGTTAGTTTAATTATCTTTAGTTCAATACAGCTTCTCCCAGGTGATTTTGTTGAAGCTCAACTTGGTCAATCAAGAACTAAAGAAACTGTTGAGGCATTTAGAAAAGAACTTGGATTGGATAAGCCTTTTCATATTAGATATGCTAATTGGGTTTTGTCGGCTGTTCAAGGCGACTTTGGAAGTACTTTCTCTGGACGAAGTGCAACTTACGCAAACCAACCTCAACAAAACACATCAAGAACTGTAACTAGTCTTTTAAAACCTAGATTATATAATACATTTTTTCTTGCAGGAATGACAGCAATTATAGCGGTGCCAATATCATTATTATTAGGTATAACGGCAGCACTATATAGAAATTCGATTTATGATCGAGCGGTTAATGCATCGGCATTGACGACTATTTCAATGCCTGAGTTTTTTGTAGCGTATATACTAATTATTTTTTTGGGCTCTATGTACCAATTCTTTCCTTCCTTATCAAATGTTACATCTTCAACTCCTTTTTTTGATAGGGTTTATTTAACTTTTATGCCAGCTCTGACTCTGACATTAGTTACAGTCGCACATATGATGAGGATGACGAGGGCAGCAATAATAAATCTACTTTCCTCACCATATATTGAAATGGCAGAATTAAAGGGCCTATCTCGTTCTAGAGTAATAATTGAACATGCACTTCCAAATGCTTGGGCACCTATATCTAATATAATTGCCTTTAATTTAGCTTATCTTATTGTAGGAGTGGTTGTTGTAGAAGTTGTTTTTGTATACCCAGGAGTAGGTCAGTTAATGGTTGACTCTGTTATTAAAAGAGACATTCCAGTAGTTCAAGGGTGCGCACTTGTTTTTGCTGTAACTTATATCTTATTAAACTTAATCGCTGATGTTATATCGATTATTACCAACCCAAGGCTATTATATCCAAAATGAGCACTTCAACTAATCAATACACTGCAAAGGATGAGGTAGCTAAAGTTTTTGTTAAGAGAACATTTTTACAGCGTTCTTGGATTACATTAAAAAAAGCACCATTTACTGCCTGGTTAGGTATGACCATAGTTCTTTTTTATGTTTTTGTAGCTATATTTGCACCTTTAATTGCCCCTTATGGTGAAGCTGAGATTTTTAAAACACCTTATGCACCTTGGAATGAAACACATGTTTTTGGAACAGACAGGTTGGGAAGAGATATTTTAACTCGTTTAATTTATGGAGCGAGGAATACAATGGGCATTGCTGTTCTAACTACCTTACTTGCGTTTATAATAGGTGGAGGACTTGGATTACTATCTGCAATTCTCAGAGGGTGGGTGGATCAGCTTTTAGCTCGTTTTGTTGATGTTTTAATGGCAATTCCCAGTCTTATTTTTGCATTGATGCTTTTATCAATTTTTGGGTCAACAGCTCTTAATTTGATTATTATAATTGCTGTATTAGACTCAACTAGAGTTTTTAGATTATCAAGAGCTGTTGGCATGAACGTTGCCGTTATGGAATACGTTGAAGCTGCAAAACTTAGAGGTGAGAAAATTGGATGGATAATGGTTAGAGAAATTCTGCCAAATATTTTGCCTCCCCTGGTGGCTGAATTTGGTTTGAGGTTCTGCTACGTTTTTTTAATGATTGCTTCTTTATCTTTTTTAGGAGTTGGTATTCAACCACCTACTGCTGATTGGGGTTCTATGGTTCGTGAAACAGGTGAATTAATACAATTTGCTTATTCATTTGCAGACTATCAATTTTTTCTAATACCAATTCTTCCTGCAGCAGCAATTGGAATTCTTACTATTGGTGTAAATTTTGTTGTGGATTGGTTTCTTTATTTAACAAGTGGATTAAAAGATGAGCATAAATAAAGATAAATTAACTTTATTGGAAATGAAAAATATTTCTATAGAGGGATTTAGTGATGAGATGTGGCACCCTATAATTAATGGTATAGATTTAAAAATAAATAGAGGGGAAGTTTTAGGCCTAATAGGTGAATCCGGTGCAGGCAAATCTACTTTGGGATTAGCAGCAATGGGTTTTGTTAGAGCTGGATGCAGATTTACAGGGGGATCAGTTCTTTTTGGAGGTAAAGACCTCACAAAAATGAATGAGGTAGAAAAAAGAAAATTATGGGGTACAAAGTTTTCTTATGTAGCACAGTCTGCGGCAGCAGCATTTAATCCTGCTCATAGATTAATAAAGCAAACGATTGAAGCCTCCGTTAGCCACAAAATAGGAAAGTCTGAGGACTTAGAAAAGGAAGCTATTCAATTATATAAAGAAATGCAATTACCTGATCCAGAAGAAATTGGAGGTCGTTATCCTCATCAAGTATCAGGTGGTCAATTACAAAGAACAATGACTGCAATGGCCATGTCATCAAAACCAGATTTAATTATTTTTGATGAACCTACTACAGCTTTGGATGTAACTACTCAAGTCAATGTTCTTGCTACAATTAGGAATATAGTCAAGGAACACAACACGGCTGCTATATATATAACGCATGATTTAGCGGTAGTTGCCCAAATGGCGGATAGAATTCAAGTATTAAGATATGGCAATACAATTGAAGAATCTGAAACAAATAAAATGTTAAAATCACCAAAAGAAAACTACACCAAATCTCTTTGGGCTGTTCGGTCAATAAAGAAAAAAGAAAAGAAAGCAAAAGATAAAATTTTAAGTATTAAAAATGTCGATGCGTCATATGGGTCTGGTCCAAAAGTTTTACAGAATGTTAGCATTGATGTTCCTAAAGGAGGCACTGTTGCAATAGTGGGCGAGTCTGGTTCAGGAAAGTCGACTACAGCAAGAGTTGTCACTGGTTTGCTGCCTCCCAAAAAAGGTGAGATAGTTTTTAATGGAAAATTGATGACATCAAATTTAGCAGATAGATCTAAAGAGGATTTAAGGCAAATTCAAATGATCTATCAGTCTCCTGACACATCAATGAACCCTAGACATACTGTAATGGATATAATTGGAAGGCCTCTTGAATTCTACCACAATTTGAAGGGCAAGGCTTATTCAGAAAGGGTCATTGAGCTTTTAAACATGATTGAATTAGACGAAAGCTTTATTGATAGGCTTCCAAGTGAACTTTCTGGAGGGCAAAAACAGAGAATTTGTATTGCAAGAGCCTTAGCAGCTGAACCCGACTTGATCATTTGTGATGAAGTAACATCTGCTCTTGATCAGATTGTTCAGGAGGGAATTCTTAAACTTTTACTCAGACTGCAAAAAGAATTGAGTATAACATATATTTTTATAACGCATGACATAGCTACCGTAAAAGCTATTTCAGATGAAGTTGTTGTTATGCATAATGGATTTGTTGTAGAGCAAGGAATGAAGAGTGAGATATTTTCTCCACCACATCCTGATTATACCAAACTTCTTCTTTCTTCAGTCCCCGAAATGGATCCTAACTGGCTTACAAAAATACTATCATCTAAGAATTAATTTTAAGACTGCATTAAAGGTTTTTGCAAATTTCTAAGCACATCAATGAGAAGTTTTTTTCAAAGCTTGGACTTAATGGCTGTTTCCTTGAAGAGAACATAATTATTGAAATCTCATTGAGAGGATCTATCCAAATTTTTTGACCATGGATTCCACTTGCGTATATTTCTTTATTTTTAAGACCTGTTTGGTACCATTGTGAACGATATGAGCCATTAGGGAATATATTTCCTTTTTCAATGCTGGGCCAATTATAATCATTATTATAATCAATAAGTTCGGATATTGTTTTTTCTTTGATTATTTGTTTGTTTTCTAAAGAACCTTTGCATCTCACCATTTCAGCTATTTTTGCCAAGTCATCAATAACCATGCAAATACCACCTGCAGTTCGCGGGGAGTTTTCATGGTCTAAAGTGATAAATGCATCATATTTGGGGTTGCATTTTTGAAATATTTCCTCAGAAAAATAATTACTAAAACTCGTTCCTGTAACTTTTTCAATGATCCATCCCAAAAGGTCTGTATTAGGAGAGCAGTAATGATAATGACTACCATGTTTCTCTTTAGATTTGGGCATAAGTTTTAAGAAATCTTTCAATCCTATGTTATTATTTGATGTTTTTGGATTAAACCCTGTGGCTTCCCTGTATAAATTAAATATTCCAGTTTTATCAAGATATTCTTCTTTAAATTTTGTAGAAATAGTCATGTCTAGTAAATTACGAATTGTAGCATTGTCAAAGGCACTGTTTTTTACTTCAGGAATATAAAATGTGATTTCTTGATTAGTATCTATCAATTTATTTTCTACAAGCAATCCGATCGCGAGAGAAGTAAGTGACTTAGAAACAGAAAATAAAATATGTCTATTATTTCTTAGATTATAATTGTCAAACCATTCAAAAATTTTATTACCCTTTTTAAATAGCTGAAAACTATCAGTTAAATTCTTTTCAAAAAAATTTATTATTGTTTGTTTTTCATTATATTTGTTAGTGAACTCTAAAAATGAAATATCTTCGATTTTAGAATCAAACCTTATGTTTTTTCTTCCTTTATGAATAACTTTATAGGGTAGAATTTTATCTACAGTAGAAAACGCTATCCGATTATATGGATAGGTACGCCAATTCTCTAAAGATATTTTACAATCTTGTGCATTTTTGTGTAAATTATTAGTCAATTAAATATTTTCCCACTAAAATTTGATATTTATTAAATTATATGTCTAAAAATTTACAAAATTAAGTTTTATTCGCTTTATACCTTGAAAACAGTATCATATTATGTTTTGATTTTATTAATAAGATATTTAGCTGTTAAATTTTATATTTTGATAAGTTAATTTTGCTTATACATTATCTAATGCAAAAGGGAGAGAATTAAGTGTATACAATTGAAAAGTTAAAGGGTCTATTTGCTTCAGGCAAAATTGGTAGACGTGAATTCATACAGGGGGCTGTAGCGCTCGGAGCTACAATATCAGCTGCGACATCAATGTCGTCTTCTGTTATGGCCTCACCTAAAAAAGGTGGTACTTTGAGACTTGCAATGAGCTCTGGAACAACTACAGATATTCTTGATATGTCTGTGTCTACAGGTGCTACATCTGAACTAGTTCACGGCTATTCTATTTATAATAATATTGTTGAAATTGGTGCTGATGGTTCTGTGGTTCCAGAATTAGCTGAAACCATGGAAACAGATGATGCTAAGACATGGAGATTTAAAGTCCGCAAAGGGGTTGAATGGCATAATGGAAAATCATTAGATGTTAATGATTTAATGGCATCTGTAAATCACCACCGTGGTGATGATAGTAAATCTTCGATCAAAGGGCAATTAGCTGAAATAGCTGATGTTAAAGCAGATGGAGATTATTTAGTCATTGAACTTGATGGTCCAAATTCTGATTTTCCTGTTATGTTGAGTGACTATCATGCTCCAGTTCAAATTGGTGACTCTAATGGTAAACTAAAAGACCCGCTTGCTGGAATTGGAACTGCTGGTTATGTTCTGAAAGAATTTAACCCAGGTGTTAGTGCATCTTTTACGAGAAATCCAAACTATTGGAAAGCAGGTCATGCACATTTTGATGCAGTTGAAACAACAATTGTTGGTGATGCAACCGCAAGGCAGCAAGCTCTAATGACTGATCAGGTGGATTGTATTGATGACGTATCTGCTCCAACAGCACAGCTTCTAGATAGAAATCCAAATCTTGACGTATTAGCTATTACAGGAACTACACACAGGGTTTTCGTAATGAGATTAGATACTCCTCCATTTGATAACAATGATGTCAGACTTGCTATAAAGTATGCTGCTAAAAGACAAGAAATGGTTGATAAAGTATTGCTTGGTTACGGACAAATTGGAAATGATCATTCAATTTCACCAACTCAGAAGTATTTTAACACTGATTTGGCACAAAGAGAGTTTGATGCTGAAAGAGCAAGATTCCATTGGAAGAAAACTGGAATTGGTGATAAGCCTGTTGTTGTCCATGCTTCAGGTGCTTCACTTGATGGATCAGTGGATGTTGCTTTACTTCTTCAAGCATCAGCTAAAGAGTGCGGTATAAATCTTGAAGTTAAGAAAGAGCCTAATGATGGTTATTGGTCTAATGTTTGGAATAAGCCAGGTGTTGGAATGTGTACATCATATTGGAGTGGAAGACCAACACCAGATTGGATGTTTTCAACTTGCTGTATAGCTGCTTCAGAGTGGAATGACATGGCTTGGAGAGATACGCCAGCTGCAGATGCGTTCAATGCTCTTGTAACAGCTGCTAAAGGTGAGTTAGATGACAAGAAGAGACATGAGATGTATTTTGAGTGTCAAAGACTTTTTAATGAAGATGGTGGTTATCTTACTTGGTCATACGGTCAAAACGTATCTGCTCATAATAAGAGACTGGCTCACTCACCAACCGTTGCAGGTAACTGGCATCTAGACGGTTGTAAGATTACAGAGCGTTGGTGGTTTGCTTAAGCCAATAAATATTTAATTGATAAGAGCGGTATTATGTACCGCTCTTTTTTTTAGGTGAATATTTGGAAATAAATAAACTTGAAACCTTTTCAAATCAATACTTGTCTTTTGTAAAATTAACAACAGACACAGGTGATATTGGTTGGGGTCAAATGTCAACTTATCACGCAGACATTACTGCTACAATTTTTCATAGGCAGGTAGCACCTTATTCAATAGGACTTAAATTAGAAGAAAAACCAAATTTTGCAGATCACCTTCAACTTATTATAGAAAAAGAACACAAATTTCCTGGCTCATATTTATTGAGAGCTATAGCTGGATTGGATACAGCTTTGTGGGATCTTTACGGAAAGCTACATGAAAAGCCAGTTGCAAGCTTGATTGGTGGCAAACCCGGAAAGGTAAAAATTTATGGTTCCTCAATGAGGCGAGATATTTCTCCAAATGAGGAGTCTTTGCGATTATGTAAATTGAGAGATGAATTAGGAATTTCAGCATTTAAGTTTAGAGTTGGAGCAGAGTGTGGAAGAAATAAAGATGAGTGGGAAGGTCGTTCAGAGGAAATTGTAAAAGTATTATCGAATGATCTTGGAGACAATATCCAAAAATTAGTTGATGGTAATAGTTGCTTTAGTCCTGAGAAAGCCATCACTTTGGGCAAGTATATGCAAGGCCATGGCATAACCCATTTTGAAGAGCCCTGCCCATATTGGGAGCATAATCAAACAAAATTAGTAAAAGAGAAATTAGATATTGATGTAGCCGGTGGTGAACAAGATTGTGATATGTCAACTTGGAAATCTACTTTGGAAAAGAAAGTTGTTGATATTGTTCAACCAGATGTAATGTATATGGGTGGGCTTTACAGAACATTGGAAGTTGCGCGTATGGCTGACGAGATAGGGCTACCTTGTACACCACATGCTGCCAACTTATCTTTAGTTACAATTTGCACTAAACATTTGTTAACTGCTATTCCTAATGCAGGAAAGTATCTAGAGTTTAGTATAGAAGATGAAACGTATTACCCTTGGCAAAAAGATATTTTTTACGGTGATCCATTTGAAGTAATAGATGGTTTCGTTGAAGTTACAACAGATCCAGGTTGGGGAGTAGAAATTAATTTAGAATGGCTTAAAAATTCAGATTATCTGGTAACTGAAATAAACTAATTTACTTTTTTTTGGGGAATGTTTTTCCATTATGAAAAGTTTTGAATATAGGATCAATAGGCGCATAAATATTTCCATAATTAAGTTCAAAATGTTTATGATGCAAGTGGTGAAAATGATCTGCAAGCTCTAAAGTTTTTGTCTTAAATAGAACTAATTTATTAAACCCTGCATGACTTTGCGCAGGCCCAACACCAAACCAAATTCCAGTTAATACTACCATAAATGGATCAGCAGGAATAAAAGCCCACAAAGCAATTATGCTGAAATATAAAATATGTTCTATTGGATGCATTGATATCCCAGACCAGGGTCCAGTATTAATATTTCTGTGGTGTAATTGATGTGCAATCTTATAAATAACTGGAATATGAAGAAACCTATGAATGATATAAAAATGAACACCTCCAATAAAAGGCATCAAAACCATACATAAAAGTAAATAGATAGTTTGTTCACTCCAAAAATAAACTGTTACTCCCCCAGTTGCTTGTTTCCACAATACATATGCTTCAAAGACTGACCAGATAGTACAACCACTAATAATACTCCAAAACATATTATCTTTAACTTGGTTTTTAAAAAGAAATTTAGAATTATTCTCTGTTGGCCATTTTGCATAGTATTTATAGTCAAGTGTTTGTTTTTTTCTAATATAGAGCCACCAATGAATTCCACCAGCAAATAAAAATAGAAAGAAAAAGTTTTTTAGCCAGATGAGTGAAATCAACTTAAAATCAAAATTTAGCATTATTTTTGGATTTATTTGAATAAATAAATAGCCAAGGTAAGCCATAGCAAAATATAAAATCCACCA
>CAZNBI010000051.1:6890-8507 GCA_964571065.1 uncultured Rhodobacterales bacterium | reverse complement strand
AAATCAAAAACTAAATTTTCATTTTAATTATAAAATTACTAACAAAATTTAAATTATTTTTATATAATGTTAGTTAAAAGATTATTGAGTGTGAAATGTTTATAAAATTTTTATCAAAATTCATTATAATTTTAATACTTTTTATTCCAGGAAGTTTTATTTTTGCGCAAACTCTTGAGGATTCTATTCAAAAAGGACTGGAAAAATCAAATACTTTACATGCAGCAAGTTTAGAATGGGCATCCTTAAATGAGAAACTTAAACAGTCATCTGCAGGAAAAGAAATAATTGGATCATTAAGTGGTTCATTATCAGAATCTTATTCTGGTAATTCAGGAGATTATAGTAATAGTTTTAGTAATAGTGTAACAGCCACAATATCAAAAAAACTTTATGACGGTGGAGTAAGTAAATCTTCTGAAAAAATTAATAATTTAAATATAGATAAAAAGTCTATTCAAATAAAAGTACTTGAACAGAGTATTATTCTTGAAATAATTAATTCTCATTTAAATGTATTTTTATCTCAGAAAATTAGAGAGCTTCGAGAAAAGAATTTTTTAAGAGTCAAAGAACAGGTAGAAGCAAATAAAGCTAGATATCAAGCAGGAGCAATCAACAAAACATCGATGGCAGAATCAGAGGCAAGACTAGCTCGAGCTAATTCTCAACTTATTGAAGCTAAATTAAATTTAAATAATTCTATAGAGCAATTTATTTCAAAAGTTGGTGAAACTCCTGGTGATTTAACAATTCCAACTGAAGTAATGAACATTCCTCAAGATGAAGAAAATGCTGTCTCGCGAGCTGAAAAATTCTCATTAAATATAGCACTCGCAAAATTAAATTTATTAATAAACCAAGCACAATATGACTCTCTCATTTCGTCTGTAATGCCAAATGTAACTACTTCATTATCAGGAACAATTTCTGAGTCAACTAGGAATGGAAATAATGAGGGTGTGACTTTATCTCTTTCACTCAGCAGTCCAATTTTTTATACTCCAGCTACTTCATCAAAAAATAGAGAGATAGTAGCTCTTGCTAGAGCTTTAAATTATAATTTAGATGAGGCAATTAAATTAACAAATTTAAATGTAAAGTTGAAACTTAATAACTTAGTTTCAAAAAAATCAATTATTTCTGCTGTTGAAGAGGAATTAAATGCTGCAAGAATTGCTTCTGAAGCTACTCTGAAAGAAAATCAATTTGGTGCAAAAACAATACTTGATGTTTTAGATTCTGAAATAAATGTTTTAAATTCTGAAATAAGTTTGTGGAGAGCTAAATGTGATTTGGTAAGGTCTTCATTTGAAATTCTTTCTGAAACTGGAGAGTTACATACAGAGAGCCTTGGTTTCAAGCCAACAGCTCCACAGTATAAGTATATTGAAATAGTGGCACCTCCTTTGCCATCTCCATTTTCAGTAATTAATCCTAGAAAATTATTTAAATAATGAATGAAAATAATAAATCTAATATAAGTAAAGATGATTTATTAAATGTTCGAGAGATCATTGAAAAGGAAATGCATCAAGAGGTAACAGATCCATTATTTTTAACTGATATTATCTCTATTGATGAAAATAAAACTGATAAAAATAAATTATTACAATC
>CAZNBI010000051.1:0-6790 GCA_964571065.1 uncultured Rhodobacterales bacterium | reverse complement strand
AAAAGAAATGGTAAAAAAACTTTAATATCTTTGTTGCTAAAAAGTTAAGTATATCAGAAGTTATGCTTGAAAATCAATTCGATCATAAAACCAAAGAAAAAGAGTGGTATAATATTTGGGAAAGCTCTGGCGCTTTTTCTGCAATTCCAGATAGTTCAAAAAAACCTTATACTATTATGATGCCACCTCCTAATGTTACTGGAAACCTTCATATTGGACACGCTCTTACCTTCACTCTTCAAGATATTTTAATCCGTTTTAAAAGGAAGTTAGGTTTTGATGTTCTATGGCAACCAGGAATGGACCATGCAGGAATAGCAACACAAATGGTTGTAGAAAGAAATTTATTGAAAGAAGGAATATTAAGAACAGATTTAGGTAGAGATGAATTTGTAAAAAAAATATGGGAATGGAAAGAAGAATCTGGTGGAATGATAACCAAACAACTTAGATCTTTGGGTGCAACTCCTGATTGGAGGCGTGAACGCTTTACATTAGATGAAGGCTTATCAAAAGCAGTAAGAAAAGTTTTTGTTCAACTTTATAATGAAGGCTTAATATACAAAGACAACCGACTGGTAAATTGGGACCCGAAACTTTTAACTGCAATTTCTGATTTGGAAGTTGAAAACAAATCAGAAAAATCTAAAATGTGGTATATAAAATATTCTACAAAAGATAAAAAAAATTCTGTTATTGTTGCTACAACTAGACCAGAGACGATGCTTGGTGATACTGCCGTAGCAGTTCATCCGCAAGATAAAAGGTATAGTGATTTAGTGGGTAAAACTCTCATTTTGCCATTAGTCAATAGAGAAATTCCAGTTATAGCTGACGAATATTCTGATCCTGATAAGGGGTCTGGAGCCGTAAAAATTACTCCAGGACACGACTTTAATGATTTTGAAGTAGGTAGAAGACATAATCTAGAAATTATTAATATATTTGATGAAAATGCCTGCATCGTAGATAAAAAGTTTGCTAAAAATTATATAGGTTTAGATAGATTTGAAGCAAGAAAAAAAGTTATTGAAGATTTAGAAAAAGAAAAGCTTATTGTGAAAATAGAAGAAGTTGAAAATGTTCTTCCTTATGGTGATCGCTCAGGTGTAATTATTGAACCATGGCTAATGGAGCAATGGTATGTCAACGCAAAGGAGCTTGCTAAACCGACTATCCAGGCTGTAGAAGAAGGAAAAATGAAATTCATTCCAAAAAATTGGGAAAATTTATTTTTTGAGTGGATGCGTAATATACAGCCATGGTGTATTTCAAGACAATTATGGTGGGGACATAGAATACCTGTATGGTATGGACCAGATAAAAAAATTTTTGTTGAGTTAGATGAAGAAACAGCACTAAAAAAAGCTGAGGATCATTATGGAAAAAAAGTAGATCTTCAACAAGAGAATGATGTTTTAGATACTTGGTTTTCATCTGCTTTATGGCCTTTCTCTACTTTAGGATGGCCCAATGACACTAAGGAAATCAAAAAGTATTACCCAGGTTCTGTTTTAGTTACTGGCTTTGATATTATCTTTTTTTGGGTCGCAAGGATGATGATGATGGGTATGCATTTTATGGATCAAAAAGTTCCATTTAAAGATATATACATTCACGGTTTAGTCAGAGATGAAAAAGGTCAAAAAATGTCTAAGTCTAAAGGGAATGTTATGGACCCCCTAGATTTATCTGAAAAATATGGTGCTGATGCTTTAAGGTTTACATTAGCTGCGTTAGCAACTCAAGGCAGTGATATTAAATTATCTGAAACTAGGATTGCAGGATACAGAAATTTTTCTACTAAGATTTGGAATGCTACTAAATTTTTAGAGTATAATAAATGTACTTTCAATAAAGACTATAGACCAAAAAAATTAAAAAATAATATTAATATTTGGATTGTTAATGAATTCAATTCAACTTTAAAAAAATTATATGAAAATTTGAACTCTTATAAATTTAATGAGGCAGCTGATAATATATATAAATTTTTTTGGAATAGTTATTGTGATTGGTACATAGAACTTATAAAGCCTTCATTATCAGATAAATCTGTTTCAGAGGATATATCTGAATTTAGGAATGTATCAAGTTGGATTTTATTCAATAGTTTATCAATTATAAATCCATTTATGCCTTATGTTACAGAAACCTTGTCAAAAGAATACTTTGGTTCTAAAGAATTATTAATTGTTTCTAAATGGCCAGAACCATGCTTAATTGAAGACAATAACATCGCTAAGAATGAGATTAATTTTTTAATATCTTTATTAACCGAAATTAGGATAATTAGATCTGAATTAAATATTCCTTATAAACAAAAACTAGAATTGTTAATTAGAAATAATGAAAGTCTGAAACTTTCGATAATTACAAAATATGAAGATATTATTTGTGATATTAGTAAACTTTCTTCAATTAAAATAATTAGTCACGAATTTCCAAATGGTTCTGCAACAGGAGTTGTAGGAGAGTTGTCAATTGGTATACCATTATCAGGCACGATAAACTTAGATGATGAAATTATAAGATTAAAAAAAGAAATTAATAAAGTTGATGAGGAAATATTAAAATTTGATCAAAATCTTAGTAATAAAAATTTTATTAATCGCGCTCCTGAAAAAGTTGTAAATGAACTAAAAGATAAAAGAAATGCTTCAATTGATAAAAAAAATAAATTGAATGAGGCCTTAAATAGGGTAGATTTTAAAAAGTAGCAAATATAGGTGTGTGATCGCTTGGTTTATTCAGACCTCGTAGAGACTTGTCAATTTTGCAATCTTTTATTTCGTCGGCGCCGTAACTATTTATTAAAATATGATCAATTCTGATTCCATGATCTTTATTCCATGACCCATTTTGATAATCCCAAAAACTCCATTCACATTTATTTTTATTTATTAATCTAAAGGAATCAAAGTATCCTAAGTTTTTAATTTCTCGAAATTTAAATCTTATATCTGGTATTGCCAAAGCATCATTTTTCCACACCTTTTCATCCCAGCAATCGATTTCTTCAGGAATTATATTATAGTCACCTGCAAGTATTACAGGCATTTCAAATTCTAACAAACTTTTAGCATGCTCAATGAATGCTTCAATCCAAGATAATTTATATTCTAATTTTTCAGAATTTATTGGATTCCCATTTGGAACATAAATTGATGAAAAAACGTAGTCTTTAATTTTAACTTCAAGGTATCTTGCTTGAGAAATTTCTTCTTTAAAATTTGGTATATTTCTATTTAAAACTTCGATTGGGTATTTAGAAATTATAGCAACTCCATTATATCCTTTTTGGCCAATTACTTCAACGAAATAATAATTATCTGTAAAAAAACTTTTTGGAAAATTAGCTTCTTCACATTTTATTTCTTGTAGTCCTAAAACATCTATGTCTTGAGTAATTATCCAATTAAGAACAGCTTCTTTTCTTAAGTTTATTGAATTGATGTTCCAACTTGCAAATTTCATTAAATAGAAAAAGAAGTTCCACAACCACAACTAGAAGATGCATTTGGATTGTTCACTTGAAAAAAAGATCCTGATAAATCATCAATAAAATCAAGTGTGCTTCCATCTAAAAACGTTAATGACATTTCATCAATTAATATTTCTGTATTATGGTATTTAAACATTAGATCATCTTCATTTCTATTTTTATCAAAACTAAAATCATATTGAAAGCCAGAGCATCCCCCTCCATTAACTTTAAGTCTAAAGAAACAGTTTTTTTCTTCTTGCTTAAGCAAATATTGTATTCTAAGAGCAGCATTTCTTGAGACTGAGAATTTCTGCTTAATTTCTGATAATGTGCTCATAAATATGAAATTCAATGATTAAAGTTTTAATATAATATATAACAAATAAATATTAAACAATTTAATACATATTTAGTTTATATGACCAACCCAGACAATAGAATTCTATCAAATTATGCAACTTTTTCTCAAAAGACTAAAGGAAGAATGATTTTTGAGAATCATATTGATGAGCGAACTTGTTTTCAAAGAGACAGAGATAGGATACTTCATTCAGCAGCTTTCAGGAGATTGAAACATAAAACACAGGTTTTTCTTAATGAGCAAGGTGATTATTACAGAACTAGACTTACTCATACAATTGAAGTATCTCAGATTTCACGATCTATTTCTTTTGTATTAAATTTAAATGAAGATCTAACAGAAGCAATCGCCTTGTCACATGATTTGGGCCACCCGCCATTTGGGCATGCAGGTGAGGAAATTCTAAACGAAAAAATGATTTCTTACGGAGGATTTGACCATAATGAACAAGCACTAAGAATTTTATGTGAATTAGAAAAAAGATATCCAAACTTTATTGGATTAAATCTATGTTGGGAAACTTTAGATGGTATTATTAAACATAATGGCATAATTGATAAGCCTAGACAATTTTTAAAAATTTTAGACAGTAAGTTTCAATTTGACCTAAATTCCAACACGTCTTTAGAAGGTCAGGTGGCTGCAATCGCAGATGATATTGCTTATTTAACACATGATTTTGATGACGGCCTAAACTCTGGTATGTTAAATATAAATCAAATTAAAAATTTGCCAATTATTGATATGATTATTAAGGAAATTAGTAATAAATTTAGAAATATTACTGATCAATTTCTTGCTCACGAAATGGTTAGAAGGTTGATCTCTGTTTTAGTTCAAGACACAATTAATAATAGTAAATTGAATATCAAAAACTATAACATTCAATCAGTTGAAAATGTAAGACACTGTCCAAAACCAATTGTTTGCTTTAGTAATAAAACTTTATCTAATGTATCAGTAATTAGGGATTTTCTTCTAAATAAATTATGGCATCATCCAAAAGTAGATAAATCAAAATCATTAGGTAAAAAGGTAATTTCTGATCTTTTTGATTTTTTTATTAAAGATCCTAATATTTTAATTAATGAAGAAAAATTATATAATAATAAAAAAACAATGACTGATAAATCTTCAAAATCCTTAGAAAGATTTGTTGCTGATAAAATTGCTAGCCTAACTGATCGTAATGCACTAGAAATGCATAAAAAATACTTCAAGAGCAATTATATTTTATGAATATATATAATGATTTTAAAAATCAAATTTTTGATATTTTTTTAAAAGTTACAAAAGATAATAATAAAAGTTTAGATGATATCCATATTCTTAAGGAAAAATTTACTGTTGAACTTCCTCGTGAAGAAAGCCATGGTGATATTTCAACTAATATTTGCTTAGTATTATCAAAAATTGTTGGTTTCAAACCCAAGGAATTAGCAATTTTAATGAAATCTAATTTAGAGAAGCTCGATTGTTTTGATGGCATTTCTATTGAAGGACCTGGATTCATAAATATAAACTTGGAAAATTCATTTTGGCATGAGCAAATTTTGAAAATTTTAAAACTAAAGTCAAAATTTGGCAGGTCTGAAATCTTTTTAAACAATAATATTAACGTTGAATTTGTTTCGGCAAATCCTACCGGGCCACTTCATGTTGGACATGTAAGAGGCGCTGTTATTGGTGATGTCCTGTCAAATATTTTAAAGATGGTTGGATATAATGTTACAAAAGAATACTATATTAATGATGCAGGCAATCAAATTGATATCTTGGCTGCTTCAGTTTTTATAAGGTATGAAGATTTGATTACAAAAAATAAAGCTGAAATTCCTGAAGGTTATTATCCTGGTGAATATTTAATTCCATTAGCAAAATCATTATATGATGTTCATGGGGATAGCTTGCTTAATGGAGATAAATTTAAATCACTAGAGCTTATAAAGAAATTTTCAATTGAATACCTTCTTAATCAGATTAGGGATGATCTAAAAAAGTTAAATATTGAAATGGATAAATATTCGTCTGAAAAAAAATTAGTTGAAGATTTGTCAGTTGAAAAAACAATTCAAGAGCTTGATAAAAAGGGTTTGATTTATATTGGGGTTTTACCTTCTCCAAAAAGCACTGCAGATGATTGGGAACCAAAAGAGCAAACTTTGTTCAAAGCTAAGAAGTTTGGTGATGATGAAGATCGAACAATAATTAAGTCGGATGGTTCTCTTACATATTTTGCAAGTGATGTTGCTTATCATAGGGATAAGTTGATTAGAACTAAAGGAAAGTTGATTAATATATGGGGTGCAGATCATAGTGGTTATGTGAAAAGAATGACTGCTGCAGTAAATGCAATTGCAGATAAAGATGGCCAGTTAGAAATAAAACTTTGCCAAATGGTAAATCTAATAAAGAATAATAAACCTTTAAAAATGTCAAAAAGAGCTGGTAATTTTATAACTTTAAATGAAATTATTGATGAGGTGGGCGCAGATGCAATACGCTTCATAATGTTAACTCGGAAAAATGATCAGGTTCTTGATTTTGATTTTGATAAAGTAACAGAGAAATCTAAAGATAATCCAGTTTTCTATGTTAAGTATGCACATGCACGAATTTGCTCTGTTTTAAATAAAGCTGAGCAGCTAGGATATGATACAGAAAAAAATAATTATGATTTATCCTATCTAAATCATGACGTACATTTAAAATTGTGTAAAATGCTTACTTATTGGCCAAAGGTTATAGAGACTTCAGCAATTCACAAAGAACCTCATCGAGTAGCATTTTATTTAATAGAGTTATCATCTGTTTTTCACAGTCTCTGGTCATTGGGTAGAGAGTATGATGAATTAAGGTTTTTTCAAAAAGAAAATGATGCTTCTACATATGCTAATTTAAACCTTCTTAAGGCTATAAAAATTGTAATATGTTCAGGTCTT
>CAZNBI010000050.1:0-8688 GCA_964571065.1 uncultured Rhodobacterales bacterium | reverse complement strand
AGCCTGGAGAAATATATCTTGCTGGCAATAAGGGTGATTGGAATGTTCGATGCGTCACAGGCAATCCTGGGGAAATTGATAAATGTGAAATTCAGCAACTGATTTTCCTGAATGAAAATACTCCGATAGTAGACATATCAATTTTCAAATTACCAAAGGGTCAAATGGCGATTGCTGCTGCAAACGTTATGGTACCATTAGAGACTCTTTTAACAAAAAAATTTCGATTTGCTTTTTCTAAAGAGACAGTAAAAGAATTTCCTTACTCTTTTTGTAATCAAAATGGCTGTTTAGTCCGTATGGGACTGTTAGAAGAAGATATAGAGGCATTGAGAAAAGGAAAATCCTCTGAGCTTGCAATAACTCACATATCAAGCCCAGATTCGTCAATTGAGTTAAATTTGTCGCTTGACGGTTTTACCGCAGCATTTGATATAATCAAACCATTTTAAAGGTTTTATAAAATTTGAGTAAAGAATTTGCTGCCCTAATGTTTGGCGAAAGATTATTTATTCCTAATAAATCCATTGTAGTTTTAAAGTCTTTAATTTGGCTTTGAGAGTTTGAGTAAACTCTAACCATTTCCAAAAAGAGATTATCACAATTAAAATTTGATCCAATACATTCTGGAATACTTCTATTACCAGTAATCAAATTTACCAAATTTACTGTGTCAGTTTTCAACATTAAACCGACTATATTTCTAGAAAAAAAATTCATATCATAACCAATTACCATAGGTGTATTGTTCGCGGCCAACTCTAAAGAAACAGTGCCAGAAGCGGCTAAAGCAAGGCACGATATTTTAAAACTTGCTTTTTTAAATTGTAAATATTTTTCCAATCCAAATTTTTCTGGAGTAAGAAATACAATATCTTTTGGCATGTGCTCTAAATAAATTTTTGAATATTCGTATACATCAGGTGTAGACGGCAAAATGAACCTTGCATCAGGCAAGATGTTGGAAAACCGATCTAAAGTTTTTCCAAAAACTGGCATTAATCGATCAATTTCTGCTTTTCTAGAACCTGGTAGGCAAAGAATAATCGGTTCATCTGTTATTGAGAACTCTTTTTTGAATTCTGTTATACTATCTGCATCGGCTATATTTTCTGATACAATTGGATGCCCTACAAAGTCACAATTGATTTCAACATCGCGAAAATATGGTGGTTCAAAAGGAAAAAGTGCTAAAATATGATCAATAAAATTTGAAATATTTTTTGCACGACCGGGCCTCCAGGCCCAAACGGTGGGTGCAACATAATGCGCAATTGGAATATCTTTATTTATCAATTTAATTTTTTTTGCGACACGAAAACAAAATTCTGGTGCGTCAATGGTCAACAAAATGTCAGGTTTTTCGTGTAAAATAGAAAAGACCGTCTCATTTATTCTCTTTTTTAATTTTGTATATTGCGATGCTATCTCAATGAAACCCATCACTGACAGTTCGCTCATAGGAAATAAAGATCGCAAACCGCGACTGGTCATACCGATTCCGCCAATTCCTACAAAATTTAACGAGTCGTCAGTAGCCGCAATTAAACTATCCATTATTGCCGAACCAAGCTTATCACCAGAATCTTCACCAGCTATTATGAATATTTTCAACTTGTAGAGTCCTTAGCTAGAATAAAAAAATTGTTAGCTTTAGCGATTTGCAGACATTTTTTTTGATCCAAAACAATAACAGATAACGGCGATACAACCAATCCACGCAAACCAGCATTGCAAGCTAAATTTATCGTTTCGGGGCCTATAACTGGCATGTCAAATTGTAAATTCTGATTAAACTTTGGTCGCTTGACAAAAACTCCACCTTTCTCGGCTATTCTAAGATGAACTGAAGTCTTTTTCACAAATTTTAATAGTTCGTTTGTTCCTTGTAGTGTCTCAATACCCAGCACCAGGCCATTTTCAACAACAATGCCCTGACCAATATCCTCAGATGATAACAGTTTTAGAACTTTATCAGCCTTTTCTACGTCTCTTTGAATAGAACGATAGGGTATCCCACAAACAAACTCGGGCTTGAGGGTTAAATCTGGCAAAATTTCTGAGGCACCAACAATTTCATAACCTCTTTGTTCAAATTCACCAGCTATAAAGGAAAGTAGTTCGTTATCCCCTTGAACTAATTTTGCATTCAATAGTGAAATAATGGATTGTGTGTAATTGTCCATTTTACTTTGCTCTAATTGTGGACGACTGATGGCACCTGCCATAACAATACGGTTAATCCCATTTTTTTTA
Source organism: uncultured Rhodobacterales bacterium (assembly GCA_964571065.1). GTDB lineage: Bacteria > Pseudomonadota > Alphaproteobacteria > Puniceispirillales. The sequence continues at coordinate 6,432 of CAZNBI010000050.1, read as the reverse complement.
AGACTTTCAAAAAGATATCCTAGTTTCTCAAACTCACATTTGACAACATTATTTACAGGTATTTTTTCTGGATCACTAAATGTAATGTATGTGGCTTTTTTAAATGTTTTTTTTATCAGCAGAGGAAGTTTACCGGAGCCACCTATAATAGCAAGATCAGACCCATCATTCATATCAAAAATCGCCAGGAGTTAAGAACGATCGATCGCTCCCACCTAAAATAAAATCTGTGATAGCATCTACGTAATCACTATTGGCCTCTTCCTTTAATTTTCTGGCTCTTTCTTGGAAAGTACCTTCACCTTGCGCAAGCGTATGGAAAGCGGCGCGTAAAGCCGTAATATCGGATCGTTCAACGCCTTTTCTTTTAAGACCTACCAGATTGATACCATCTAGAGAACCCCGCGGCCCTTGAACCAGCCCGAATGGAATAACATCATTAGTTACCATTGTAACAGCGCCAATAATAGCTCCACGACCAACTCTAACAAATTGATGTATACCAGATAGCCCGCCAATTATAACGTCATCTTCTATAACACAGTGGCCGGCAACAGCTCCACTATTTGCTATAATTACATTATCGCCAATATTTGCATCATGGGCCACGTGACTACCTGTCATAAATAAACAATTGTTTCCAATCAAAGTTATTCCACCACCGCCCGCCGTACCCACGTTTATGGTCACATTCTCTCTAATTTGATTATTTTTGCCGATTTTTAAGCTTGTTCGCTCACCGTTAAATTTTAAATCCTGCGGAATTTCGCCTATAACTGCAAAAGGGTAAACAACGGTTTCATGCCCAATTTCTGTATTTCCTGTTACAACGACATGGCTTTTTATTTTTACTCCAGAGTGTAAAACGACTTCAGCACCAATAAAACTAAAGGGCCCAATCATAACGTCATTTGCTATTTTTGCCCCAGTCTCTACTACTGCTGAGGGATGAATCAAGTTCTTTTCCATCAGTTACAACCCTGGTGGTAATTCCATCATTGCAGTAAATTCAACTTCACTAGCAATTTCACCTGCAACACTAGCAGCACCAGAAAATTTCCAAACTTTACTACCAATTTTGCCTCTCAAAACATTCACTTTTAATTCAAGCGTATCTCCTGGGACAACTTTACGTCGAAATTTACAGTTATCTATACCCATAAAGAAAATTAGTAAATTTTTATCAGCTAAATCTAAACTCACTCCAACCATAACTGCGGCCGTCTGAGCAAGAGCCTCTATTATCATAACGCCTGGCATTATTGGAGCATTTGGGAAATGACCTTGGAAAAAGGGTTCATTAAAAGTCACGTTTTTAATGCCAATAGCTGACTTTAGGTTATTAATTTCAACTACTTTATCAACAAGTAAAAACGGATAACGATGTGGAATTATTCTTTGAATTAACTGAATGTCTGCTGAATTACGATTATTTGACACAAAACCCCCTGTTTAAAATAACTAACTCTAAATCAAAAAGAAATTTTAATTCTTAAAGTTACTCTAATATCTTTTAGTTAGCTTCATTACTACTGCCTAGTACTTGATTAATTAATTTTATTGCATCATCGGTTAAATCAATAGAGCTATCCCACAAGATTGCATTTCTTTGGTCAATCAGCACTGACCCACCCTTTTTCAATAGTAATTCGTAAAGTAATGGATAAATTTTTTTATAAAATTCCGTTTCTTCTTTACGCGCCTTATTCTTTAAATTTTCTTCTTTTTTGCTTTGTTCTTTTCGAATAATTGAAACTTTCTTATCAAATTCTAATGCTTTTGGTCTAAATTCATCCACTGAGAGTATTTTTCGCTGCTCACTTAGTTCTTTTTCTTCTGTTAAAAATTGTGACTCTAAATCTTCATTTTCATTTTGCAATTTCTGTCGAGCTTTATTATTGGCTAAGACGATATTCTTTCCAAAATCACTGGATCTAAATAACTTAGCCATATCAACTGTAAACAGACTGGATTTTTCTGAACCAAGCAAAGGCTGCGCAGTCAAAGTTAATAAAAAAACAAAAATTCTAAAATATATCATTAAAAGCGAGTTGATATTGTTAAGTCGAAAGATTCGTCCCTGTCGTACAGTTCCTTTTTAAGTACATCACTGAAATTAAACCTTAAGGGTCCAATAGGCGTGTTCCAAAATAATGACGCTCCTATTGCCTGGCGCCAAGACCCGTCTTCATATAAAACATTGCTATTAGTATTTTTAAGTGACCACAGATTACCAATATCGTAAAATAAACCTCCAGTCATTCCGTATTCATCTGGCAAACCTAGAGGAAACTCAGCTTCAAACCTTACAACGGCAAAGTTTTCTCCTCCCAGAGCATCATTATTACTCACTCCGCATTGTCGATTGGCACATTCTCTTGGACCAAGTCCACCAGCATCAAAACCACGCATTTTGTTAGTACCTAAGAAAAACCTATCAATAACTCTGCTATCGCCAGTTTTGTAGGTAAGAAGGCCAGATTCAAACGTTGCTTTTAATTTTAAATCCTCTTTGAAAGCGGTTCTTTGTCCCGCTATCTTCATTGTTGTCTTCAAGGCTGTTTTGTCTCCACCTAAACCGGTAAATTGTTGACCTAACTTAAAAATAACACCATTTTTAGAGCCTGATTTGTAAAGTCTAGTATCATGTGAAAAAACATATCCTATACTAGACGAAACAACTTCTCCTTCATTAACTTCGTTAGTTATAATCGTCCCAACGTTATTAGGATTACTTAGTTCGGTTTGCGAGATTGAATAATCAATTTTTATTTTAGATCTTTCGCCTAATGGGTACACTACATAAGGTTGAAGTTGCAGATTTGCCGTATCATAAGCCGCGTTTTGTTGTTTTGTATCTTTTACAGAAAAATTTAGACCAAAACCCAGATCGTTCCGCAAGAACATCGGCTCAAAGAAAGATAATTCGTACAATTGATTGTCTTTACCACTTTTAATTGCAAACGATAAACTTTGACCTCGTCCTAGAAAGTTTTTTTCTCCATATTCTATAAGACCTCCAAGCCCAGCTTGACTAGAATAACCGGCACCAAATGTTAAAGACCCAGTAGGCTTCTCAACAACCTCAACATCTATGATAACCTGAGAACCTGTACTGCCTGAAATGGTGTTTACGGAAGTGTCAGAAAAGAGACCCATTGCTCGTATTCTGTCTGCAGCAGCTCTAATTTCACGAGGATTAAAAGGATCACCCTCGACAATAAAAAATTGACGTCGCACTACTCTGTCTAAAGTTGCAGTGTTTCCAGAAATATCAATACGTTCAATAAAGAGGCGATCGCCTTTCTCAAAAACTAGGTTCACGTCTAAAGTTAAATTTCTCATATTTCGGTTGATTTCTGGTTTTACACGAATAAATTCAAGACCGTTTGCCTGCAATTTTTCTTCCAGTCTGGTAACCTCAAGCTGAATAATAGTGGGTGAGTAAATTTCGCCTGGCCTTAAACTCACTAAGTTTTTCCAATTCGAGGCTAAAATCTCTTTTACTTCCGATGTTAACTGCACATCACCGATTGCAAACTTAGGCCCTTCAGTTATATTATACGTGATAAAAAACCCATCCTTTTCCTCTGAAAGCTCAGTATTCACATCATTTATTTTAAAATCCGCAAAGCCGCGACTACGATAAAAATCGGTCAAAAGTCTTTTATCTAGGGATATTTTTTCCTCAATTAGAGTATCTTTATTAATTATTTTTCTCAAAAAGCCAGCTTGTTTACTACTTAATACCCGACGAAGCCTTCCGTTGCTAAACTCCCGATTTCCCACGAAGTTTACTTTTTCAATTTCGACAACACTTCCTTCAAAAATCTCATAAATTAAATTGACCCTATTGTTGGATAGGCTCACCACTTTAGGCTCAATCCGTGCTAAAAATCTTCCTGAATTTCTGTAAGCAGTTTTTAGGGCAATCAAATCCTTGTCGAGGGTATTTGGAGAGAAGACCAGGTTTGCTTCGGTAGATATAAAAGACGAAAGCTTTTCATCTGTAAACTTTCTATTTCCTTCAAAAGAGATCTCGTTAACAGTAGGATATTCTTCAATAGAAATAATCAAGTTTTGGCCATTTCGTTCAAATGCAACACTCTTAAAAAGACCTGTATTTAGAATCTTAGTGTAGGCAGAACTTAAGTCTTCAGACGATAAAGTCGTATTGGGCCGCAATCTTGAATAATTTATAACTGCGTCATCAGACAATCGATTGTTGCCCTTTATTGAAATAGAACTCAATTTAAATGTATCGGCATTTAGAGGAGCAGGCGTGATAACAAAAATATGGCAGATGAAACCAATCAGAATAACCGATATAAATTTTTCCATAATTGCCGCCCATATTTGTCTTATGATCAATGAGTATCGCGTTCCAAAACCAAAGTCAAAATTCTCTTTTTATAATTTCAAGGACACAAAAAATCATTAAAAAGAGAAAACAACATCAAGCCAACCAATAGTACAAACCCAAAAGTCATAAAATTGTTTACAATAGATTGGTTAGGTTTCTTACCCATGATTGCCTCAAATGTAAAAAACATAAGATGCCCACCATCTAGAACTGGAATTGGAAATAAATTTATCATTCCAATTGCAGTAGACAACACGGCTATAAACCACAAAAAATTCATACTACCCTGTTTGACCATTTGGCCAGATGTTTCGGCAATACTTATTGGACCGGATAAATTACAACTGCTAATATTCCCAAATAAAATGTGATAAAGACCCTTAATAGAACCCTCCATTATCAGATAAATACTTTCAACTGAGCTAACCAAAGCCCAAGAAATAGACTGTTTTTTTGTTACTGGTTGAAAGGGAAGATAATCACTAACAATCCCAATTCTGTAAATGCGTTCAAATCCGCCAGTCTCAGTCGGAACATCAACGACTAAAGGTGTTAGTTCGGTTTCATAAATCCGTCCTTTCCGCCAGTATTCGATTTTTAAACTCTGGCCTCGCGATGCTTCTACAAATTCCTTTATTTGAGAAAAACTGCTTATCCGCTCTGAATTAATGGATAAAATAAAATCCCCTTTTTCCAAACCAGCAGAGATCGCTGAAGATTTTGGCAAAACCTGAGTTATTCGTGGAGGGTTTTGATTGACCTGATCTAAAGTTACAATCATACCATTTCTTTCAACGACATAATTAAAAAAATTTCCAGAAATTGAAACATCAGCTAAGCTACTGAGATCATCTATTTTATCAGTTAATTCTATTCCGTTTATTGAGCGAACAATATCGTTCTTCCGAAGCTGTTGCTCATATGGAGCGTCAAAAAGTTTATCCACAGTAAGAGGAGTTTTTATTATGCCTTGATTCATGTAAATCAAAAAAAATATAACGCCCGAAAATATAAAATTAAAAACAGGTCCAGCAGCTACAGTCATAAATCGGGCCCACAAAGGAGCGCCGTACATCGATTTTCTTAAAAAATCTGGATCCTCATGCGCCATACTTCTTGCATCGGATGATCCAGAAGCATTTTTATCTCCTAAAAATTTGACATAACCACCCAAAGGTAGTGCAGCGATTTGCCATTTAGTTCCCCTTTTATCGTGAAAAGAGGTAATAACTGGACCAAAGCCGATGGAAAAAACCTCTGCATGAATACCACTCATTTTACCAATAAAATAATGTCCGAATTCGTGGACAAAAACTATAATCGAAAGGCACAAAATAAAAGCCAAAACCGTTATCATGAAATTACCAAATTGGGGAATAAATAAAGAATACTCCAAAATTTCACCTCAAAATTTATCAACAAATTTTTTTGCAATTGATCTAGCCCGCAAATCAATATCAAGCACAGCTTCTATATCCAATACAGGACCCAGCTGGTTCTTGGACGACAATTCATCCATTGTGGCTCGAACAACATCTGCCATGCCTAAAAAACTCAATTTATGGTCCAAAAAATTATCCAAAGCTTCCTCTTTTGCAGCATTAAAAGCAGCCCCGGCCAGTCCTCCTTGCTCAAGTACTTCATAACCTAACTTTAGAGCAGGATATTTAAATAGATCTGGTTTTTCAAAATCTAGATTTCCAACCTCCGCCAAGTTAACTTCTGCTAATGTTAAATTAAATCTTTTTTCTTCATAAAGAGCATACGCGATGGCGTGCCTCATATCAGGCGGACCAATGTGAGCTTTCATTCCACCATCACAAAAAGATGCAATAGCATGTACTAAAGATTGAGGGTGTATCAAAACTTCAATCTCAGAAGCACTCAGTTCAAATAACTCTTTGGCTTCAATTATTTCCAATGCTTTATTAAACAAAGAAGCACTATCAATTGTTATCCGTTTACCCATACTCCAGTTAGGATGTTGCGCTGCTTGATCTGGGGTAACATTAAGTAATTCGGCCTTCGATAGGTTTCTAAAAGCACCACCAGAAGCCGTAATAATAATC
>CAZNBI010000049.1:0-9116 GCA_964571065.1 uncultured Rhodobacterales bacterium | reverse complement strand
CAGCCATTTGTCTGTTTGTAGTTGCATAGCAAATATCACCTTTCTTTGGTCCAATTATATTCGGAAAACGTTCAGTTAAAGTTTCTACGATTTCAGAAGTGTCATCAACTGATAATGTAGTTTGACTGAGCCATGCTAGTTTTTTTTCTGTTGTTATGAAGTTTTTTGCTTCTTCAAGATTTTGAATTAAAGTTATACTTTCTTCAGGAACTTGCCCTCTGGTCCCCTCAATTTCTGGATGTCCATCATGTCCAACTAAAAGTATATGATAACCTTTACTATGCAATTTAATCGCCTCAAGATGAACTTTAGTTACTAAAGGACAAGTTGCATCAAAAAAATTTAAGTTATATTCCTTAGCTTCATTAACAACTTTTTTTGCAACACCATGTGCAGAAAATATTACAATAGAATTTTTTGGTACATCTTCTAATGATTCAACAAAAATTGCGCCATCTTCAGATAATCTCTTAACTACGTGCTTATTATGAACAATTTCATGTTTCACATAAACAGGTTTTCCATGAATTTTAATTGCTTGTTCAACAATTTTAATAGCTCTCTCTACTCCTGCACAAAAACCTCTTGGGGAAGCTAGATAAAGATTTTTATTTAAATTTAAATTTTTATTATCTTCTATCATTATGTATTACCTAAATTAATATTTGATATTAGGCAAAAAAATATTCAGTAAGATTTATATACTTTTATTGAGTGTTTTTGAAGAATCTAAAACTAATTTATTAGAATGTTTTTCATCAATTTCTTTAATTAAATATTCTTTTGTGGCTTCGACAGAAAGATCAACTACTAAATTTTTAACATCTAGGAGTGCTTGTTTCTCAGCAGCTTTAATTTTTTGTTTAATTTGTTCTTCCTGACGTGAAATAAATTTTTTAGAGTTTTCCTCAGCTGTAATTTGAAGCTGTTTAGCATTTTCCTTTGCCCTTAAAATAATATTTTCAGCCTCATTTTCTGCTTCTTTTTGCAAAATTTTATAGTTATCTAATACTTCTTTAGCTTCATTTCTTAAATTTTCAGCTTCAGATAGTTTTTCTTTTACTTCATTTGCTCTTGCTTCTAAAACGTCTACGAACGGCTTTGCACCATACCTCCAGGCAATTATACAAAATATTATAAACCCAAATGCAACCCACCCTGCTTCATTTATAAGCATATATTAATTACCTTCCATCAAGCTTTTGAAAGAACTAGATTTAGATACTTGTTCATTAATTTTTTTCATTAAAGTACTCTTATTAGCTTTTATACCAGAGACTTTTTCAGATAATGATATTGCAATATCTGTTGCTATTTCATTAACTACCTTTAAACTGTCATTTTTAGAATTAGTAATATTTTTTTCTGCATCAGCTAACTTTTTTGATAACTTTTCCTTTGAACTTTTTTCAAAACTTTGGATGTCAAGCTTACTTTTTTCTGTTGCTTCACTTATGATTTGAAATGCTTTTTCTTTAGCTTCTACAATTGAGCTTTCTTGATTTAACTTGCTATTTTCAGCATCTTCTCGTGATTTTTTTGCTTCAAATAAATCAGTATCAATCTTTTCTTTCCTCTGATTAAGAATTTCAGACATTTTTGGAGTAATGTAAAATTTCAATACTAAAAAAGTAAAACCGAATGTAATAACTAACCAAAATATAAGGCTAGGGTAGGTGCTCACATCTAGTTGTGGCATTCCATCATTGCTTTTGCTAGCAGCAAAAATACTTTTTGAATTTATAAAAAATATACAAAATAATATTAATTTTAATTTAAAAGACACTTAATGATCCAAAATTAATATTTAATTAAAATGCAAAAAGTATTAGAAATGCTACAACAAGTCCAAAAAGCCCTGTTGCTTCAACTAGAGCAAAATATAAAAATGCTATCGCTCTTAGTTCACCTGACATTGAAGGATTTCTAGCCATGCTGTTTACAATTCCTGAAAACAACACTCCAAGTCCGACTGCTGCTCCTAATAGAGGTGCAACTGCTAATCCTGCTGCTATTAACTTCGCTGCTTCTGTTTCCATAATATTCTCCTAAGTTAAATTGGTTAATGGTGAAGATTTAATGCATCATTTAAATATATGCATGTTAAAACTGTAAATACATATGCTTGGAGCACAGCTACTAAAACTTCTAGAGCTGTCATTCCTATAATTGCTCCGATTGGTAAAATTGCTATAGGCATAAGAAACACACTTCCTGATCCAATTAGCATGACTGCTAATCCTCCAAAAACTTTTAAAAGCGTATGACCTGCTAACATATTTGCAAATAATCTGACAGATAAACTTATTGGCCTTATACAATATGAAATCAGCTCAATTACAAAAAGTAATGGTTGAAGTACGAGAGGTGTCCCTGATGGTAAAAACAGTGACAAAAAACCAAACCCATGTCGAAATATACCAATTACTGTTACAGAAATAAAAATTATTATCGCCATAAAAAAAGTTATAATAATTTGACTTGTAAAGGTGTAGCTATAAGGCAACATTCCTAATAAATTGCCAAATAAAATAAGTAAAAATAATGTAAATATAAATGAAAAATATGGACGTCCAGCGTTTCCTGTATTTTCTATTAATAAATTTTCAACGAATTCAAATAACATTTCTGATATTGATTGTAATTTACCAGGTATCATTTCAGCATATCTTACGCCTATGGTTAAGATCAAAAGTGGAACTATTGAGGCAAGAACCATAAATAATGATGCATTTGTAAAAGATATATCGTAACCAAAAAAAGGATCTTGGATTTCAAATATTTTTTTTACAACAAATTGTTCTATAGGAGAATGCATTGATGCACCACCTGCATATGATAAAAATGGAAAACTGATTAACGTAATAATCATTGAAGGAAGAACAAGATTATTATTTAAAAAACCAAATTTTTTTTTATTTAATTTTATCATAAATATTTTTTTTCCAAATTGTATAGATACCGCTAATGCCACCTAAAAATATACCAATTAGCAGAAATACTGGCATAGTAGCCAACATTATATCTATATAATAACCTAAAAATCCACCAATTAAAAACCCTAGTAATAATTCAAATAAAATTTTTATTCCATTACTATATTCTTTATACTTTGTGTTAGTGTTTTCATTTAAATTATCAGTTAAATTTTTTTCTACACTTTTAATTTTAGTATCTAAATTATCTAATAAGTTTTTATTTTTTTCCTGCAATATATAAGTTTAAAATTATTTATAAATAATGTTCGCAAACTAAATCTCGTCACTAATAATGTCAAGATGATTAAGTTATTTTTTTAAGCTGTCTCTTTGAGTTTTATTGCTTTTTCTAAATTAACTGAAACCAGTTGACTAACTCCATTTTCTGACATTGTTACACCATATAGTCTGTCCATTCTTGCCATCGTTAATCTGTGGTGCGTAATAATCATAAATCTTGTATTGGTTGCATCTTTAATTTCATCTAATAAATCACAGAAACGAGCGACATTGGTATCATCTAAAGGTGCGTCTACTTCATCAAGAACACATAATGGAGATGGATTTGTTAGAAATACTGCAAATAGAAGTGAAATTGCAGTTAGAGCTTTCTCACCACCCGATAGCAAAGAAAGTGTTTGTAATTTCTTTCCTGGTGGCTTTGCCATTATTTCTAGACCTGAGTTAAGAGGGTCACTAGGATCGGTAAATTCCAGCTTTGCTTCCCCACCAGAAAATAATTGCTTAAATATTTTTTGAAATTGCACCTGAACTTTCTCAAATGAAACTAAAATCCTTTCTTTACCTTCTCTATTTAATGTCTTTATACTCAATCTAAGTTTATCAATAGCATTTTGAAGGTCTTCAGACTCTAGCAATATATTTGAAATTTGTTGCTCTAATTCTTTCATTTCAATTTCAGCCCTCAGATTAACTGGACCCATTTCATCACGTTCTCGGATTAGCCTATTCTGTCTATTTTCTAACTCTTCATGAGTTAGTTTAGTATCCTCAACTTTAATGTCTTTATTTTCTTTCAAATCGTAAGGTGCGCAATTGAATTTAGATAATATTTGCTGATTAATTAAATCTAATTCACTTTCAATAATATTTTTTTCACTTTCGGCTTTAATCCTTTTTTCATTAGCAGTTCTTAATTCTATCTCAATATTTTTACATTCTGAGTCTATTTCATTAAATTTTCTTTCAGAAACTATTAGTTCATCACTAATTTTTTTGCATTCAACTTCCTGGAGGTCTTTCTCTGATAATAGGTTGTTTTTCTCTTTTTCCAATTTGCTTGGCTTGTTTGAAAGTTCATTTAAATAATTTTTAATTTCATTTTCTTTTGCTTTAAGTTCAACAAATTGATTATTACTGTCTTTAATTCTTTTTTCCCATCCAATTATTTCTTGTTTTATGGCTTTGATTCTAGATATCTTAAAAACTTTATTTTGTTCAAGTTTTGCTTGATTACTAATTTTATCGGAGAGTTCTTCTCTAAGTTTATTAGCGACTTTGCTAATACTATTTAGTTTTTGCTCTAAATTTTTATCTCTTGAAAATTTTTTTATTTCACTGTCAATTTCAAAAATTCTTTTTTCTATCTTCTTAATTTCAAAAGTTTTTAACTCTCGTCTTTGAATATTATTCTTATGCTCAAGAACTATTTCGCTTAACTTAAATTCTAGACTAGCTTTATTTTCTTTTAAATCAAAAAGTTTAGAACTTTCTTCATCAATCAAAATTTTGAGATCTTCATATTTTTTGGAATATGATTTATAGCTATCCTCGTCTGAATTTAATTTTTCACTATAACTCTTTATCTCTTTTTTAAGTATTCTTAGCCTGTTATTTTGCCTCAAAAACTCAGAGACTGAAGAATTGGATCCAACAGGTATAATGAAACCATCCCAACGCCATAAACCGCCTTTGTTGGTGGTTATTGCCTGGCCTGGTAATAGCTGAGATTGCATTTCTTTTGCATCTTCTTCTGTTTTTGCAATTCCAACACTTGAAAGAGAAAGTTCAGCAAAAGATGATTTTTTTATAAAGTTCCCTAAGGGCTCTGTTTTCTCTGGTGGTGTTAAATTATTCTTTTTTTGAAGTTTGACCCAGTATGGTTTATCTCCTTCTACCAAACTACCTTCCAGACTTTCACCTAGTACATGACTTACTGAGTTTTCAAAACCTTCTTTAACTTTAATTTTTTCAGAAAGCTTTGAGTTTTTTTCAGTCTTGTTAATATTCAAGAGTTTTGTTAATGCATTATATTCAGCTTCGATGTCTCGAAAATAATTTAATGATATTTCAAATGTTTTTTTATATTTATTTTGATCTGCAGAAGCTTTTGAAATAGATATTTTGTTTTTATCAATATTTTTTTGACATGAAATAATATTTTTTTCATTAAAAGATATTTCTTCTTTTAATTGATTTATTTTTTGATCATTTGTCTCAATATTATATTCAGTGCTCTCTTTACTAAGTGCTTCTGCATTTTTACTGAGCGTTATTTTCTCATTACTTAAACTCTCAAATTTATACTTGTTAGTATTAATAACTGAATTGATTTCAGCTTGTTGATTTTCTATTTTTTCTAGCTCATCTCTAATTGAATTTAAGTTTTCAGTATCTTTCTTATAATTTATTTCTTGAGAATTAAGCTCGTTAGATAAAGTTTTGCTTTCTTCATCAAGTTTATTCAAAACTTGTTTTGCTTCCTTGCTTAAAGAATTTTCTCTTTTAATGTTTTCACTTATATTATTTAAACTTGTTTTAGCTTTATTTTGATTATCTGAAATTTGAATTAATTCATTATCAATAGACGATAAGTTGATTTTTAAATTCTGTAATTTAGCAAAACTCTCAGTCTCTTTTTTTCTTAATGCAGGTAAATTTGAGTTAGATTTAATTCTATTTTCTTCTGCTGAATGCAATTTTTTTGTTAGTTCATTGTAATTACTGCTAGCGTTATTAAAAAGTTCATCAAAACTTTTTAAATTTTCTTCTTTTTCTAAATATTTTTTTAATAATAAAATTGATTCTGCTTTTCTAAGCCTGTCACCAATAGACTTATATCGGGATGCTTGCCTTGCCTGCTTACTGAGTGATTTTTTTTGTTCTTCCATGGTAATTACAATATCACCTAGTCTCTCTAAATTAGTTTCTGCTGCATTTAATCTTAACTCAGCTTCATGTCTCCTTTGATGAAGGCCTGTTATATTCGCAGCTTCCTCCAAAAGTATTCTTCTGGTGTCTGGTTTTGCATTTATAAGATTAGCAACTTGACCTTGTGAGACTATGCCTGAGTTTCTGGCACCAGAAGAATTATCAGCGAATAATAAATGAACATCTTTTGCACGAACAGAATTAGAATTAATTGTCCATGAAGATCCTTTGCCTCTCTCTATCCTTCTGTTAATCTCTAATTCGTCATATTCATTAAATTGTGTTAGACTTTTTACTTCAGTATTATCTAGTACAATAGATACTTCTGAGGCATCTCTTGCTGGACGATTTGAAGAACCACCAAATATGACATCATCCATGTCATCACCGCGCATTTGTTTTGCACTTGACTCCCCCATAACCCATTTTATTGCTTCTACCACATTAGATTTTCCGCATCCATTTGGGCCCACAATGCCTGTAAGGCCATCCTGAATTTCTAAATCAATGGGCTCTACGAATGATTTGAAACCGTTCAGTTTTAATTTTTTAAATTTCAAAATTAATCTTTCTTATGAAGAATTTATATATCAATTTTATTAAACGTTTTTTCAAATTTTTCTAAGGACAAGTTTCCTGAAAGAAAATATTTATCATTAATTACAAAGCTTGGCGTTGATTGAATATTATATTTCTTTTCTGCTTCTTGTCGACTTTTAAAAATACCTTCTAAAAGTTTTAAATCATCGATAGAGGCATCGAGCAATGCTTTTTTTAATCCAGTAAGTCTACCCAATTTTCTTAACTCTTTGATAGGCTCATTACTTTGGCTCCAATTTTTTTGCTTATTGAAAAGCATTTCAACAAATTTATAATATTTATTTTGATCTACAAGTCTAGACATAGCTGCAGCTCTTAATGCCAAACCATCTAGAGGAAAGTCTCTTAATTCTAATCTTAGTAATCCCTTATCGATGTATTTTTCTTTAATGGAAGGTAGTTTATTAATATGAAAATCTGCGCAGTGACTACATGTGAATGATACAAATTCTGTAAATTTTATTGGTGCATTGACATTACCCATGTATCTGGGCTCTAAAACTTTTTCTATACTATAAATATCATTTGCTCTTAAGCCAGAGTTAAAGATAAATAAAGGTAATAGAGATGCAAAACTTAGAAATTTTCTTCTTTGTAGTTTATAATTTCCCATCTAATTAATAGCTCCTAATGTTTGAACTTCTATATGTTATTTATTTATATAATTTCCAATACTAATTAAAGCATTAGCCAAATTATAATTTTTTATTTCTTTAATCTTTTTAACGTATTTTATATCAGTTTTTGTTTCTTTAATTGGTTTGTTATTTAATTTATGGTCATCTGCAAAGTTACCATTTTGAATTTTTATTTTGTTAATTGCTTTATAACCGAACATAGAGTTTATCTTATTAATTATATCTTTAGATTTCATTTCTATTTCAGGCCCAATACCTGATTTTACATTTACAATTAATGTTCCCTCATCAAACTTATTCTTGGGGAATTTTATCCTTATTGGTGATGCATAACTTTTAAACTCTCCAATTAAACTGTTCCATGAGGAAATAATTTTATTTTGAACAAAACCTCTTTTTTTTAAAAAATCATTCAAATATGGGATTTTAATATCCCCAAGTTTTGATTGGTGCTTCATATTTTGAAATTTATTAATACTATCATAAATAGTATAGATTATTAAAAACTAAAAAAAAATATATAATGCCAAAAAAAGTTAACAAGATATCTAGGAGTCTTTTAAATTGGTATGATCGAGAGGCCAGAGATCTTCCATGGAGAAAGTTTGGCAAAGATAAGCAAGACCCTTACAAAGTTTGGATTTCTGAGATTATGCTTCAACAAACAACCGTTTCAGTTGTTATCCCTTATTTCAATGCATTTATAAAAAAATGGCCAACTAATATAGAGCTTAGTAAAGCAAGCCTTTCAGAAATTCAAAGACTTTGGTCTGGGCTAGGTTACTATTCCAGAGCACGTAATTTATTTGAGTGTTCTATGGTAATTAATTCTAGGTTCAATAATAATTTTCCAGAATCTGAAAAAGAACTTTTGAAACTTCCAGGAATTGGTGCTTATACAGCTGCTGCTATTTCAGCGATAGCATTTAACAATAGATCAGTTGTAATTGACGGTAATATTAAAAGAGTAATTAGTAGGTTATTTTTATTAAAGGAGCCAATAAAGAGTAATTATAATGAAATTTGGAGATTTACAAATCTTGTTACTCCAGATATTAGGGTTGGTGATTTTGTTCAAGCCTTAATGGACCTTGGTTCTCAAATATGCAAACCTTCGAAACCATTATGTGAAAGTTGTCCACTAATACTAGAATGTGATGCACGAAAAAATAATGTTGAACTTTTAATACCTAAAAGAATAAAAAAGAAAACAAAACCTACTAGAAATGGTTCTGCATTTGTTATTAAAAATAATGATTGTGTTCTTATTTATAAAAGGAAAAGCAAAGGACTATTAGCAGGATTAGATTCATTCCCAACTTTGGGATGGGACAATCAAAATGATGAAAGATTAAATTTTTTAAAATCAATAAATACAAATAAGAAAATATCAAATGTAAAGCACGAATTTACCCATTTTACTTTGAATATGGGGATTTATATAATTGATGAAAGTATTGCCAAAAATTTAAATATAAAAATCCCTGATGATTTTAGATGGATACCTATTGAAAGCATTGAAAATTTATCTTTTTCATCATTAATGATGAAAATTTATAAATCATATCTTAATGGTTAAAATTTCTAACTGAGGAAAATATCATTGAGATATTCAGTTTATTTGCTAATTCTAGAATTTCAGAATCTTTTTTTTAATCATGATATTACAAATTCTTATATAGTTCCCATTTAAGCGTTTTAGAACCTCTGCTTCTTAGATCATTAAGAG
>CAZNBI010000048.1:0-9188 GCA_964571065.1 uncultured Rhodobacterales bacterium | reverse complement strand
AGATTTACCTGATAATGGTGGTATTGAAGCGATGGCACCACTAAAAAATAATTCAATTTTTTTACTTTCTGAAAATTTAATCCATCCTGATGATAAAATTGCAGGATACTTGCTATCAGATAACAAACTAAAAAAAGTATATGTAAAAAAGAATGGATCCTTCAAGCCCACTGACATGTCCAGTCTTCCTGATGGGAACATACTTTTACTAGAAAGAAGTTTCTCGCCTTTAAGGGGTGTATCAGCTCGAATTTCTGTAATTAAATATGAAGATTTAAAACCAAATTCAGTGATATTACCATTCACTTTAGACACTTTAAAGCCACCTATGGTCGTAGATAATTTTGAAGGAATTTCATTTTTAAAACTTAATGATGGTGGATATTATATTTTTATATTATCAGATGATAATTTCAATTTTTTACAAAAGACTCTATTATATCAATTTTACTGGGATGGTAAACTTTAATACTTCACATCAATAGGTAAATAATTTTTAAAATTTATATTTGATTCAATGAATGCTGCTCCTGATAACAAATCTCTTTCATTTCTAAACCTTGATATAACTTGCAAACCAATAGGAAGGCCATCAGGTGTGAAACCATACGGCAAAGATAATGCCGGTGAACCAGTTAAAGTGACAGCCGAAACAATATTCAACCATTCTATATAATTTGAAAAATTAATACCGTCACAGGATTTGACATAGGTTTGCTCTACAGGAAATGGAGGAACAATCGTAGAAGGGCAAATTAAGAGATCATATTGATCAAAAAAGTTTTGCATATTATTAAAGATTTGAACTCTTTTTATATTTGCGTTCGCGATATCATCAACAGTCAATGACATTCCCTTTTCAATGTTCCATATTATATCTTCTTTAAGATATTTTTTATTTTCAAAATATTGTGATTTTAAGTTTACATAAAATGAAAATGCTCTTAAAGTTTGAGATATATTTGGCGCTTCTGATAGATCTGGGGTAGCCTCTTCAACAACAATACCTAACTTTTCTAATTCTTTTCCAGCTTTCACAACAAATTCTCTTATTGTTGGGTCAACTGGAGGAATACCCAAATCTTGGCTTATAGCAATTTTTCTTGGCTTTTTTGCTTCTAAGGCATTATCTAAAAATGACTTTTCTTCTTTAGGAATTGACGTAGGGTCCTTATACGTTTGCCCTAATAAAACATCAAAAAATAAAGCGAGGTCTTTCACATTCCTTGCCATTGGACCATTTACACCTAGTGTTTGATCCAAAATCCCTGCAACATTACTCGCAATTCTTCCTGGCGATGGTCTCATTCCTACAATTGAGCAAAAACTTGCGGGGCTTCTCAAACTGCCTCCATAATCAGATCCATGTGCTAACCAGGCCATTCCAGTTGCGAGTGCTGCGGCTGAACCTCCTGAAGATCCAGCTACAGATTTGGATAAATCCCATGGGTTAAGAGTTTTACCAAAAACTTCATTGAATGTATTTCCACCTGCTCCAAATTCAGGCGTGTTTGACATCGCGTAAATTAAACCACAATTTTTTTCAATATTCTCGACCAATATATCTGATTTTTCTGCAATTCTATCTTTGAAAATTAGTGAACCACTTGTACATTTAACTCCCTCAACATCAATTAAATCTTTAATTACTATTGGCAAACCATATAAATTTTCCCTGTCATAAATTTTTCTTTTCATTATATTTTTAGCTTTTTGTTCTGCTCTATCAAAACAAAGCGTTGGTAATGCGTTCACGTGCTGATTAACTTCATCAATTCTATTCTGCAATGACTTTAAACAGTCTAGTGGAGAAACTTCTTCAGATTTTAATAAATTAATAGTATCTAATGCAGATAATTTATATAATTCCATTTTACTTTAGATGGTTCATTTTTAATTAACTTACGGTATATATTTATTTATTCCAAACAACTTATTAGATTAGATTGTGGCTTATCAAAATAACAGCAAATCAGAATTAATTCTTAATGGCAACATATTAAGTGCTTTGTTGTCTTTGATAATTCCCATGCTAATCGGTATGTTTGCTTTACTAGTTATAAACCTTGTTGACGCCTATTATATAGGAAAGCTTGGTGTCTTAGAATTATCAGCAATATCATATGCTTTTCCTGTTTTATTTACACTCATGAGTTTTAATATTGGAATAGCTATTGGAATTTCAGCGACCGTTTCAAAATATATTGGCCAAGGCGATTTATATAAAGCAAAAAAAACCGTATCAAATGTAATGGTTTTAATATTTTTTCTCATGGTTTTGTTATCAATTTTAAGTTTTCTTTTTAATAACTATATCTTTTCACTCCTTGGTGCAAATGGCGAAACTCTTCAACTTATCAACGAGTATATGTCTATATGGTATATAGGGTCACCATTTTTTGCCTGTTTAGTTATTGGGAACTCTGTTTTAAGGGCAAATGGAGATAGCATTAAACCTAGTTGTATAATTATTATTACTTCCTTAACTAACGCTATTCTTGACCCAATTTTTATTTTTGGTTGGGGGCCATTGAACGCAATGGGCATTCAGGGTGCAGCAATAGCTACAGCAATTTCATATATTCTAGGCATGAATATCATGATCACAATAATTAGAAATGAAAATCTTTTGTCTTTTCCAAGCATGAAAATACTTAAATTGTTAAAATTTTGTTTTCCCGTTCTTGTTATTGGTTTACCTGCTGCATTTACAATGATGTTAAGTCCAGTTGTCCTAGGTTATATAAATAAAGTTGTTTCATTACACGGTTCAGAGGCTGTTGCAGCATTCGGAGTTGGCTTACGTATAGAATCTCTTGCTACTGTTGGAATTATTGCAATTTCGTCTTCCTTAACACCATTTATAGGTCAGAATTTAGGAGCAAGCAAACACTACAGGATCAATACTGCTATCAATTATTCTATCATTTTAAGCGGGCTTTGGGGACTAGTTGTTTCTATCCCGTTATTAATTTTTCAAAAGCAATTCTCAAATCTTTTTTCAGCTGATATTTTAGTAAAAGAGTACTTAGTTGAATACATTAAAATAATATCAATAAGCTATATTTTCTGGGGTTGGTCAAATATAGCCAGTGCGGCATTTAATGGATATCAAAAGCCTTTAACAGCAACATTTATATATTTATCAAGATTGTTTATTATAACAATTCCCTTAGTTATAATAGGAAACTATTTTTATGGTTTAAATGGGATATTTCTGGGAATAATGATTTCAAATATCTTGTCTGGTATTTTATCAATAGTGTATGTCAAGAATTCAAATGTATTAAATTTCAATTATTCGTAATTAAATGTTTACTTTTAATATATACTGTTCATCCTGCATACACTTTCAAAATCTTCTTTATTTATATAACAACCAGACATTTTTCTTTTCCCACTAAATTCGCTTCTCCCATGCAAAACTCTCCAATTGTTAAAAATTAATAGCTGCCCTGGTTTTAAAATTTGTCTCCATTGCATTTCTTTAGCATTTGCAAGTTTATCAAAAGCTCTTATCGCAGTATAAAAATCATTTATTTTATTATTAGGCAATCTAAAGTCACCTCGATCATAGTTATTGAAACTAACTTGAATTAATTTTTTATTTCTAAATTTAAATACAGGCCTTTTTGCAATTAATTCAACTCCATCGCCAAAGTATCTTCCGGGTATATCTATTTCACTTAAAATATTATAAGAAGTCCCATGATTTTCTCTAAGTATTTGGGCAATTTTAAAACCGTCAACCATTATTGACTCACCTCCCTCAGCCTCATATTCACAGCATAATAGAAGTTGCAAGCCAGGGGCATCATGATTGTAGGTTCCGTCTGTATGCGGACGCAATTCTTCTTGAGTGTAGGCACTGTCTGCCATTTCTGTATTCGATTCAAAACTCCATAGATCTCCAAAAATTGAATTCCTTACGTATCCAATTTTATTAGCTATATCCTCAACAGTTTTCATTTCAGTAGGACAGTTATTTATAATTGAAAATCCATAAGTCTTTATTGTTTGGAGTAAATTTTTAAATCCTTCATTCTTGTCCAGCTCATCAAATTTAATTTCTAATTCTGTATTATTGATTGATTGTTTGTCCCATAGAGCCTCACCACTATTTGAAGAAATATTTTCAAGAGAATTTTTATATAAAAAATCACCAGAATAATGGACACTTTTATTCATATCAGGCCATTTAACTTCGATTTTTTTATTATCTTCGATAATTTTAGTTTCCTCAATTTTAATATTGGGGTCTACTAAAGCCGTAAACAATTTTCTTTGATTGCTTCTCTCATCCCAATTTTCAATATCTTTGCAATGATCTCTAAGCCATATGTAAGGGAAACAATCTTTAGCTCCATTTTGAAACTCTATATTCAGGCCATCATTTGTAAGTGAAATATTTTTCAGGTGCATTTTAAACCTCAAACAATAATAATGCTCAATTATTTACTAGAAATTAAATAAAATCCAGAGAATTTAATTCATTTAAATTAATTATTTTGAAATGCACTCACCTGCCCACCCAGAGCAGAAAAATTGATTGAAATATTGATAATTTTCTACTTGATGAGATGAAAATAACACTAAAAATGTAAGATATATCAGAACAAGTAATATAATAATAAAAACTGGGTTAAAACTTAAAAAATTGTTCATAAAACCCTCCTATATATTATATATATGGTGATTAAAACCAAATTTTTCAAGAGGTTACAATGCCAGATACTTTGTTAATACTATTTATGAGTATGTTATTTTTTTTGTTTCTTGCTTACCTTCCAATTTATTTTTGGATAACAGAAAAAAAGTTAACTATATTAAATTTTGTTGATGGACGTCACAATATACCTGAAAAGGGGTTGAAAGCTAAAATTGCTACTTTAGCTTTTGAAAATTATAAAGAGACATACCCTATTTTCCTTACGCTCTGTACATTAGGAATTACAATGGGAATTCCTTTGCAACATGCCTCACTTATGTGGTTATTATCAAGGTTTATTCATGCACCTAGTTACATTTTTAATTGGAAATGGATAAGG
Source organism: uncultured Rhodobacterales bacterium (assembly GCA_964571065.1). GTDB lineage: Bacteria > Pseudomonadota > Alphaproteobacteria > Puniceispirillales. The sequence continues at coordinate 4,140 of CAZNBI010000048.1, read as the reverse complement.
ACGTTGTCTTGGCATTTGTCCTTGTTATGTTTAATGACAATGATTTTTCAGATAATTTTTCTGAATAGGCTCACTATGTTTACACATTTTTAATTTATTAAAATTTATTAGAAAAATTTCGTATATATAATTGTTCTCTAAATTATTAAGAGGTTTAAAGAAATGAATTTAATTGGTTACGTAAGAGAGGGGCGCTCTAATGAGACATTAGAGCAGCAAATCCATTGTCTAATGGATTACGGATTGAAAATAGAGAATATTTTTAAAGAGAGGAGGTCAAGCATTGATGGAACAAGACCTGTCTTAAGTGAATGTATTAAATCATTAGAAGTTAATGATAAATTAGTTATCACAAGATTAAATCAACTTGCTAGAAGTATTCGACATTTAGAAGATATTAAAAATTTTCTTGAAGTTAAAAATGTCGACATTATTGCAATAAAGCAGGATTTAAATACAGCCAATAACAAGATGGATTTTTATAATATGGTGTCTTTAATTTCAGAATTTGAGATGGATCTGAGATTAGAAAGACAACTAGTAGGCATACAAAAAGCTAAAAATAATGGAGTAAAATTTGGTCGAAAACCAATTGACGATAAAGTTGTAAAAAAAATAAAGAAACTTTTTACTGAAGGAATGAGTATTGCTCAAATATCATTAACCCTAGCATTAGGAAAATCTACCATATATAGATTATTAAAAAATAAAAGTTATTAATAATTAATAATTTTATTCTTACTAATAAAATATAAGTATTCTAAAATTAAATTATGCTTAAATATCCAGAATTTAATGTTAATGAAGAAACTATAAATAAACTTGCACAAGGTCTTACTGACATAAGTGAAAATAAAAAAAGCCATGTTTCACTTAATTTTATTTCAAATGATTTTCTATTAAAATTAATAAGCCAATTGTCAACTCTCGAATACAGAAAAGCTAAACCAGTTGTTGGCAACTCAGTATCACAAGATTTTGAGGTATGCTTTCCAGCTCCAAAGATAGGATGCATTAAAATTCTATCAGATGCGATCGAAAATTTATTTGTTAAAAGTATTAAACTCATCAAAGATCCGCCAATTCCGCAAGTTCAATTCAATGATATAGCGATTCAAAAATATTTACCTTATTCATCTGGAATCTCTCCTCATAAGGACCATAAAAAATATGTATCTGTAATTATAATTGTTACTCTTTCAGGAAACTCAAAATTTTATTTGTGTCAGAATAGAGATGGGAGTAATTCACAAGTTATTGATGACACTCCAGGCAATATTGTGATTTTACCTGCCACAGGTTTTAAAATGATAAATCATGATTTTGTTAGGCCCATACATTTCGTTAGTGATATTACTGATGGAAGATTGTCTATGGGATTAAGACAAAATAGTGAACTTAAATGATGATTTATAATTAATGCATAATAAAGGAGACAATCAAACAACCTTCGGAATAATACTGGTTATTGGTTTTACAATAATGGGACCAGTAATGGATACATTTGCAAAATTAGCGGCAAATGAGATACCTATTGGCCAGATTTCATTTGCAAGATTTTTTATTCAGTCAATAATAATTATCCCAATAGCATTTTACTTAAAAATTTTGTATTTTCCTCGTATTAATGAAATTTTTCTTCATTTTTCTCGGGCATTTTTCATCTTAACTGCAACTTCACTTTTTTTTGGAGCTATAAAATATATGCCTATGGCTGATGCTATTGCAATATTTTTAGTTAATCCTTTTATTATGACTTTCCTAAGTTATTTTGTTTTAAATGAAAGAATAGGTTGGCGAAGAATTTTAGCTTGTATAATAGGATTTTCTGCTTCTTTGATGATATTGAAGCCTAGTTATGCATTATTTGGCGCAGTGGCTTTATTTCCTTTAGGTACGGCCGTTACTTATTCTTTTTATATGATTATTACAAAATATATGACTAAAAATGTTCACCCTATTTCTTTACAAGCATTTACAGGCTCTTGTGCAGTTATAATAATATTTCCACTGTTATTAATTTTTGAAAATACTTCATTTAGTGAGCTTTCATTAGTAGTCCCATCATTCAATTCACTAATTCTACTTATTGCTGTCGGAATTACTGCTACAATATCACATTTATTTGTAGTTTATGGACTAAAGTTCAGCCCAGCGTCTACAATCGCTCCAATTCTTTATTTGGAAATTGTATCTGCTACTGTGCTTGGCTATTTTGTTTTCAGTGATACCCCTGACATTTTTACTGTCATTGGTGTATTAATAATAATTATTTGTGGAATTTATGTTTTCTTAAGAGAACATGAACAAAATATAAATTCTAGAAAAATAATAAGAGAATAACTTTAATTTAATTTTGAAGTGCTAATTGTTCATCATTTGAGTTTGAGAAATTTAATTTGGATAAAAGATTAATCCTCTCTAGTTGTAAGTTTTCTATCATATCAATAGCTGTTGATAATTTTTGATTTTGGATCTCAGTTTTTGAATTAAGTGCTGCGAGATTTTCTTCTAATTTAAAAATTTTCTGCTCAGATTGTTTACCAATTAAAATATTCTTGTAATCAAGAATTTCTTTTTCTAATAAAATTTCTTTCTTTTGATTTTCAAGTTTAATTATAGTTTGTTCTAACTTACTCTTTTCAGCGATGAGATTTGTAATTTGATTTTCGTATTTTTTAAATTCATGTTTAGTATAATTAATATTAAACATTATTTGCTTCGATGTATTTAAGTTTTTATAGTGATCCTCTAATTTTAAATGGTTTTTGTTTAAGGCAACCTTCAAATTATGATTTAGATTTCTCTCATATAAAAAAGTATTTTGATAATCAAGATCATTTTTTTTATCATTAGACAAAATGAACTCAAATAAAACAATACCCAATGAGCAAATTGTTAAAAAAGAGGATAAAGAAAAAATTATTAACTCAGATTTTGAAATAGGAATTGATTTTTTTAATGGGCTATCTAATTTCAGTATGCGTTCTTCATTACCTATTTTATTTTTAATTTTTTTAATCTCATTGAAATAATTGTCTATTGAAAGCTTTTTCATATCGTACTAATCCTTAACTAGTAAAGATATATTTTTGAACCAATTAATTAAATCTAAAATAACTAAATAATTATTTTTATTACTTTTTTTGAATTTCAGATAATTTTATATATTAAAATTTTTTTTTGATTCGTTTGAGTAGTTAAATCGATCTAAAAATTTTTGCAGGTCGATGTTGTCCTGTTCTTATTTTATCAGTTTCTTCAATAAAGTTTTTTAATTTACTTTTCTGAAACAACCATTTTCTAAAATTCCTTTTTTCATTAAATTGCTTATTTTCTAAATCTAAGCTTAAAAATGCATCCTGAAGTTCGGTTAAAGTAAATTCATTTTTTATTAGATAAAAGATATGCTCTGGGTTGTTTAAAATAAAAAATCTTATAAATTCAAAGTTTTTGCTTAAAGTATCAGCTGAGAAGTTAAACTTTACTATTTTATTACTATTTACCCAAGTTATATCTTTTAATTTATCATTGTATATAAAGCTGTATTTAAATTTCTTACTTAAACATAAATAATTAAGCTCTACTGTTTTTTCGTTAATGAAATGACCTGCAAGTCTGAAATTAAATTCTTGCAAGCTTTTATGATTTACTATTTCGCTAAGAATACTCTTGCATACAGATTCAAAACTTTGATTGTATGGCAAAGCTTGACTAGGAAGTTCCCAATCATCGTCCTCTTTTCTTTTCCAGAAAAGAGCGTTTAGTTCATTATTTATAATTTTTACAATTAAAATATTAATTTTAATTTTAAAAGTATCCGAAATAAGCATTTATAAAGTATTAGTGTAAATAATACACTATTTCAAGTTTTCATTTTTATTTCATTTAGCGTTTTGTGTGGTGAAATACTCTGAATATCTAAAATAATTTCTATTATTGCTCCTTTTTCTGATTTGATTACTTTATCAAAACATTGTTGAAATTCTTCAGTTTTATTTACTTGATATGAGGGGATACCATAAGCTTTTGCAATCATGCTATAGTCTGGATTTTCAATATCCGTCCCATAAACTCTATCAGGGTAGCTTTTTTCCTGATGCATTCTTATTGTTCCGTAACTCGAATTATTTAATAATA
>CAZNBI010000047.1:0-9376 GCA_964571065.1 uncultured Rhodobacterales bacterium | reverse complement strand
AGATGTTTGATGTAATTATAATTGGAGCTGGTTTTTCTGGTCTATACCAACTTTATTCACTTAAAAAGAACTTAAACCTTAATTGCCATTTATTTGAAAAAGCACCTGAGTTAGGAGGCACATGGTACTGGAATAAATACCCAGGCGCAAGATGTGACACTGAAAGCAAGGCATATTGCTATTTTTTTGATAAAAAAATTTATAAAAAATGGGATTGGTCTGAGCGATACCCATCACAACCAGAAATTCAAAAATACTTAAAATTTGTTGCTAAGGAATTAAACCTTTTTGAAAATATTAGTTTTTCATCAGATGTATCAAAAATGAGATTTAATGATGAGACAAATACCTGGATAATTTCCCTATCTAATGGGAAAATATATAATTCAAAATTTGTTGTAGCCGCTACTGGGTGTTTATCTAAACCCAATCAACCAACTATAAAAAACCTCAATAATTTTAAAGGTCAAGTGTTTCATACAGCTTTATGGCCATCATATAAAGTGAACTTTAAATCACAAAATATTGTCGTATTTGGAACAGGCTCTTCAGGGATACAAATAATCCCTGAAATAGCTAAAGAATGTAAATCATTAACTGTTTTGCAAAGAACTGCAAATTTCAGCATACCCGCAAAAAACTTCAGATTAGACAAATATCAAAATACAAAATTCAAAAATAATTTCGATCAAATTAAAAGTATATCTTTTAATAATAGACATGGACATCCATGGGAACACAGTAAAACTCCAATCGATGAAAGTAATTTAAATGTCTTCTTAAGCGGTCTTGAAAAGGCTTGGGAAAATGGTGGCTTAAGTTTTAGAGATACATTCTCAAATATCAATTATAATAATTTTGCAAATAAGATAACATCTGATTTTATAATAAATAAAATCAAAAGAATTGTTAATGACACTCAAAAAGTAAAAATCCTAACTAATTTCAACTATCCTTTTGGTGCAAAAAGACCAGCTTTAGACACAAATTATTTTGATACTTTTAATAAACAGAATGTTGATTTGATTGATTTGAAATCTAATCCTATTGAAAAATGCTATAATTCAGGTTTAATTATTAATAAAAGAAATATTCCTGCTGATATAATAATTTTTGCAACTGGATTTGATGCAATTACAGGTTCATTATTAGAGATTGATATTCAAGGAAAAAATAGTAAAGACTTATCATCTGAGTGGAGAATACAACCCAACAATTATTTGGGTCTTCAAATTCCTAACTTTCCTAATTTATTTACAATTACTGGACCTGGAAGTCCATCTGTTCTAACCAATATGCCAAGAGCAATAGAACAACATGTTGAATGGATAACTAAGTGTATTTCTTATCTATTAAGAGAGAAAAAAAACAAAATTGAGGCTTGCCCAAAATACTCAAAAAATTGGTTAAAAAAAGTACATGATGCAGCAAAAAAAACAATGTTTTTAAAAACAGAAAATTCATGGTATCTAGGCTCAAATATTGAAGGAAAGCCTGTAGGATTTATACCTTATTCAGGCGGTCTTGATAAATATTCTAAAATTTGCAAGGAAGTTGAGACAAATAAATATGAAGGTTTTTTAATAGATAATTAAATATTCTTTTAGTAAAAATAATTTAAATTTAATGTCAAAAAATGAAAATAAATATAAAATATCTGTTGTAATTCCTACATTAAATAGAATTAACACTCTTCAAAGAGCATTAGATTCAGTAATAAATCAAACATACAAACCTGCTGAAATAATAGTTGTTGATAATGGGTCTAGTGATGGAACTTTAAAGTTCTTGAGAGAACAATATCCTAAAATAACAATTCTTACAGAAAATAAAATAGGAGTTAGCAGCGCCAGAAATAAAGGCATTAAGAAATCAATTAATCAATGGATAGCTTTACTTGACTCAGATGACGCATGGCATCCTAGAAAGTTAGAAGTCCAAACCAGTATGTTAGATAGTGCATTAAAAGAATATAATTTAATCCATACTGATGAAGTTTGGTTTAGAAATAATAAACATATAAATCAAATGAAAAAACATAAAAAACAAGGTGGCTACATCTTCGAAAGGTGTCTATCATTATGCTGCATTTCTCCTAGTAGTGTTCTGTTTAAAAAAAATATTTTGGATAAAGTTGGTCTATTTGATGAAAGTTTGCCAGTTTGTGAAGATTATGACATGTGGCTAAAAATATGTTCTTCAGAAGAAGTTCTTTTTGCTCAAGATAAACTTACTTATAAATATGGTGGACATAAAGACCAACTATCAAAGTCATATTGGGGAATGGATCGATTTAGAATTAAATCTATAGAAAATATTATTAAAAACTTTGATCTAACTAACAAACAGAAAAAACAGGCTAAAAAAGAATTAATTAAAAAGTTAAAAATAATTATTAATGGTGCATTTAAAAGAAATAATTTATCTATTGTTAATGAGTTTTCTACAAAACTTGAATACTGGGATAAAGTCAATTTCTAGGAAAACTATTTATGAATAGCACTCCTTCAATTCGTTGGTTAGTTGCTTTAAGAGCTGAAGCAATAGAAATAATTAGTCAATACGAATTAAAATCATTTGAACACGAGGGACCATATCAAATTTTTAAATCTAAAAAATATGATATTTGGCTAATTATTTCTGGAATTGGTAAAGTAAACGCTGCAGCAGCTTCAGCTTATCTTTTTTTAAAAAGTAAAGCCACTCCATGGAGTATTTGGATTAATTTTGGAATAGCAGGATTTGAAAAAAATTATGGAACAATTTTTAAAATAGATAAAATTATTTCACAAAGTAACAACAAAACATTTTTTCCTAGTAAAGTTATTAAAGATAAAATTGAATATGCATCTCTTCTTACTGTTGATAAGGCTCAAGAAAATTATTCTGAAAATTATATGTATGATATGGAGGGATCTGGTTTCTTTGAAACTACAAGTAAAATTGCATCTCATGATTTAATTTTGGTACTAAAAATTGTTTCTGATAATTCAAAAAATAAAGTCACGAACATAAACAAGGAAAATATTGATTGTTTGGTGAAGAAAAATATTTTAGCAGTTAAAAACTGTTTAAAAAATTTAATAGATTTATCAGAGGAAATTTATATAAGTAAACAAAAGCCAAAAAGTTTTTATGAACTGACTTCAAAGTACAGTTTTACATTTTCTCAAAAAATTGTTTTAGAAGATTTACTAAAAAAATGGCAACTATTATTTCCAAAACGAAAGTTGGATGTCATTATTAATGATTGCAAAGACAGTAAATCAGTCATTGTTAGATTGAAATCAGAGATTGATGAAACTGCAATAAGCTGGAGTTGAGATTGATTGATACAATTTATATTGAAAAAGAGATAAAAAAACATCCTAGGACACTGGGCATACTATCTAAGTTTCGAAATGTTAGGACTATTGCTATTGACCGCTATGGAGAAGTTTTTAATAGAAAAAATCAAAATTTTAGAATTCAAAAAAAGAACCCATGTCTTATTTTAGCAAAAAAACATAAAGGCTTTGTTCTTCCTGCCCCAGAAGGTTTTGGGATAGGCAGCTCCAAAAACTATTATTTTTCTCATATGTATAATTGTATATACGATTGCAGTTACTGCTTTTTACAAGGAATGTATTCATCTGCGAATTTTGTTTTATTCATAAATTATGAAGATTTTGTTTTAGAAATCAAAAAACTAATTTCAAAAAAAGAAAATATAACTTTTTTTTCAGGGTATGATTGTGACTCTTTAGCACTCGAGAATATAACAGGTTTTGCATCTTACATAATGCCAATTTTCAAAGAACATTCAAATTGTATTCTAGAACTAAGGACAAAAAGTAACCAAATAAAACCATTGGATAAAATAGCACCTATAAATAATTGTGTGATAGCTTTCAGCTTAATGCCAGATAAAATCTCACTTACTTTAGACAAAAAGGCTCCAACCATAAAAAGACGAATAGCTGCTATAAAAACATTATCAGCTTTAGGCTGGAAAATCGGACTTAGATTTGATCCACTTATTTTTGGAGACAGTTGGAAAGATCAATACCAAGATCTACATGAGAATATATTCAATGCAATAAATATATCATCAATTCATTCTATTAGTTATGGACCATTAAGATTTCCCATCGCAATGTATAAAAAGATAAATAACATGTACCAAAATGAAAAACTCTTTGTAGGTCCTTTTGAGCAAAATCAATCTGAGGTTTCATATAAACAAGAAATAGAGGAAGAAATGACTGAATTTTGTAAAAATTTATCTCTTAATTTTGCCCCAGAAAGTTTAATTTTTAATTGTAAATCAAATTAAGTTTTGGGTTAAAAATGATAAAAGAAAGAAAAGTATTAGTTACAGGAAGCTCAGATGGAATAGGCCGTTCTATAACTTTATCATTACTTAACAGTGGAGCAAAAGTTATTGGATTGGCAAGAGATCACTCAAAATTTAATCCTGAAACAAAAAATTATATAAAGTACAAAACAGATTTTTCAAACGAGGAAATTTTATTGAACACGATTGCAAAAATTATCAAAGATCACAAGGATTTAGATTGCTTAGTAAGTAATGCCGGATTTGGAAGATTTGGCACTTTAGAGACATTTTCCACCAAAGAAATAAATGATTTTATTTTTACTAACCTTACTTCTCATATGATTCTAACTAATAAAATTCTTCCACATCTAAAAAAAATTAGGAAAGGAAACATTATATTTATTGGATCAGAGTCAGCATTAAAGGGCGGGAAAAATGGTAGCCTTTATTCAGCTGCCAAATTTGGATTGAGAGGTTTCTCTCAATCTATCAGAGAGGAGAGTTGTTCAAAAAATATTCATGTAAGTTTAATTAATCCTGGAATGGTAAGGACATCTTTTTTTAATAATTTAGATTTTATGCCCGGTGAAGATAAATCAAATGCAATTGAACCAGACGATATAGGAAAGATTATAATTGATATACTTTCTACTAGAAATGGATCTGTCATTGAAGAGATCAACTTATCACCTCTAAAAAAAGTAATTAAATTTTTATAATACTGGACAAAATTTTGTTTGTTTTTTTCTCAAATTCTATGTTTATCTTTTTAGCTTCATCTATATTAATACTTTCAAATCGAATTTTTTGACCTATTTTTAAGCTTGGAATAAGTTCAAGATCACTACTAATTATTGTAGCTATTTTGGGGTAACCCCCAATAGTGCCTCTATCAGGCAATAATACTATTGGCTCACCACTTAATGTAATTTGAATTGAACCAATTTGATTTCCATCTGAAAGCATGTCACGTCCTGCTATAGAATTTATTTTATTACCAGTAAGTTTTATACCCATTCTATTAATATCTTTAGTCACTTTCCAACTTGTTGATAAAAACTTATTGATTTCGTCATTAGTAAATTTATCCACATGGGGTCCGATAATTACTCTGAAGATTTTTACTTGATCGTGTGACTTGAATTTAGGAATTAGGCTTTCATGATATTTATGAATATTATTATTGAGAGGCAAATTCATATTATCTTCAAGAAAACTGCCTTTAAATCCCCCCATTATAACACTTGGATTTGTTGATTTACTTCCTAATACTTTAGTAACATTAAACCCTCCAGAAATAGAAAAAAGTGAAATTAAATTTTCATTTCCCGAATTAATTTTTATAATATCCTTTTCAAAAACCTTGATTGAACGGCCAGGTCTTATTTTGACGTTTCTATTAATAATTTCTATACTAGATGAATTAGAACCTATTAATGAAACAAGTGCATTTTTAGCATTAACCTCTAATATTGGACCGCTTAGAAAAATTTCTAAAACAGCTTCCTCAATATTATTCCCGACAAGCTTGTTAACAATTTTCATTGCATTTTGATTTAATACTCCAGATGGAGGAACACCTTTATCTTGAAATCCAAATCTTCCTCTGTCTTGCAAACTAGTTGTTTGCCCACCTGAAACAACTCTAAGAAATGGACCTTTTTGGATGTCAGTCATTATGATTTATTTTTTTTATTGTTACTGGCGATATTTTATTTTTTTCATAAACATCTTCAAATTCTTCTCTGATTATTTTTTTGAAACTGATGTAATCACCAATTGAAAGTAAAATAGCTTCTTTTTTCCGCTGATCAAAAATATTTATTGGTGTTCTTCCAACTAAGTTCCATCCTCCAGGACTATTTTGAGGATATATTACAGATTGATTAATAGCTATTCCAACACTGCCTGACGGTACTAAATTTCGAGGATTATTTCTTCTAGGCATCTTTAGCTTACTATCAAGTTCTGTTAAAAAAGGAAGACCAGGAAGGAAGCCCATCATGCTAACTTGATAAATTTGTTTTTGATGAGTTTCAATAACCTCATCTATTGATAAATTACAATTATCAGAAATAAATTGAAGATCTAACCCATATTTTTCATCGTAACATATTGGTATTTCCCAGCTTGAAGGGTATTTCTTTTTATTGTTATACTTGTCTATTTCTAATTGATCGACATACTGAATCAATACTTCTAAAGTGACTTCTGTTGGATCAAAAATTACTAATAAATTAGAAAGACTAGGAATTAAATCTATTATACCTTTAGGTCCTTTTTCTCTAAGACAGCTTAGTAAATTTTCAATATAACTTTTATTACTCCCCTTTGGGTAAAAGTGAATTCCAGTATCACCTGCCAATTGAAAATCAAATTTTTTCATGCCACAATCAAACTAATTTTATTAATAATATATGGGAAAAAAAATGAAATTGAAAATCAATTTAAATGCAGATGTTGCTGAGGGCTATGGAAGATGGACCATGGGCAATGATAAAGACATTATTAATGAAATTAATTCAGCAAATATAGCTTGTGGGAAGCACGCCGGCGATGAAAATATTATGAGCAATGTCATTTTGCTATGTAATGAAAGCAATGTTGATATCGGCGTTCACCCAGGTTTTTCTGATATTGAAGGATTTGGAAGAAGGAGGTTAAATCTTTCTGAAAAAAATATAGAAAATTTAATTGCTTATCAAACAGGAGCGTTACTAGGAATTGCTTCTACTTTAAATTCAAAAGTTACTCACATGAAACCACATGGGGCACTTAATAACATGGCTTGCGAGGATTTAAATCTGTCCAAAGCAATTGTAAGAGGATTTAAAGCTATAGACAAAAAACTGATTTTACTGGCACCTACAAACTCTGAGTTAATAAAGGCAGGTGACTATTATGGAATAGCATGCGTTGAAGAAGGCTTTGCTGATAGAGCCTATATGTCAGATGGAAATTTGAGTTCTAGAAGTTTAGAAGGTTCCTTAATAACAGATGTTCAAAAAGCTGTTCAGCAAGCAATTGATATTGCAAATGGTGAAAAAATAGAAACACTTGACGGTAAAAAAATTCATGTTCCAGCAAAAAGTATCTGTATACATGGAGATAAACAAGAAGCTCTTAATCAAGCTAAATCTATTAAACAAGGCCTAATAGATAATGGATTTGATCTGGTAAAATTGGCAGAGCTTGAAAGCTAAAAAAGGGTTTTAATCTTTAATTTTGTAATAGTTTCACTGCTCTCATAAATAAATTTTCCATATTCACAATTATCACTGTGTTTTGGTCTTTCTTCCAACCTTAAATTTTCATGAATTTTCTTTAGAGTAGTCTCTATCCAATTCAAATCACATTTATAAGGAATAAGAGTTATTTTAAACTCCATAAGAGCATGTGTTTCATTTAAAAAAGCATGGTCAGTAAATCTATCTCCATCACAATATAAAAAATAGCCAACATCATCAACGTCAAAACCTTTGTTCCTCATTACCCAAATATACAGATCCATTTGACGCTTATATGCACCTTTCCAATAATCATTAAGGTTAATTGGCCCATTATCACTTTTTTGTGATGTGCTTTTATAATCTACAATATGCAATTTATTTGTTTTGGTATTTAACCAAACATCATCAAGACCACCACCTATTCGTAGATTATTAATTTTGTCATCATAATGAAATCTATTCTCAGCTCCAAAATGCATACTTTGAGTCCAAAGCTCAAAATGTTCGTGTTGGTAAGGAATTAAATTAGGCAGACCCTGTTTTACTAAAAAAGGATGTGGTTTTTTTTGAAGCCTATAGTAATTAAAGTCTTTCTTTAAAAGTAGATCAGTAGCCTCATTAATGTTAAAACCTGGAGTTGAAGGAAAATCTATTTTTTCTACCTGTTGCATATAAAAACAGGCAGGGCAATTGATGAAATTTTCTATTCTAGAACGACTTAGTTCATATGGGGCATTATTGTATTTATCGAATTTACCTCTATGCCTTGCCAAAATATTCTCAATCAAACTTCAAAGAGTTTACACCAAAACTTTTTGATGGTGCTGCAGTAGGTTTTGTAGGCAGTCCTAATTCTTTTGATCTATCAAATAATTTCAAACCTGAACCAAGCATTGAATTAAAAAACCACATCATTGCATTCGTAGTTTCAACAGGTCTTTCTCTTGTGACAAAATGCCCAGCATCAAGCACAAGAATTGCTTGCAAACCTGGTAAGTGTTTCTCCATACCTTCACAATATTCAAGTGGTTGCCTTGGATCATGTTCGCCATGAATATATAAAATAGGCATAGTAAATTTTGATAAATCTACAGGTTTGTTTTTAGGTATGTCTCTAAAGTATCTTGGAACAGCATCTCCAATACCAGGATGTGAAAAATCTTCTATTATTTCATTTATCTCAGTTTCATCCGGAATTAATTCTGGCTTACAAGAACTTTCAAACCATACTTTTACATAAGCTTCAGATTTATTCATCAATTTTGCAGCTAATTCAGGATTTTCAGAATTCCATTGATGGTGTAAAGAATTTCGCGGGTCATAATTATGTAAAGACAGACAACACCTTACGTATCTTTTTACTCTTTCAGGAGCTTGATCTATTATATTATCACTAATTGCTACACCCCAATCATGACCAGCAAGCCTAAAGGTATCAATCTTTAAATAATCAAGTAAATCCAATATCTCAGAGGCTACCTTATTCATTGAATAATCCCCCTCACTTTTATCTGAAAGTCCATACCCTTTTAAATCAATTGCATACACTTTAAATTGACTTGCTAATTTAGGAATTTGATGTTTCCAACATCTCCAACTTTCTGGAATACCATGAAGCAATACAACAGCTTCTCCATCACCAGCCTCAGCCCAATGCCAATTAATATTATTTACTGTTGCAGTTTTTGTTTCTATTTCCATAAAAATATATTTAATTTCGAAATCTAAGGTTTTTTCTACTCAAGTCATTAACTGTTTTGCAACCCATTAATTTCATATCTCTTTCTAATTCATTTCGCATTTGATTAAGAACTCTCTCAACACCAGC
>CAZNBI010000046.1:0-9423 GCA_964571065.1 uncultured Rhodobacterales bacterium | reverse complement strand
GAAAATTATGTAAATAAAAAAATTTCAAAATCAGAACTTTTAGAAGTTGAAAGCAAGGCTTATCATAGTCCTGGCACATGCACATTCTATGGAACTGCTAACACAAACCAACTCTTATTAGAATTTATGGGGTTGATATTACCAGGCTCCGCATTTATTAATCCAGACGACAAACTGAGGACATTATTTTCTGAATGGGCCTCAAAAAGAATTGTTGAAATAAGCAGTGCAAAAGAAAAAAATAAATCCATAGGGGAAATTATAGACGAAAAATCTATAGTAAATGCCATGATTGGTTTATTAGCATCTGGAGGGTCAACCAACTTAACAATTCATTTAGTTGCTATTGCGAAATTTGCTGGGATAACAATTAATTGGGAAGATTTCAATAAATTATCTAAAGTAATTCCGATTTTAGCAAGTGTCTATCCTAATGGCAAAGCTGATATAAATGAATTTCATAATGCTGGTGGAACTAGTTTTCTAATAAAAGAATTATCTGAGAATGGACTTTTGCATAATATCAATACAATAAACAAAAATGGCTTTAAAGAATATTTAGAAAAACCAACAGAAGATAAAGATAAAATTAAATTTAATAAAATTTCTTTTTCTTCAAAAAATAAGCAAATCCTGAGAACTTTAAAAGATCCTTTCAGTTCTGAAGGAGGCATAGTTCTCATGCAAGGTAATATTGGGAAAGGAATAGTTAAGGTTTCATCTGTAGAAAAAAAATATTGGAAAATAAAAGCTCCAGCTTTAGTTTTCAACAATCAAACAGAATTTTATAATGCTTTCAAAGATGGCGCCCTTCATAAAGACTGTGTTGTGGTAGTGCGAGGGCAAGGTCCAAAATCAAATGGGATGCCAGAATTACATTCCTTAAGTCCAACTTTATCTGTTTTGCAAAACTTAGGTTATAAAATAGCATTGATAACAGACGGGAGAATGTCAGGTGCGTCAGGTTCTGTTTTATCAATCGTGCATATATATCCTGAAGCAGCTGAGAATGGTCTAATATCTCAAATAAAAGATTCAGATATAATCGAGATTGATGTAAACACAAAGACAATAAATGTTAAACAAAATAATAAAAATCAATTACCTAATAATTTTATTGGCCCTGAAGAATATAAGAATGGATATGGACGAGAACTATTTAGAAACAATAGAGCTCAAGTTACAAATAGCGAAAATGGAGCCATCAGCATAGGCTGAGAACTTAAGTTCCGTAAATACGGTCACCTGCATCACCTAATCCAGGTAATATATACCCTTTTTCATTTAGCTGCCTATCTATTGAACCAGTAACCAACCTAACATCAGGGTGAGATTCGTTAAATTTTTTTATACCTTCAGGTGCGGCCAAAAGACAAACAAAAGTTATTATTGTGGCACCTGCATCTTTGACAAGTCTAGTAGCTTCTATCCCACTTCCAGCTGTAGCAAGCATGGGATCTACTATAATAACTGACCTATCTGCCATATTTGCAGGAAGATTTTGGTAATAGTCTATTGGCTTAAGTGTATCATGGTCTCTGGACATGCCTAGAAATCCTACAGCAGCACTAGGCAAAATTTGGAGTAAGCCCTCAAGTAAACCATTACCAGCACGAAGAATAGAAACAACAGCTGGCTCTGGTTCTTTTAAAAAAGTGGCACTCATATCTTCCAATGGTGTAGAGATATTTTTTTCATATGATTTTAATTCTTTAGTAGCTTCAACACCTAAAATCATACCTGCTTCTTTCATCAAAGCCCTAAAAATAACTGAACGAGTTTTTTTATCTCTCATCAAGGATAACTTATGTTGCAACAGCGGGTGTTTAACTTCTACTACATTTTTTGGAGCATTAAACATATTGAAAACTCATTTTTGTTAAAGAATAGAATAATTCAAGAAAATATAAAAGTTTTATTTATTTTGTAAAATAAATCGCTATATATGAGTTAAATCAATCTTAAATTTGGAAATTACAATGAAGTCACGTTCACCAATTATATTTGCAATAATAATAATTTTATTAGTTTTAGGATGGATGTTTTCAGATGATTTTTTAAGCACAGAAACAAAAAATAGCTTTAATGACAATTCATCAATTTCAAATACAACTTCAGAAAATGAGGCAAACAACATAATAGTTTCTGCTAAAAGAGTAAAAAATAATTTAATTAGCAAAACCATTAGATCAAATGCTGTGAGTTATCCAGAATTTGAAATATCTTTACCCTCTGAAGTAGAAGGAATAATATCCAGACTTTTTGCTAAAGAAGGAGATTTCGTATCTGAGGGTGATAAAATATTAGAGGTTGATAAAGGAACTCTTGATCAAAAAATTACTGCAGCAAAGGCTGCATTTACTGCTTCAAAAAAAGCACTTGATGTCGCCCAAAAGACACTGAATGGAACTCTATCTGAAGAGTTGCAAGCTGCAAGAGCAAGCCTTAAATTAGCACAGCAAGATTTAGATATTGTAAAAAAACTTTTTGAACAAAATTTTGCTTCTTCATTAGAAGTTACCCAAAAAGCATCAGTAGTTGAAAATGCTCAAGTAAAAATAGCTACATTAGAAAATCAACAAAATTATAATCTAGAATTAAATTTAATTAAGAGTGAGGCTGATTTTCAGAATGCCAAAACATATCTAATGGATCTTAACAGAGAATTAAATAATATGATTATTTTTTCACCTGTAAATGGCGTAATCGAAAAGCTTTATCTTGATAAGGGAGAAAGAATTACAAAAAATTCTGTTGTAGGAAATATATTAGGTATGGAAAACATTAAATTGATCAGCAAAATTTCTCAAAATGAAATAAATAATATCAATATAGGTGATGCAGCAATAGTGAAATACAAAGACAGGTCTCTTTTTGGAAAAGTTTCAAAAATTGCATCAACTGCAAACACTTCCACCAGAACCTTTGATGTTGAAATTATTGTTAAAAATAAGGATCTCTTTTTAAAGGGTGGCATGACACTTGAGATTGAAATAACAACTGATAACATTTTAGCTTATGAGATGTCGCCAGTTCATTTAAGTGTAAATAGTGACGGTGTACTATACACTAAAATTGTTACAAATGACGAAGTAACTTATAAAAACGTAACAATTATAAACAGTGGTGAGAACTTAGTTAACGTAACTGGTCTTAATGATGGCGATATTGTTCTTACTAATGGCCAAGCATTTGTCAGTCTAAATGATAAAATCCAATATAATATAGAGAATTAAAATTGAATGGTTTTATAAATGCTTTTTTTTCTCGTCCCTATGCAGTTTTACTTGCATTAATTATAATAGTGATTTTTGGATCGTCGTCATTTGTACAGATGCCAAAAGAGGCTACACCAGATATAGATATACCAATGGCCTACATTTCCGTTGGTTATGAGGGAATAACTCCAACAGATGCTGAAAAATTATTAGCTAAACCTTTAGAGAAACATCTTAGAACTGTTGCTGGATTAGATAAAATGACATCTGCGTCTGCAGAAGGTTATTCTTCCGTAACACTAGAGTTTGATGCTGGAGAAAATATTGATCTTATTTTAGATGATGTTAGGGAAGCAGTTGACGCTGCTAAACCAGACCTTCCTAATGAAGCTGATGAGCCCAAAATTTTTGAAATTAATATTTCCATGTTTCCAATTCTTACCGTGGCTTTATCCGGACCAATATCTTACTCAAGTCTAGTTAAGTCAGCTAGAGAGTTAAAAGATGAGCTTGAAAGTCTCACAGGTGTACTTGAAGTTGATATAGGCGGGGATCGTGAAGAAATTATAGAAATTATTATTGATGCAAAAATTATGGAAGCATATGGTTTGTCGCCAAGTAATATAATCAGGGTTATATCTTCAAATAGCCAGCTTGTCACTGCTGGCTCAATGGAACAAAGTGGAGGAAATTTCTTATTAAAAGTCCCAGCAGTAATTGAAACGATAGATGAATTATCAAATATGCCTATCAAAGCGGATAAAGATACATCTCTTAAATTTAGTGATATAGCAACAATTCGCAGGACTTTTAAAGACCCTGAGGGCTACTCGAGAGTTAATGGTGATTCAACAGTAGTACTTGAGCTTAAAAAGAGGGTTGGTTCAAATCTAATTGAAATCTCTGATTCCGCAAAAACGAAAATAAATAATTATATTCAATCTAATAACCAAGCAATAAAAGTATCTATCCTTCATGATGAATCAAAAAATGTAAGAAATATTCTTAGTGAGCTTGGTAACAACGTTATAGCAGCTGTTCTAATTGTTATGGTTATGATTTTAGCAACATTAGGTTTTAGAAATGCTTTGCTTGTTGGTGTTGCTATCCCAGGGAGTTTTTTATTAGGGTTTATAATTCTAAATATGCTTGGGATTACCCTAAACATAATTGTATTGTTTTCTTTAATACTTGTGGCAGGTTTACTTGTCGACGCAGTGATTGTTACAACAGAATTTGCGGATACACGTCTTTCAAAAGGGATTAATAGATTTCAGGCATACAAAGATGGTGCATCCAGAATGTTTTGGCCAATAACTTCATCAACAGCTACAACTTTAATGGTTTTTCTACCATTATTATTTTGGCCTGGAATTGTTGGGCAATTTATGAAGTATTTACCCATAACTATGATATTTGTCTTAACTTCTTCACTTTTAATGGCTTTAATTTTTGTACCAGTCATAGGAAGCTTGTTCGGTAAAAATCCAAAAAAGAATATTTATACAAAACCATCAGCACCAAAGTTTTACAGATCAATATTAAAATTTTCCATTAAACGTCCAATTACTATAATGCTACTTATTTTTTCAATAATTGGGATGTCTTTCTATACATATTCAAAAGCTGGTTTGGGTGTTTCATTCTTTCCAGATATAGAGCCAGAAAAAGCAAAAGTTCAAATCCTTTCTAGGGGAGATTTTTCTTCAACCGAAAAAGATAATATCGTGCAATCAGCTGAAAAAGCTCTTCAATACCCAGAAGGAGTTGACATAATTTATGCTAGATCAAAAAATCCAGAAAATAATGATCCTCGTGATAGCATAGGTAATATTACAACATTCTTTTCAGATTGGCAGGAAAGAGAACCAGCCAATAAGATAATAGAAAATATGAGAAATCTTGTTAAAAATATACCTGGTGCAAAGGTAAATGTTATTGTTGATCAAGAGGGCCCTGGTGGTGGCAAACCAATATATATTGAAGTAGTTGGTTCAGATTTAAAAAAGATATCAGTTACAGTTGAAAAAATATTAGAAAAAATGACCAATATTGATGGCTTCATCGATGTTGCAGATAGTCGACCATTGCCAGGAACAGAATGGATGGTTGTAACTGATAGAGAGACAGCTAATCAATATGGAGTTTCCGTTTCTGCAATTGGAACAATGATTAAATTACTCACAAAAGGCGTTAAACTATCAGATTATAGACCTGACGACATCGATGATGAACTTGAGGTTTTGTTAAGATTTAAAAAATCTCAAAGAAGTCTTGCTAGATTAGAAGAGTTAAAGATACCGTCTGATCAAGGTGAATTTATACCAATGAATATTTTTGCAAAGCTTGAACCAAAACCAAAGAATGGAGAGATTCAGAGACTTGATGGGAAAAGATATATGGCTATTAACGCAGATGTAAAGGATGGTCTGCTTCCTGCAAAATTGATTGAAAATCTAAAATTAGAAATAGAAAAAATGTCAATTGATAATGATGTAAGTATCGAATTTGGCGGTGAGGATGAAGATATCGCTGAAACCCAAGCATTTCTTGGCCAGGCATTTGGATTATCATTATTATTAATGATTATGATACTCATGATCCAGTTTAATTCGTTTTGGCAAACTTTTGTTACAATGTCTGCTATAATACTTTCTATTGGTGGTGTCTTACTTGGGTTATGGATAACAGGACGACCATTTGGTATTGTCATGTCAGGTTTAGGTATCATTGCTTTAGCAGGGATAGTTGTTAATAATAATATTGTTCTCATTGATACTTATAATGAAATTAGAAAAAGAGGATATGCAGCGCCATATGCAGCATTTAGAGCAGGCTTGTTGAGGTTTAGACCAGTAATACTCACCGCAATTACAACCATTCTTGGATTGCTGCCAATGGTTTTTGAACTCACAATTAAGTTTGCAGATCGAGAAGTATTAGTTGGCGCTCCCTCATCTCAATGGTGGGCACAACTCTCTAGCACTATTGCAGGAGGATTAACATTTGCAACAATTTTGACATTACTTGCAACTCCCGCTCTTCTCGTCTTTGGACATGGAATGCATTTGTTTTTGAAAAAAAATATTAATAAAATAACTGGCAAATCAAAAAGCGCATTTTCGTAAGTTTATGTCAAAATCAACAACTTATAGTAGCATTTTTTTTAGCTGGTTTTTGTTAATTGTACTTGGTATTATATGGGGCTTGTCATTTATGGGCGTCGAATTAGCTTTACGCTCATATACACCACTTACTATTGCAACTTTTAGAATAGTTTTTGCAGCTCTATTACTATTTGCCTTGTGTATTTTTACTGGTAACCAGTTACCCAGAGTTTCAGATAAAAATGGAAAGAGAATTCTTTTACACTGCTTTGGGATGGGTTTGTTTTCTAATGCAATACCGTTTACTCTATTAAGTTGGGGTCAGATAAATGTGTCATCAAGTTTTGCTGGAATTTCTATGGCTGTTGTACCATTGGTGGTGCTTCCATTATCCCATTACTTAATACCTAATCAAAGGATGACAAAAATCAAATTAATTGGATTTATAATAGGTTTTATAGGAGTTGTAATTTTGATAGGCCCACGCTCAATTAATTTCTCTAACAATAGCATAATTATACTCGCTCAAATAGCTTGTGTTTTAGCAAGTGTATGTTATGCATGTGGTTCAATAATTACAAAACTGGCCCCTACATCAAATTTATTATCGTTCACATCTTGTTCTTTGCTATTTGCTGCGACAGTAATGCTACCTATAACAATTTATTTTGACGGCCTACCAGCTTTAAATAACGATTTGGCTTTTTTTGGATTAATTTACCTAGGTTTATTTCCAACAGCTTTAGCTACAATAATGTTAGTTTTATTGATTAGATTAAAAGGCCCTCCATTTTTGAGTTTAGTAAATTATCAAGTTCCTATTTGGGCTGTTATTTTTGGGATGTTCATTTTAAAAGAACATTTACCTTCACAATTTATTTTTGCACTAACTCTCATACTTATTGGTTTAGGTATATCTGAATTTAAAAAAAACTAAGTTCGTGACATGATGTAGTTATTTAATTTTAACAATTCAGCTTTATTTAGAGTTAAGCCTAATTTACTTCTTCTCCAGATAATATCAGATACAGTTAAGGCCCACTCATTTTTAATAAGGTAATCAACCTCACATTCATATAGCCCTTTTCCAAAATCTATTCCTAATTGCTTAATATTACTCTTA
This sequence comes from uncultured Rhodobacterales bacterium, assembly GCA_964571065.1. Lineage (GTDB taxonomy): Bacteria > Pseudomonadota > Alphaproteobacteria > Puniceispirillales. The sequence continues at coordinate 1,975 of CAZNBI010000046.1, read as the reverse complement.
TTACCTAAAATTTTTTCCAAATTTGTACCGTAAGAACTAAATAATCTCTCAATTGTATCAGGTTTTATAAATGGAAATCTATTCTTGTATTTTTCTAAAAGTGAATCAAATTCAAGTGGTGAAAAATCTCCTCCAGGCAAAGATTTTTTCGCAGTCCAGCTTTTTGTAATTTTATTGAATTTTTTATCAATAATTTTTAAAACTTCTTCAGACAACTTTCTGTAAGTTGTAATCTTTCCACCAAAAACAGAAATATATAATAGATCGTCTAAAATCTTTTTCTCGATTGTATAGTCTCTTGTTATATCTTTGGCATCTAATTTTCCATCGTCAAAAAGAGATCTCACCCCGCTATACGTCCATATAATTTCTTTTGAGGATATATTTTTTTTAAAATAAGTAGATGCTGCTTCACATAAGTAATGAGTTTCTTCATCTGAAATTTTAGGATTCCTTAAATTACCCTGAAAAGGTTCGTCAGTTGTGCCAATGAGAGTAAAGTTTTTTTCAAATGGTATGGAAAAAATCACTCTACCATCATGATGTTGAAAAATATAAGCTTTCTCATGGTTGTATAATTTTGGAACTACAATATGACTTCCCTTAATCAACCTTGTGTTTTTTTGATTGTCCCTTTTCTTGTCAATTACTGAGATTGTTTTATCTGTCCAGGGTCCGGAGGCATTAACTAGTACCTTAGATTTTAGTTTTATCTGTTTAGAGGTTTTTTTATTGGTTGATTTTGAAACTATTTCCCATAATCCATTATTATTTTTTGCTTTTATTACTCTCGTGTTTGTGAGAATTACTGCTTTATTATTTTTTGCATCTAAAGCATTGAGTATAACTAATCTTGCATCTTCAACTTTACAATCAGAATATTCAAAACCTAACTTGAATTTTTCTTGTAATGGGTTTTGTATTTTTATTTTATTAAGTTTAATTTTTTTTGAAGAGGCAAGATATTTTCTTTTTGCTATATAGTCATAAATTACTAAACCTATTTGAATAATCCAAGCTGGTCTATTTGACGGACTATAAGGCAAGATGAATTTTAAAGGCCTGATAATATGAGGCGCAATTTCAAAAAGCTTTTCCCTCTCTGTGAGCGCTTCTCTCACTAATCGAAATTGAAATTGTTCCATATACCTTAATCCACCATGTATTAATTTGGTAGACCAAGAAGACGTACCACTTGCAAGATCGTTCATTTCTAGCAGTGCAACAGAATAGCCTCGTCCAGATGCATCTCTTGCTATTCCAGCTCCATTTATCCCACCGCCGATAATAATAATATCAAATTCTTTATTCAAAGTTTGAGAAAATATTAAAAATTAGATTATATTTATATTTATAAATTTTTCTTATATAAATTAAAATATTAAATTATGAAAAGGGTATAAAAATGTCTAAAAGTGTTTCAAACTTTTTATTGAAACGAAGAAGTGTTACTGCAAAAACAATGCTAGCTTCTGACGTAACTAATGAAGATTTGGATATAATTATTTCAAGTGGTATGAGAGTTCCTGACCATGGAGCATTATCACCTTGGAAAATAATTGTTTTCAAAGGAAAGTCACGAGAAACTTTTGGAAAATCATTTCTTGGCAAAAGATTTAAAGAGCTAAATCCCAGCGCATCTGAAGATGATGTATTTTACGAAGAAAATAGATTTTTAAGAGCAGGTGTTGTCGTTTGTGTTGTTAGTTCACCTGTTCCTCACAAAAAAATTCCTATATGGGAAATGCAACTTTCATCTGCTGCTGTATGCCAAAACATACTTTTGTGTGCGCAATCACTTGGCTATGCTGCTCAGTGGCTTACAGAATGGTATTCTTACGATCAAGTTATTACCCAAGAATTAACAAATAATAATAATGATAGAATTTCTGGATTTATCTATATTGGAAAAAAAGAAAATGAACCAAAGGAAAGAATAAGACCTGAATTATCAAAAGTAGTGTCATATTGGGAG
>CAZNBI010000045.1:0-9437 GCA_964571065.1 uncultured Rhodobacterales bacterium | reverse complement strand
TAAATTAGATCCAATTAAAGCAAAAGAAATTCTTGATGAAACAATTTCTTTGTCAAGTGATCAAATTGAAATTTGGTCTAAAACTAATGATATTAGAAAGGAATTGGATTATGATGAGAGGCTCAACATTCTTGAATTAATGTGGGAAATCGTTCTTGTAGATGATGTATTAGATGTTTTCGAAGCCCAACTTATGAGGAGAGTTTCTGGGTTACTCTATATTTCTGATTTTGATTCGGGTAATTCCAAAAAAAGAGCTCTACTTAATTTAAAAAATAATTAAATAAAATTGAATGACATATATTGTTAACGACAAATGTATAAATTGCAAACATACAGATTGTGTGGAAGTTTGTCCTGTTGATTGCTTTTATGAAGGCGAAAATATGCTAGTAATAAACCCTGATGAGTGCATTGATTGTGGAGTTTGCGAACCTGAGTGTCCACCAGAAGCGATTTTGCCTGATTCTGAGGAAGGTGCTGAGGACTGGGTTGAATTTAATAGAAAATTTTCAGAATTATGGCCAAATATTACTCAAATGAAAGATGCCATGCAGGATGCTGAAAAGTATGCTGATGAGGAAGATAAATTAAATTTATATTTTAGTGAAAAACCAGGTGAAGGTGATTAAAATAGTTGCTGACAAAATAAATTTTTTTTGATATAATTCCATCCTCAATTAATTTTACAAAAAAAAGTGGTGATAATGACTTCTGAAGAAAATAAGAAAGAAATTAATCCTGTGTATGAAGAAGGTGATTTCGTAGTTTATCCAGCTCATGGTGTTGGATATGTAATTGGTATTGAAAAAGTTGAAATCAGTGGAAGTTTACTTGAACTCGTTAAAGTTAGATTTGACAGTGATAGAATGACTTTAAGAATACCTGTTAATAAAGCAGTATCATCAGGATTAAGAAAACTTTCATCAAAAAAACAGATGGAAGCAGCATTGCTCACACTCAAAGGTAAAGCTAAAGTAAAAAAAGTAATGTGGTCAAGACGTGCACAAGAATATGAAACTAAAATTAATTCGGGTAATTTAATATGGGTTGCTGAAGTGGTAAGAGACCTTCATCGTGGAGAAAACCAAGCAGAACAATCATATTCTGAAAGGCAGATGTACCAAGCAGCTTTAGAGAGATTAGCTGGAGAATTTGCTGCAATCGAAGACATTGACAAAGATAGCGCTGCTTCAAAACTAGAAGGGATTATGACAGCTGCTTAAGAAAAAACTATTTTATGATTAAGAAAATAGTATTCAATTGTGCCATGTTTAATCTTGTAATTTAAATTTACATAAATATATTTCCCCTTCATCATTTTTATTAGTGGAGAATCACATGGACAACTTTGTTGACTACGATAAAAAATTTTTAAACTTTTCAATGAGACAATCACTTCTTTCTAAAAAAGATGAAATTGAATACATTAAAAATTGGCAGATTAAAAAAGATCAAAAATCACTTAACAAAATTGTATCTTCTCACTTAAGGTTGGTAATCTCTATTGCTAATAAATTTAAAAATTACGGGTTACCCATTAATGAACTTGTACAAGAGGGAAATATAGGTTTGATGCAGGCTGTAGAAAAATTTGATCTTGATAAAGATGTAAGATTTTCAACTTACTCTTCTTGGTGGATAAAAGCTGCAATGCAATCTTTTATTCTGAAAAATTGGTCAATTGTAAGAATTGGAACTACCGCTGCCCAAAAGTCTTTATTTTTTAAGTTAAAGTCAATTATGACAAAGATTGAAAAAGAAAATAATTCATCATTCAATGACTATCATCAGCAAAAATTAGCCAATGAATTAGGGGTTAAATTTAAGGAAATTGAAGATATGAAAGGCAGACTTTCCGGATCAGATCAATCTTTAAACGCTACTTTATCTGAAAATAGTGAACTAGAGACACAAGACCTTCTAATTGATCAAAGGCCATCACCTGAGCAAAACGCAATATTCACAACTGATTCCAAAACTATTTCTAATCTTATAAATGAAGCCTTAAATAAATTACCTGATAGAGAAAAGAAAATTATTGGTGCTAGGCAATTAGGAGAAAATACTGTCACTTTACAAGAATTAGGAAAAGATTTGGGTATTAGTAAAGAGAGAGTGAGACAACTCGAAAACAGAGCTTTAAGTAAATTAAAGTTGAGTATTCAATCAAAAGTTAATAAAAATGATTTTTTATTAACCTAAAATATTGAATGATACTTACAAAATACAATAAAAATAAAGAAACACATTATACTGACGAAATTAATACTTCTGATGGGCATTTAATCCATTTTGAAGTTAGAGGCGTTCCTTCCGGAACACCTGTTGTGTTTCTTCATGGAGGACCTGGCGCTAGAATAGTTCAAGCACACTATGATTTTTTCAACCCAAGTCATTTTTTCTCTATTTTATTTGATCAGAGAGGTTGTGGAAAATCTAAACCTTTTTGTGAATTGAAAAATAATAATATCCAAAATTTAATTTTAGATATGGAAAGTCTTCGAGAAAAACTTGGTTTACAAAAATGGATATTGTTTGGTGGTTCATGGGGTAGTACTCTTGCATTGTACTACGCCATAAACTATCCAGAGAGATGTTTGGGATTAGTTTTAAGAGGAGTTTTCCTTGGAACAAGGACAGAAATTGACTGGTTCTTGTGTGGAATGAGCAAATTTTATCCTGAAGCACATAAATTATTTTTAAACGGCCTCAATTTTTCTGAATCGGTAAATCCAACATCTGATGAAATTCTTAAAAGAGGTTCAGAATTAATTTTTAGTAATAATGAAGAAGTTAGTCAAAAAGCAGCAAATGCGTGGGCTAAATATGAGATGAGTTGTTCGACACTTGACTACAGAGAGAGGGAGATGAGTGGAAGTTCTGCATTATCTCTTGCTAAAATAGAGTTACACTATTTTTTGAACAATTGTTTTCTAAAAGATAATGAAATTCTTGATAATGTGAAAAAAATTAAAAACATTCCTATTAATATAATACAGGGTAGACATGACACTATTTGTCCACCATTTACTGCTTTGAAATTAAGAAATAAACTAACTAACTCGAAGTTAATAATGGTTGAAAATGCAGGTCATTCAGCATTTGAAACAGGCATTAAAAATGCTTTAATAAAATCTATTAGTGAAATATTATAAATGTAAAAAAATCTAATTAATGGTTTCTAAACTTTTCGCTATTTTAGCTGCTTCTTCTGGATCTAGGCGAGGGGGATGCCAGTCTTTTCCGGGTGCTGCTTCCAAAAGCATTTTTGTATAATCATGTTTCGGTTTATTAAAAACATTATACGCTGTACCAAATTCGACTATATTACCTTTTTCCATTACAGCAATATAGTCAGAAACTTGAGCAGCAACTCTTAAATCATGAGTAATAAATATTATAGCCATATTATAAGTTTTTTGTAATTTATTAAGTAATAATAGGACTTGTTTTTGAACAGATAAGTCAAGAGCTGAAACACATTCATCAGCAAGTACTACATCTGGACCCATAGATAAAGCTCTTGCAATTCCAATTCTCTGTCTTTGACCTCCAGAAAAATTTTGAGGTTTTCTTCTAAATGCTTGCTCTCCTAATCCAACCTGTTGCAATAATTCAAAAGCTTTTTTTCTTGCTTCTTCAGGTTCAACTCCTTGAAGTTCAAGCCCTCTCGTAAGCATAAAACCTACTGTTTGACTTGGGTTCAAGGAACCAAATGGGTCTTGAAAAATCATTTGTATTTTTTTACGTGAAGAAATTAGGTCTTTCCCAGATAAGGACAAAAAATCTTCATCCCTAATTTTTACAGATCCTGATGTAGGCTCCTCGAGACGTATTAATGTTTTTGCTAATGTAGACTTTCCCGAACCACTTTCACCAACTACTCCAAGCGTCTCACCATTTCTCAAAACAAAAGATGCATCATTAACTGCGTGTACTTGGTTGCTTCTCGTCCTATAAATTTTATGTAATGATTTAACCTCTACAGAAGGGGAATCTGTACGCTTTTGATCTGGTGATCTTGTGGTTTCAAGTAAAGGCATAGCGTCAACAAGTAATTTGGTATAAGGCTCTTTTGGTTTCATTAGAATTTCTTTTTTCAAACCCTTTTCTATTATTTTACCTTGACACATTACAACTACTCTATCGGCAACATCGGCAACAACACCAAAATCATGTGTAATAAAAATTATTGTATTTTTATAAATTTCTTTAAGATCGGAAATTAATCTTAAAATTTCAGCTTGAGTTGTTACGTCAAGAGCTGTTGTAGGTTCATCAGCTATTAATATATCGGGGTTACAAGCTAATGCCATTGCAATAACTATCCTTTGGCATTGGCCCCCTGATACTTGATGCGCATAACTTGAATATATTCTCTCAGGATTTGGAAGTTTCATCTGTTCAAAAAGCTTTAAAGTTTCGCTTTTTCTGTCTTCGGCATTAATTTCTGGTCTATGTAATGCATAGACTTCATCAACCTGTTTACCAACTCTTATTGAAGGGTTAAGAGCCGCCATAGGTTCCTGGTAAATCATGGAAATATTTGCACCACGTAACTTATTCAGTTCTTTTTGTGATAGTTTTAGTATATCTTTTTCATTAAACATTACAGATCCAGAGGTTACTGATAGACCTTTTGGAATGTCATTAAGTATTGCACTAGTCATTACTGACTTTCCTGAGCCACTTTCACCCACAATAAATAGAATTTCACCTTTAAAAACATCTAGATTTGCATCTTCTACTGCAAACTGCCTATCAGCATTTTTGGGTAATGCAATTGTGAGATCTTGTATTTTTAATATTTTTTCATTCAATTTAATTAATCCTTTAAAGATTGTTCTCTCAAACCATCAGCAAGTAAGTTTAAGCCAAGTACAAATGAAGCTAATGCAAGCGTTGCAGGAAGAACAATAGTTGGTACTAATCTTATATAACTTCTTGTTTGATTAATCATTGAACCCCAATCTGGGCTCTCAGGTTCCATTCCTAAACCAAAAAAACCTAATGTACCGAGTAGTATTGTTACGTATCCAATTCTTAGACAGCTATCAACTATTAATGGCCCCCTAGCATTTGGCAGAATTTCCCATATCATAACAAAGAAGGGTCCTTCACCTCTAGTGACAGCTGCTGCAACATAGTCTCTTGTTTTTATATCCATAGTCAATCCTCTGACTATTCTGAAAACACCAGGAGAGGTTGTAAATACTACAGCTGCAAAAATATTTAGCTCATTAGGGTCAATGGCAACTATACCAAGTGGGTCAGCATTAAAGACTAATCCAGAATACAACCATGCTCCTATGACTAAAATCAAAAATGTTGATAATATTAAAACATTTTGTCTTTCTGAAAACCTTGAGTAAATTACCATTAGTGCAAAAATTATAGGAAAAATAAAAAATATACCTGCCATAATATTTGGCAAGATTGTTTCCCTTACTCCAGGGGCTACTAGCAAATAAAATAATAGAATTACTGGAAAAGCTAGAACTAAATTAGCTAAAAAAGATAAAACTATATCATATCTGCCACCTATATAACCTGCTGGGAGTCCGAGAGATATTCCTACGACATATGCAACTATGGTAGCAGCAGGTGCAATTAGTAATACTATTTGACTGCCATAAATCATCCTACTAAACAAATCTCTTCCTAGGGTGTCAGTTCCAAAAATATATGGTAGACCAACTTTTTCATTAATAGTTCCTGGTGGTTTTCGCCTGTACATCCCTGATTGTTCATATGCATCAAAAATAGCAACCCAATCTGCTAAAATTGCTCCAAATATCCAAAAAAGAACTATAAACAGTCCTACTAAGCCTATAGGGCTATCGCATAATCGCCCCATAAGACCTAATTTTTTTCTCCAATAAAATAAGCAAAAATAAAAAATGGCCAAACATATCCATACTGGAATAAATCTAGTAAAGAAAATAAACCATATTTCAAATCCACCAATGCTTTCCATTATGAGCTAAACCTTATTCTAGGATTTAGAAAAGCATATCCTATGTCTGAAATTAATTGTGTTGTTAAAACTAATACTACTGCTACAACTCCACATGCTAAAGTAACATCAATATCATTTTGGTCGGCAGCTGAAACTAATAGAAAACCAAAACCTTTATAATTAAATAATTTTTCAACAATTACAACGCCTGTTAATAGCCAAGGAAATTGAAGCATTATAACTGTGAAAGGAGCTATTAAAGCGTTTCTCAGAGCATGTTTCAAGACAACGGAAATAAAAGGCATACCTTTAAGACGGGCGGTTCTTATATATAGTGTTCCCATTACTTCAACCATTGATGCCCTAGTCATTCTAGCTATATAGCCGATGTCATACAAAACAATAGTTAAAACTGGCAAAGTAAAATTTTCTAACGTAATATTGCCAGCTTTGGCAACACCTTTTACTAAACCAAGCCATGAAGATAAAATTATAGTAAGTAAGATACCACTTACATATTGTGGTACAGATGTCGTTACAATTGAAAATACAGATAGAGATCTATCTGTTTTTGAACCTTCTCTCATACCTGAAATTACTCCAATTATAAGTGAGATTGGTATTGTAATTAGTAAAACCCAGAACATTAGTATACCCGTGTGCCATAGCTTTGGCCAAACTACATCGTTTACAGGCTTTTTAAAGTGAGTAGAATAGCCAAAATCACCTGTTACAGCATTTCCTAGCCACTCAGAATATTGAACAAGTAATGGCCTTTTATAGCCATTTTTCTCCAACCAAGATTGTACGGCTTCTTCTTCCATTCTCATGTTAGCTTGATTTAAAGCTAGTTTTTTCAAATTTGGTTCAATTGTAACTAATGAAAAAACTATAAATGATAGGCATAAAAGTGTGAGTAAAATAACAAATAAACGTTTAATTATAAAAAATAACATTTTATGAAAATTAAAAAAAATAAAGCTGAGGGATTAAACCCCTCAGCTTTAAATAATTTAGGAAAGCCAAACTTTTTCAAAATGCATTTCATAAGAAGGATGCATTCCTGAAATACCATTTACACCAGGTGCAACTGTTCTATAGAGTTTTCTCCAAGTAGGCTGTATCATAATGCCAGAATCTTGAAGTATTGCCTCCATTTTACCCATAAGTTCGCTTCTTTTTGCCGCATCAGCCACTTTTAAAGAATCAGCGAGCAGTGCATCGAATTCCGCATTGTTAAATGCTGTTTCGTTCCATGCTTCACCACTTCTATATGCTAGAGCATAAATTTGAACTCCTAATGGACGCATATTCCAACTAGTTGTTGAGTAAGGATACTGTGTCCAGTTGTTCCAAAATGAAGAACCAGGTATAATCGTTCTCTTCACCTTGAAACCAGCGTTTCTTAGTTCTTCGGCAACAGCATCTGTAGCATCTCTTCTCCATTGGTCATCAATTGAAATAAGCTCATGCTCAAAGTCACCATGGCCAGAATCATCCATCATTGCTTTTGCAGCAGCTTTATCTGAAGCTAATCCAGAAACAGGTGTCACACCAATATCAGCATATTCTGGATGAATAGGACAGACATGGTGGTTTTCAGCAGCAGATCCTCTGCCTTGGAAACCAATATCTGTTATAACTTGGTTATCTACTGCCATTTGTAGAGCGTTTCTTACCTTTTTATTATCATAAGGAGCAACACCAACATTTACCCTTGCAATCACTGTTGCAGCTGTAACAGCTTCTACAATATTCATTCCTAAACCTTCATGAACATCGATATAGTCACCAGTTGTCTGATAATTTACGTGACAATCTTCACCTTCAAACGCAGCAATTTCTCCAGCTGGGTCAGTTCCATAGTCAGTGAACTCTAAGCGATCCAGATATGGCTCATCACCCCAGTACTTTGTAAAAGCACCGCTGCTGTCAACATTGCCTCTTTTTTCAAACACAGCAGATGTTTCAACTTCATGTGAAATTAGTTTCCATGGTGCTGTACCAACAGGATTTTCCATTAAATTACCACCTTCAGCTTCAAAATTTCTGTGAACTATAAGTGCTGGGTAATCTGTCATACCTGGTACGATAGTAATGTCTGAATTTGGAAGGTTTAATTGAACAGTATGAGAGTCTACCTTAACAATAGCACCATCTATAGCTTTATTGGTATCAGGATCAATTAAAGACGCCATACGTCCTGCCATTGAGTTACCTTCAACATCTTTTTCACACCAGCGATTGAAGTTAAATACTACATCATCAGCATTAAAATCATCCCCATTACTCCACTTAACACCTTTTCTAACATTTAAAGTATATTGTGTAGCATCGTCATTTACTGACCAGCTTTCTAAAAGCATCGGCTCAAATGTAAAATCATTTGTATACCTTATTAAGGTTTCGAGTATCATCCTCCCCATATTACCTTTTTCTGACCAGTCATAAATGCGAGGATCTTCAAATGGTCTAACACTCATTGAAATTTTTAGAGTACCGCCTTTCTTTACATCAGAAGCTTCAACCTTATTAGGTGCAGCTAAACCAAGTAAACCATATGCAGTAGCGGTCGTAGCACCAAGTGCTGTTGCATATGCTAAGAATTCTCTTCTGTCGAGAAGTCCTTTTTTTGCCTCTTCTGCATAATCTTTAATTTTTTTATGCAAAGGCATATTATTAATAGTGTCTTTAGGCATTAAATTTCTCCCAAGATTGATAGTATTGTTAAATTATTTTAAATAGACTAACGAATATGGCTCAAACAAACAACAGTGAAAATAAAAAAACTTTGATTTTATATATTATTTTCTTTTTTTTAAATAAAAAGACCTTCTTTATTTAAATATAAATACATTGTCTACAGCAATAGCATCATTTTCTAAAATTATTACAGGATTTAAATCAATTTCTTTTAGATATTCTCTAAAGTCATAAGCTAAAAAAGATAATTTTGATGCAGTTTCACATAACTTTTCCAAAGAGTATTTTTTTGATGTTCGGAAACCTTGTAATAATTTAAATGACTTTAGTTCTCTAATTTTCATTTTCAATTCTTGATTTGAGAATGGAGCCATAAGCAAAACTTTTTCATCTATTAGATCTATCATGGTGCCACCTAATGAAACCATTATAGCAGGTCCAAAATCTGGATCATTCTTCATTCCTATTGACCACTCTAAACCACCATTTATCATTTTTGAAATTAAAACTTCTTTCCCCAATCTTTTTCTAATATCATTATATTTTATTTTAAGCTCTGTTAAATTTTTAATGTCAGTAAAGACACCATTAGCTTCTGTCTTATGATGCAGATTTTCCTTTAGAGTTTTTAGCACAACAGGAAAACCTAATTTTTTTGAGTACTTTTCTGTTTCAGAATAGGATTGGCATACTCCAAAATCAGCTACATTTATCCCATAGTCTTTTAACAACTGGAAACCAATAGCTGAATTTAAAGTATTGTTTTTTATAA
>CAZNBI010000044.1:0-10027 GCA_964571065.1 uncultured Rhodobacterales bacterium | reverse complement strand
ATTACGTTGCAATGAGTATTGGTATTACAGAAGAAGATAAAAATAAATTTAATACGGTTTATAAACAAACAAAAGAAAAGTTAAGGTATGTTTGCATAGATGTAGCCAATGGATATACAGAGAGATTTTGCACATTTATAGGGAAATTTAGAGATTCTTACCCAAATATTATAATTATAGCAGGGAACGTTTGTACCGCAGATCAGACACAAGAACTTATTTTGAAAGGTGCAGATATAATTAAATGTGGAATAGGACCTGGATCTGTATGTACAACAAGAGTTAAAACAGGTGTAGGATACCCACAACTCTCTACAATTATTGAATGCTCTGATGCTGCGCATGGTTTGGGTGGTCACATTATATCTGATGGAGGTTGTACTGTCGCAGGTGATATCGCAAAAGCATTTGGAGGTGGAGCGGATTTTGTAATGCTTGGTGGAATGCTCGCTGGACATGATGAAGGAGGTGGTGAGGTCGTCGATGATAAAGTTCAATTTTATGGCATGAGTTCAAGAACAGCTAATGAAAAACATTTTGGTGGATTGCGTGATTACAGGGCTGCAGAGGGCAAAACAGTTGAAATTCCTTACAGAGGAAAAATTATCAATACCGTTCAAGATATTCTTGGTGGATTACGTTCAGCTTGTACATATTCAGGCGCAAGAAGGCTTAAGGATTTATGCAAATGCACGACATTTATTCGAACAACTGTTCAGGAAAATAAAGTTTATAGTTAGATTTAAAAAATATTACTTTTAATATAAAATATTAATTTTTAATTTGTGGATAAATAATAATTTCATGAGAAAAATTTTATATTTTTTTATTTTTTCTATTTTTTTAAATTTATCTATTCGCGCTGAATCAATTACAGCAATAAATTCTCATAATTTTGAAATTGTGGCAGCTGAAGTTATTTCTGGCTATCCCTTAGAAGGTAACTTGATAATTGCGAGGACTGACCCCTTAAATAAAGTAACAGTAAATAATGAACTTATAGAGATTGATCAAAGTGGAATTTTTGTTATTGGGTTTCACCGTGATGAAGATAATAAAATTCTACTCACAATTGAAGAAAAAGAAAAAAAACTAGAAACATTTTTATATCCAATCAAAAGAAAATATAATATTCAGCACATAGATGGCCTAAAGCAAAACATGGTATCACCAAAAAAAGAGACTATAGATAAAATAAATGCTGATCGTGAGAAAGTTCTTATCGCGAGAAGAAAAAAAGTTTCTTTGGGTGATTTTATTAAAGGTTTCAATTGGCCTTTGAAAGGGATAATTACAGGCGTTTATGGTAGCCAACGTATCTTAAATGGTATACCAAAGTCTCCTCATTATGGTATCGATATTGCTGTACCAACTGGAACTCCTGTTTATGCACCTGCAAGTGGTGTGATTTCTTTGGCAAATGATCTGTATTATTCTGGTTTAACAGTAATTCTAAATCATGGTTTGAATGTGAACTCAACATTTCTTCATTTATCTGAAATCAAAGTAAGCATTGGTGATGAGATTAGGAGAGGTCAGCTGATAGGTTTATCAGGTAGTACAGGAAGGTCAACTGGACCTCATCTTGATTGGAGAATTGACTGGAATGGTAAAAGGCTAGATGCTGAATTGCTGGCTGGCCCAATAAATTATTAATTAAAGTAAATTTTAATGTTTAAATATAAAAATTGTTTATAGAATATGGATAATTAGTTGGCATCTATAAAAATTACAGAAATTGAAAAAGATAATTTTCTTGTTGAGGTCAGTGATAAAATGAAAACCTCACATAATGTATTAATTACAGACAAAACATATAAAAAGCTTACAAATGGTGCAATTTCAAAATTTGAACTCGTAGAAAGATCATTTCAGTTTTTGCTTGATAGAGAACCAAATACTTCAATTTTGAATAATTTTGAAATTGAGATAATCTCACATTACTTTTCTGATTATGCAAACTGTGTACGCTCATGGTGTGAAATTGAATAATTTAAAAAATAAAATTGAGCAAGGGTTAGGTGCTCAAAAGGCAGATATTGTACTAAGAGGTGGCAAAGTTTTTGATTTAATAACTGGAGACTTTCTTGAAGGTGATATAGCAATTAGTGGAGATACTATAGTTGGTACTTGTGAATCGTACGATGCAAAAAAAATCATAGATGTAAATAATCAGATTTTAGTTCCTGGTTTTATTGATACACATCTTCATATTGAAAGTTCCATGGTTAGTCCTTTCGAATTTGAGCGTTGCGTTCTTCCTCTTGGAACAACAACTGCAATTTGTGATCCTCATGAGATAGCAAATGTAGTTGGTTCTGAAGGTATCAAATACTTTCAAGAGTCTAGTGAACAAACTGTAATGGATATTTTTGTTCAGTTGTCTTCTTGTGTTCCCTCTACTGAAATGGAAACTGCAGGAGCAAGAGTTACAGCACTGGAGTTGAAAAATTTAAAAAATCATAAAAGTAATATCGGCCTTTCAGAGATGATGAACTACCCTGGTGTAATTTATCAGGATGAAGAAATAATTAAAAAATTAAAATTGTTTGAGGGAGGGCACATTGATGGCCATGCACCTCAGCTATCCGGTAAAGAATTAAATGCATACATTGCTGCAGGAATAAAAACTGAGCATGAAGCAACTTCGGAAGATGAAGCTTTAGAAAAATTAAAAAAGGGTATGCGCATACTGATACGGGAAGGATCCGTCAGCAAGGATCTAAAATCTCTACATAAAATCTTAACAGACAAAACAGCACCATATATTTGTTTGTGTACAGATGACAGAAACCCGCTGGATATTTATGAACAGGGTCATATTAATTACATGGTTAAAGCTTTGATTGAATTGGGAGTCAAACCATTAAATGCTTACAGGGCTTCATCTCTTTCTGCAGCTGAAGCATTTGGCTTATCGGATAGGGGACTGATTGCTCCTGGAAAAAAAGCAGATATTATTTGTCTTCAAGATATTGAAGAATGTAAACCTGCGATGGTTATGTCTGGAGGGAGAGTTGTTTGTGATGAAATTTTTTCTACTGTCAACCGCATAAAACCTATTGGATTAAACTCAGTTAAATCAAAATTAGTTAAGAGCTCTGATTTTATAATTAAAGATACATCTGAGAATACAAATGTTATTGGAATTTTAGAAGGAAAAATAATTACAGAACACTTATTTGAGAAGATACCTTTATCTAATGGTGATAAAATTCCTGACTTAAATAGGGATTTAGCAAGAGTTACAGTAATTGAAAGGCATGGGAAAAATAATAATATAGCCAATGGTTTTGTTCATGGCTTTGGCCTAAAAAAAGGTTCAATAGCTTCAACAGTCGCTCATGATCACCATAATATTGTTGCAATTGGTATGAACTATACTGATATGGCATTAGCATGTAATCGATTGAAAGATTTACAGGGTGGTTTTGTTATTACATCTCAAAATGAAATAAAAGCCGAGATCTCACTTCCTATAGCTGGGCTGATGAGTTTAGATTCTTTTGAAGATGTTAAAGATAAGCTCATAGAGTTAAGAAAATGTGCAAAAGATTTAGGTATAAAAATTGAAGAGCCTTTCCTTCAACTTGCATTTCTTGCGTTACCGGTAATACCTTCATTAAAAATTACAGATTTCGGTCTAGTTGATGTAGAAAAATTTAAAATTATATGATTATTGTATATCAATAGTTGGAGAATGAATTTGAAAAAAAATAGTATTTTACTTTCTTTAATTTTTTTATTTTTTTCTCAAATATGTTTTGCTGAAATTAAAGTAATTAATAATATTGAAGTAAAAGATTTGATATCAAAAGGTGTTCCTTTAATTGATATCCGGTCACCAATTGAGTGGAAAGAAACAGGAGTTATAGAAGGAAGTCACTTAATAACCTTTTTTAACGATAAAGGTAAAGTAAATCTAGATCACTGGTACGTGAATTTTAATATAGTTGCTGACAAATCAAAACCTTTTATACTAATTTGTGCTAGTGGAGTACGTAGTAAATTTGCCTCATTTATACTAAGTAATCAATTTAGTTTTCCTAAAATATATGACGCTTCTGAAGGCATTTCAGGATGGTTAAAACAAGGTCAGCCTGTAATTAAAAGTTATTAGTTTCTTTTAAACATTCTCATACTTTTCCAGATTTCGTACTTATCTTTATAAATAAAAATATGTAAAAACGAGGCTGATAAATGAATAAGAAATAATGTTAACAAAGCAATAGTCAACCAAAAGTGGACTATTAGGTATTCTTCATGAAGTATAAAATCTTCTTCAATTAATCGTGGTAACTTAAAAACCCCCAAAACTAGAACATCTGATCCAGCAACCCAAGTCAAGAACATACCTTGAATAGGCAAGACTATTATTAAAAGATATAAAAAACTGTGAACGATATTTGATCCAATTTTATGGACTAGACTTAATTTGTGGTGTTTGGGTGAAGGATTGTAAAATTTCCAAGCCAATCTAAGGAATACTAAAAGAATTATTAAAGTCCCAAAAATTTTATGATAATGAATTAAATCTCCTTTTGTTGTAGAAGGGTCCATAAAATGTAAATTAATTCCTATTAATATTTGGAATAATATAAAAACAGCTAAACCCCAGTGAAATATTTTAGCGATCAAGCCCCATGAATAATTTGATCCTTTAAGGTTTTCCATATTAATACTTCTTTATTTCATTAAGAAACCACGTTTTTTTAAAAAATCTCTCATAAAAACTCTTACTTCCCTTCCAAGCAAACCTGACATTTGTTCACTCCATGTTGAGGCTTTTTTATTATCAGTTCTTTTTTTATAATACTCTTTCATTTTAAGATCGTAATCTTTTATGATTTCAATATCATTATCTGTTGTATATGAATTTTCCTTGAGAATTAAACTCAAAGGTAGTCTCGGCTTAACTTCAGGGTTTTGGTTTGGGTAACCTAAACATAAACCAAAAACAGGGTATACATTTTTTGGAAGATTAAGAAGATCTGTAGCCGTTTGAGGATTGTTTCTTATAGCGCCAACATAGCAAATACCCAAACCTGCAGACTCTGCTGCAACAACAACATTTTGTGCTGCCAACGCTGCATCAACAGTAGTTATAATAAATTGCTCAGTAAAACCCTCAGTGGCTTGGGCGTTGTGAAGTTCACAACACATTGAAGATCTCTTTAGATCTGCACAGAATACTAGAAATTCGGCAGCCTCATTAATAAAGTTTTGATTATTTGCTAAAACACTAAACTTCTCTCTTTTTTCTTTATCTGTAATCCTTATGATTGAAAAACCTTGAAGAAAGCTTGAACTAGCTGCTGCTTGGCCAGCAGACAGAATTTGGTTCAATAAATCTTTATCGATTTTTTTATCTTTAAACTTTCTTATTGATCTATGTGATTTTAATAATTCAATGGTTTCATTCATAGTAATGCCTTAAAAGATATTAAAATTATAGTATTTTACAACTTAATTTATATTTATGTATACTCCATATTAAATTAATTAAGAGGGAAAAATGAAGTTTTATTATGCACCAATGTCATGTGCTTTTGCCACCCATGTTGTATTAGAAGATGCTGAAGCAAAATATGAGGCTATAAAAATTGATTTAAAAAGTGGTGACCAACAAAGGCCTGAGTTTTTAAAAATTAATCCTAAAGGTAGGGTTCCAGCTTTGGTCACGGAAAAAGGTATTTTAACTGAAAATCCTGCAATTATGTATTATATATGTCAGTTATTTCCTGAAAAAAAACTTGCGCCTACAGATCCTTATGAATTAGCCAAAGCCCAAGCCTTTAACATGTATTTATCATCAACAGTTCACGTTGGGCATGCTCACAAACATCGTGGACACAGATGGACGAATGATGAAAGTGCATTAGCTTCATTAACTGCAAATGTTAAAAAGAATATGACAGACTATGCAGAATACATCGAAAATAATTTAATTAGTGGTCCGTGGGTTTTAGGGGAAAATTATTCTATTTGTGATCCTTACCTTGCTTTAGTTACTCGCTGGTTTCGTGATGATGGTGTTGATTTGGCTCCTTTTCAAAAGATAAAAGAGCATAATATAAAATTTAATGAAAGAGCAAATGTCAAAAAAGTTATGGAGTTACACCAATAACTATTTAATTATCTGTTCAATAGCTTTTCCTACTGTTTGAGTGTCAGCACTTCCGGCAAGGTCTTTTGTTCTGAGTTTTGGCTCAGATAGAGAATGCTTGATTGCATGTAAAATTTCATTTGAAGCATCATCAAACCCAAAATGATTTAACATCATAGCTCCTGCCCAAATTTGACCTATTGGGTTGGCAATCCCTTTTCCTGCTATATCCGGTGCGGAGCCATGAACTGGTTCAAATAAAGAAGGATGATTATTCTCTGGATTGATATTACCTGATGGAGCTATTCCAATTGTGCCAGTGCATGCTGGACCCAAATCTGATAAAATATCACCAAACAAATTAGAAGCTACAATAACATCAAATTTATCTGGATTTAACACAAAATGAGCACAAAGAATATCAATATGGTACTGATCAGTTTTTATGTCTGGGTAGGATTTTGACATTTTTTCAAAAAGTTCATCCCAATAAGGCATTGTTATTGAGATACCATTAGATTTTGTTGCAGACGTTACATGCTTTGATTTCCTTTTTTGTGCGAGTTTAAATGCAAAGTCCAAAACTCTCTCTATTCCTACTTTAGTCATTACAGTTTCCTGGACAACAAACTCTCTTTCAGTTCCTTCAAACATTTTGCCACCAATGGAACTGTATTCTCCTTCTGTATTCTCTCTTACAATTAAAAAATCAATGTCACCTGGTTTTTTCCCACTTAGAGGTGAAGGCACGCCTGGCATTAATTTTACAGGCCTTAAGTTTATATATTGATCAAATTCTCTTCTAAATTTTAAAAGAGAACCCCAAAGTGATATGTGGTCTGGAACCTTTTCCGGCCATCCAACTGCTCCAAAAAATATAGCATCATGTGAAGACAATTTTTCTTTCCAATCCTCTGGTAACATGACACCATGCTTTTCATAGTAGTCTACTGATGAAAAATCGTAGTTTTTAAACTCAAGATTAATGCCATATTTAGAACTTATAGCCTCGAGGCATCTAATGCCTTCTGGCATAACTTCTTTACCAATGCCATCTCCTTCTATAACAGCTATTGAATATTTATTTTTACGCATAAAATTTTATTTTTTTTCTGACAAATTTCAAATTTAGCTTAGAGTATTATTTGTTATTTATATATTAATATTTATAAATTTGGATTTTTTTATGGGAACTGTCAAATGGGGAATTTTAGGCGCAGCTAAGATTGCAAAGGAACAAGTTATTCCAGCAATGCAAAAAAGTAAAAAAACAGAACTATATGCAATTGCTTCAAGGGATATATCAAAAGCTGAAGATTTCTGCCATAAATTTTCTATAACAAAAGCTTATGATGATTATAACAAATTAATTTCTGATCCAAATATAGATGCTGTTTATATCCCGCTCCCAAATCATCTGCATGTTCCCTTTTCTATAAATGCACTTAAAGCTGGAAAGCATGTACTGTGTGAAAAGCCAATTTCTATTACTTCAGATGAAATTTTAGAATTAATTAAAGTGCAAAATGAGACTAAAAAAATTGTTTCAGAGGCATTCATGGTTCGCTTTCATCCTCAATGGATTCAAACCAAAAAATTAATTCAAGAAGGTGAGATAGGGAAGCTTAACGCTATACAAGGTCTATTCAATTATTTTAATACTGACCCTAATAATATCAGAAATGATGTAAGAATTGGTGGTGGGGGTATATTGGATATTGGTGTCTATCCAATTGTAACAAGTAGATTTATTACAGATGCTGAGCCTGATGAACTTATTTCTTTGATAGAAACTGATCCAAATTTTGAAACTGATATTCTAGCTTCTGCAATTTTAAAATTTGGAAATGTTCAAATGTCATTTACTTGTTCAACACAAAGTCATTTAATGCAACATATGCGATTTATTGGAACCAAAGGAAGACTTGAATTGCCTGTGCCTTTTAATCCAATAGCTGATCAAGAAAGTGAAATTTATTTGTGGCAGAATGTTAATCATCCCTCACAAAATCCAAAGGTCATTAAAATAGAGAAATCTGATCAGTATACCAATCAAGTTGATCAAATGAATAATGCAATTTTGAATAGTACTACTTTTCCCTATTCTTTAGAAGACTCCCTAAAAAATATGAAGATAATTGATGCTATATTCAGATCATCAAATTCAAGAAAATGGGAAATTGTTTAGGGGAATTGAATTATGGATTTAAAATTTTACACTCTTGATGTTTTTTCGGATAAAGTTTTTGGTGGCAATCCTTTAGCCATATTTCCTGAAGCTGATTTGCTGTCTGATGATATAATGCAAAGTATAGCGTCAGAGATTAATTACTCTGAAACTGTTTTTATCCAAAAGCCCATTTCAGAAAAAAACTCAGCTAAAGTAAAAATTTTTACCCCTAAAAATGAATTGCCATTTGCTGGTCACCCCAATGTAGGAGCAGGTTATTTTCTTATTCAACACCCACAATTTATTCAAGGGTACTATTCAAAAGAAAAAATGATTTTTGAGGAACTTGCTGGACTGGTTTACGTTTCACCACAATATGCTGGACAGAATGTCATAGGAGCTGAAATAGAAGCGCCCAGTAAGTTTAATACATCAATTTCAATTCCAAGTTCTGTAATTTCGCGTTGTATTGAAATAGATGAGAAGTTTTTAGTCGCTGCTGATCCTCCTGTAGTTGCAGGTGTTGGCCTTGATTTTGTTATTGCTGAAGTTGAGAGCTATGAGATTTTAAAAAAGGCTCGATGTAATATTTCTGCTTTTGAGGAAGCTGATAAGGATTACTCTTATGGTGATGATTTTTTTTCATTAATGATATTTACTAACAACGTTGGGAAAAATATTGTTGCAAGAGTTTTTGCGCCTCTTTCTGGTATCGTTGAGGATGCAGCAACTGGAAGTGCTTGTGGTGCACTTGGTGCTTTGCTTGCATCTAGAAATAATATGCCAACTGGAAAAATTAATTTTGAAATACATCAAGGTGAAAGTATAGGACGTCCCAGTTACATTAATGTTAGTGTTATAAAGGAAAAAGGAGAGGTCATCAAAACTTCTATTTCCGGGAAATGTGTTTTAGTATCAGAAGGTACTTTTCATATTTAATTTCTATAATTGGCTTGCAAGTATAATATATATTAATATATAGTACTGATATAGTACTATATATTAATATACTACTTAAAGCAGTCTTACCACCTGCTTTGATTATGGGTGGCAACTATTCTCCTTACTCAGTTGTATATAATAAATTGCCATCCATAATCACCCAAATTTTTAATCGAAAATTTAAATATTTGTTATTCTTCATTGATCCAATCATCAATAAGTCTTCGGGCGATTGATATTTTTCTTGGCAGAAATTTATTCTGACGGCTGAAATTAATAACTTCTTTCCTAGAAAACCATTGTACATCTTCAACTTCATTTTCATCTAATTTAATCTTTGTAGAAGACGCTTCCGCATAAAAACCTAGCATTATAGATGCTGGAAAAGGCCAAGGCTGTGATGAATGATATTGAATATTTTTTATCTTAATTCCAGCCTCTTCAAAAACTTCTCGTCTTACTGCATTCTCTATTGTCTCTCCAGTTTCAACAAAACCAGCAAGGGTAGAATACATTCCAGAAGGCCAAACTTTTTGTCTCCCAAGCAAAATTTTATCATTATTATAAATGAGCATTATTACTGCTGGGTCAGTTCTAGGAAAATGAATATTCAGACATTGCTCGTTTAAACAATTTCTTTGATGACCTGCTTTAGTTATTATAGTTTTATGACCGCAGTTACAGCAAAATGAATTTTTTCTATGCCAATTACTAATACCTAAAGAATACGCTAGAAGGGAACCCTCAAAACTGCCCACTATAGGGTTAATGTCTCTAAGACTAAAAAATGTTCCAATTTCACTGAAAAT
>CAZNBI010000043.1:5203-10230 GCA_964571065.1 uncultured Rhodobacterales bacterium | reverse complement strand
CCAGGCGCAGCACATAAGTCAACTATTTTGATTTTGTCTGAATTAATCAAAAGTTGTGCTGGTATTGAAGCCGCTACATCCTGAACCCACCAATGATAATTACTATTTTCTGTTTGATAAAATGGCAGCTTGGAAGGGTTAATAATCTCATCAATTCTTAATGTTTTATTATAAATAATTTTTCCTTTAACCACCTTTTCCATTTCTTGAGGGTCACCCGCAACTGAAATGTCAAGGTAGGGTTCTTTTTGAAAATAATTTATAATTTCTTTAGTTTGTTTTGTGCCCCAAGTTTGTTTCCAATCTTCAATTAGCCATGAAGGATAATTCATTTCATCTGTTATCATTGAAGAAAGTTTTTCTTTATCTCTGTCTATATTTCTTAAAACTGCATTTGTAAATTTTGAAAGTCTATTAGAATAATTTATCTTTGTAGTTTCAACTGCTTCATTAATTGCAGCGTACCTAGCTGACTTTATAAATATTAGTTCAGCTATCCCAATCCTAATTATGTTTTTTAGATTATTTTTTTTTATAGATCCTTTTTTAATAAATTGGTTCATTATAAAATCGATTTGACCAAACTTTCTTAAGACCGTTGTAATAATAAGTCGGGTAAATCTTTTGTCTTTATCGTCTAAGCTTAAAAATTTTTTTGAAGAAAGAATAATTTTTTCAAATGGTTCATTGCTTACAAGAATTTTATTAAGTAATTCTAATGAAGTTCTTCTTGCTGGAGTAATATGTTTATTTTGCAAAACAAGTCAAAATTTAAAAAAGTTGAAAATGTTGTATAATAGATGATAATCAAATTATCAATATAATTAGGAACGTTATATGAAAGCTAATAAATATAATGCATCAAAAGAAAAAAAGCTTAAATTAAAAACTAAAGAAACAAAAAAGAACAATCACTCTAAAGACAAAGAAATTGGGGGAGTTAAAGGGCCTGAACCTACAAGATATGGTGATTGGGAAAAAAATGGTAGATGCACAGATTTTTAGAATAACATGTCAGAATTAAAATCTTATCTAAAAATTAAATCTGCAATTAGGGCCTCTTCAGCAAATGATAAAATTGCAACAATAGTTCATAAAGGTGATAAAGATAATGGATCTATTTTAATCAAACTAAGAAGAAATGATTCTATGTCTTGCTTGTTAGGAAAGTCACTCACACATGAAGGGAATTATAAGTGGACCTCTTTGTTTAAAGATGTTGATAATTGGATAGAAGAAAATATTGTTAATGACAAGATTTCAAAGGAAAGAGCAATTGACCCAGACCTTTGGGTTTTAGAATTGGAAACTGATACTTTCTGGAATCCTCTTGAGGAAATTTAAATGTTGAATAAACAAAGAACTTTTGAAATTTTAAATAAAGCAAGATATGGCGATACTGCTAGTCGAATATTTGATATTTCATTAACAACACTTATTTTAGCAAACTTAGCAGCTGTAAGTTTAGAGTCTGTAGAATCTATTAATAATAAATATCGAATTTATTTTATTTACTTTGAATATTTTTCAGTAATAGTATTTTCGATTGAATATATTTTGAGAATTTGGGTTCAATCTATAAATTCTCAATCTCCTTCAAAAACAGCTTTAGGGAGAAGATTAAGATATATTTTTAGTTTTACTGGAATAATTGACTTACTTGCTATTTTGCCTAGTTTGCTTCCATTATTCGCAGGTGGTCTTGATCTTCGCTGGCTCAGAGTTTTAAGGATGGCAAGGTTATTGAAAATGTCGCATTACTCATCTGCATTGGAAGATTTGATAACAACTGTATATGAAGAGAGAAGATCGCTAGGTGCAGCTTTATATCTATTTTTAATTGCAATATTTTTGTCCAGCGCTATGCTTTATTTGGCTGAAAATAAAGTTCAGCCAGAATACTTTAGTTCTATCCCTCAAACCATGTGGTGGTCAATTATTACTCTAACAACTGTCGGTTACGGCGATGTATCACCAATTACCCCATTAGGCCAAGTTTTTGGTGCAATTACCGCCGTAATGGGAGTTATGTCAGTAGCTTTACTTACTGGTATTGTAGCATCAGGATTTTCAAGTCAGATGTCGAGGAGAAAACAAATTGTTGAAGCAGAAATAGCTGAAGCTCTAAGTGATGGAGTAATTTCAGAAGAAGAAGAAAAGCATATAGAAGAGCTTAGAAAAAAACTGAACCTATCAGAGGAACATGTAGAGTCAATAACTGAAATCTTAAAGCATGAACGGGAAAATAAATAAACTAATTAGCAACACCTAAACCGGCATTTGAGACAAGATCAGCTATACTTTGTTCTTGTCTTGGTCCCATTAAATGAGCTCCATGAATACCATCAATTTCTTTAAACTGTTCTAACAACTCAATACAAATTTTTTGACCTTCGAGTTTTTCGTTGTCAGCACCCTCTATTCTTTTAATAACAGCCTCAGGAATATTAACGCCAAATAGATTTGCGTCCATCCATTTCGCACTTTTTGCAGAAGCTAAAGGTCCTAGGCCAACAATATAGTATGCCTTTTCTGTCACTCCAGCGTCATTTATAACTTTCATATATTCTTTTAAAGCATTTATATCAAATGCAAATTGGGTTTGAAAAAAGTCTGCACCAGCTGAAATTTTTGCTAACAAACCAGAGGCATTAAAGTCCTTCTCTGGCCTTCTAGGTAGGTCAGCAGCACCAATAAATAATTCTGGTTTTGGATCAATCTTTCTTCCAGTTGGAAAAGTTCCTTCATTCTTCATGATTTTTGCTGTTTCCATTAATTGCTTGCTATCTATATCATGAACTTTTTTTGAGTCCGGCTGATCACCTATAGTAATATCATCACCATAAAGGCACAGAATGTTTGGTATGCCTAAAGCCCATCCTCCAATTAAATCACCCTGAATGGCAATTCTATTTCGATCTCTAGTAGTAAATTGAAGAACAGGTTCAATACCATTCTGAGCGAGTATTGCAGCTGTAGCTAATGCTGACATATGAGGTTTTGCACCAGCTCCATCTGTTACATTTACTGCATCAACAACATTTTTCAAACATCCTGCTCTTTTCAAAACACTTTCTGCATCAGCAGCATCAGGTGGAGACGTTTCGGCAGTTATAACAAATCTTTTATTTTCTAAGGCTTGCTTTAAATTACTTTTTGTTTTCATACTTTTTCCTGAAAATGGTGCGGCTGGAGGGACTTGAACCCCCACGGCTTGCGCCACCAGAACCTAAATCTGGCGTGTCTACCAATTTCACCACAGCCGCGACTAAATTACAAAATTCTTTTATCAATTATGGTGAAATATTGCAAAGTTATAATTTATAAATTTAATTAAATTATTAATTTTATATTAAAATTTATATTAAAACTAAAATATTTTTGATAAATGAGTGGTGTAATTATATAAAATAAATTTATATGAAAAATTCCTTTGAAAAAGAATTAAGCATTGCCCCAATGATGAAGTGGACAGACACTCATTGTAGGTTTTTTCATCGACAATTTTCAAAAAATTTTTTGTTATATACTGAAATGTTGCCCGCAAATGCTATAGTATACGGTAATACAGGAAAGTTACTTCGTTTCGATAAAGCTGAACATCCTGTTGCAGTTCAAATAGGAGGTTCAGATCCAGAGATTCTTTCAAAGGCTGCTAAGATTTGTGAAGAATTTGGCTATGATGAAATTAATTTGAATGTAGGTTGTCCTTCTCCAAAGGTTAAAAAAGGTCGATTTGGTGCTTGCCTTATGTTTGAACCAGGCTTGGTTAAAGACTGTTTACAAGCAATGATTAAGGTAACAAAAATTCCAATTTCGGTGAAATGCAGAATTGGTGTAGATGAAATGGATGAAATATCTGGATTGGATGAATTTATAGATACAATTATTGAGACTAAAATTTCTAAAGTAATAATTCACGCAAGGAAAGCTTACTTAAAAGGACTTAATCCAAAACAGAATAGGGATGTTCCTCCTCTAAATTATGAAAGAGTTAGATTGCTCAAAGAAAGGTTGAATAATCAAATTAAAATAATAGTAAATGGTGGGATTAATTCAGTTGAAAAGGCAGAAAATCTTTTAGAGTGGGCTGATGGTGTTATGATTGGAAGAGAAGCTTATAAATCCCCTTTATTTATTAGATTGTTAGACAATTTTTTCCTTAGAAGAGATGAAGATTTGAGTCAAATTAGGGTGGAAGTAGTTAAGAAAACAATTAAGTACATAAAAAGCTGTAGAATAAAAAATCCTAATTTTAAATTAAATCATATGACAAGGCATATGCTTGGACTTTATGGAGGTTTACATGGAGCGAGATTATTTAGACAAAAATTAAACAAAATAGCTTTCCAAAATCAAGATCCATCAGAAATTACAGATATTGTCGAAAAAATAGAAAAATTAATTTTATTAAGAAATAAGCTTGCTGCCTAAACAATAGGAAAGATAGAAGGAATATAAATGGAAAAAACAAATTTAAATCAAGAAAATCAAATCAGAAAACAAATTCTGGAATTAGGCCCTCTAATACTTTTTTTCATAGGAAATTATTTTTTTGGGATTTTATGGGGCACAGGTATTTTAGTTGTGTCAACACTAATATCCATTTCTGCTTCCTGGATTCTTGATAAGAAAATTCCATTAATGGCCTTATTTGGTTGTATTGCAGTAGTTTTTTTTGGTCTTCTAACATTAATTTTTGATAGAGATGTTGCTTTACAAAATACAAATGATATTGGTGTTTTTTTATTTATAAAAATTAAGCCTACTGTAGTTAGTTTACTTATAGCTATTGGTCTTTTAATAGCTGATTTTCTTCGTTACAACCCTCTTAAAAGTATAATGTCAACTGGACTTGATCTTTCATCAACTGGTTGGCAGGTTCTCACTAGATTATGGATTTTAATGTTTGTTTCAATGGCTCTAGCCAATGAAATAGCTTGGAGAAATATGACTACTGATGACTGGGTTTCATTTAAAGCTTTTGGGATACCAATTTTATCAATAATCTTTGCAATTTTTTCTGT
>CAZNBI010000043.1:0-5103 GCA_964571065.1 uncultured Rhodobacterales bacterium | reverse complement strand
TGAGTAAATCTTATGTCCGACGAAGAATTTGATGATGAAATAATACTATCTGAATTGAATGATGAAGAACTTGTTCAGCAGATGCATGATGATTTATATGATGGTTTGCAGGAAGAAGTTGTTGAAGGTGTAGAAATTCTTCTTGAAAGAGGGTGGACGCCATACAAAGTTCTTACAGAGGCACTTGTCGCTGGAATGACAATTGTAGGTATAGATTTTAGAGATGGTATACTTTTTGTACCTGAAGTCTTAATGGCGGCTAATGCGATGAAAGCGGGAATGAAGATTTTAAGGCCCCTTTTAGCAGAGACAGGAGCACCACAAGTTGGTAAAATGGTTATTGGAACTGTTAAAGGAGATATTCACGATATTGGTAAAAATTTAGTCTCTATGATGATGGAAGGTGCAGGTTTTGAAGTAATTGATATTGGAATTAATAACCCTGTAGAAAACTATCTAGAAGCTCTTGATAAACATAAACCTAATATTTTAGGTATGTCAGCTTTATTGACTACAACAATGCCATACATGAAAGTGGTAATTGACACCATGATAGAAAAAGGAATAAGAGACGATTACATAATTTTAGTTGGTGGCGCTCCATTAAACGAAGAGTTTGCTGAAAGTGTAGGTGCAGATGCGTATTGTAGAGATGCAGCTGTAGCTGTAGAAACTGCTAAAAGGCTTGTTGATGAGACTAAATCATCTAATCAAGTCGCATAAAAAAATTTTCAAGAAAAATATAAATAATGGCTAATGTAATTATTTTATATTGGAGAGATATTCCTGCGCAAGTAATTGCAGAGCAAGGGCGAGGAAGAAGTAGAAAGCAAGCTAAATTTGAATTAGATAAAAAATTTTCAATTGCCATTGATGCGGCTGCCATGAAAAGTGGTGCTGATGGTTCAGATGATTATTTAAGTGATTGGAGACGTTCCGAGCCAACTGTAATTTCTGATAACTTAGAATTTGAGGCTGGAAAATTGAAAAGTGAACTTGAGACAAAATATACTAATGATAGATTAAAAGAGCTTATAGCCAATGGTGGATTTGAAAAAAATATTAACAATATTAATTAAAAATTGACTAGTCGAATTTTAATATTAATTTGTCGTCTATAGAACATTAAAATATACAAATTTACTTCATGAATTGATTTTGTTTGGTAAAAATATGCTCACTGAAAATCCTGAAAAATTAATATTAAAAGCAGCTAAAAATTGGTCTATTGAGATAACGCCAAATGCTTCAAAAAAAATTGAAGATTTTTCAACTATTCTTGAAAAAAATACTACAGTAAATGTAACTTTTTTACCTAATACTCATATTTCTGAAACAATAGAGACATCAAAAAAACTCTTTGAAAGTGGAATGAACCCTGTTCCGCATGTTTCAGCAAGAGCAATTAGAGATGTAAAGGAATTAGACTATTTCATTAAAAACTTATCTGAAACTTGTAATGTAACGGAAGTCTTAGTTATTGCTGGAAGTGGCAAAAAGCCAGTTGGTGACTTTCATGAAACTATGCAAATTCTTGAAACAGGGGTGCTTCAAAATTATAATATAAAAAACATAGGTGTTGCAGGTCACCCGGAGGGCAGTCCTGATATAGAAAATAATGTAATACTGGACTCACTAAAACGAAAATATGAATGGTCTAAAAAAAATAAAATTCCCATTTACATAGAGACACAATTTTTATTTGATGCTGAAATTGTATTATCATGGGAAAAATTTGTCAGAGAAAATGGCATAAATGTACCTATTAGAGTTGGTATTCCTGGCCCCGCAACGATTAAGACACTTTTTCAGTTTGCTCAATCATCTGGTGTTGGTGCTTCAATGAGAATAATTGCAAAACAAGCAAAAAATATTTCCAAACTATTTTTTGTGCAAGCACCAGACAAATTCATTTTCGATCTTTCAAAAGGTATTCACAATAATAGAAATTGTTTAATAAACAATTTACACTTTTATCCGTTTGGGGGCTTTAAAAAAACTGCTGAATGGGCAAAAGCTCTAGAAAGAGGTAATTTTACCTTGAATTCAAATTGTGGTTTTTCTATTCACGAAAGTTAAAATTTTAGAGGTTATTTATGTCAAAAACTGTAGTTTCATCAGATAAAAAAGAAGTTATTATTGGCTTTGATCAACCTTTTTGTATAATTGGTGAAAGAATAAACCCTACAGGCCGTAAACTTATGGCAGAAGAGATGAAAAAGGGAGATTATTCAAGAGTTATTTCTGATGCTGAAGCTCAAGTAAAAGCTGGTGCTCATATGCTAGATGTAAATGCTGGTATTCCATTAGCTGATGAGCCTGGAATTTTAGCAAAAAGTATACAATTGGTTCAAGAAGTTGTGGATGTGCCAATTTCAATTGATAGCTCAATAGTTGAAGCCTTAGAGGCAGGCTTAGCTGTGTATAAAGGAAGGCCATTAGTAAATTCTGTAACTGGTGAAGAAGAAAGACTTGAAGTTGTACTACCATTAGTAAAAAAATATGATGCAGCTGTAGTTGCTATTTCTAATGATGAAACTGGTATTTCAGAGGATCCAAATGTGAGATATGAAGTTGCCAAAAAGATAGTTGAAAGAGCTGAAGACTTCGGGATTAAAAGGGAGGATGTAGTTGTTGATCCTCTTGTGATGCCTGTTGGAGCAATTAATTCGGCTGGTATAGGCGTGTTTCAGTTAATACAAAGATTAAGGAATGAATTAAAAGTTAATACTACCTGTGGTGCCTCAAACATATCATTTGGTCTGCCAAACAGACATGGATTAAATTCAGCTTTTCTTTCAATGGCAATGGGTGCTGGGATGACATCGGCTATTATGAACCCGTTACATAGTGAAGAAGTTACAGCTATCAAAGGTGCTGATGTTATGATGGGGGTTGATCCTGAGTGTAGAAGGTGGATTAATACTTTTAGAGAACCACAACCTGATAATGAAGGATCGAATAACAGAACAAGACCTAGAAGACGCAGAAGATAAACAATAAATTTATGAAAGATCAAAAACTTAATCACAAGGATCATGATAATAAAGTAAAGGTTTTTTTCTCTCCTTCAGGAAAGCAGGGGTTAGTTGACAAAAATAAAACTGTTCTTGAAATAGCAAGAAATTATGGGGTAGATATTGATTCAGTTTGTGGTGGAAGAGCGATGTGTGGACGTTGCCAAATTGAAGTCTCACAAGGTGAGTTTGCTAAATTTGGTATCTCAAGTAAGCTTGAGAATTTAACTGAACGCAATGAAACTGAACAAAGGTATGCAAATAAAAGAAAATTAAGTTCTTCTAGAAGATTATCATGCCAAGCAAAAATCTTAAATGATGTTGTTATTGATGTTCCCCCGGAAAGTCAAGTTCACCGGCAAGTTGTAAGAAAGGCTTTAGATGATAGAGATATTACAATCGATCCGGTTGTAAATTTATATTATTTAGAAGTAAGTGAACCTGATATGCATGTCCCCTCAGGTGATTTTGAAAGAATTGTTGAAGCTTTAAAAGTACAATGGGGTTTTAAAAAAAACGAAAATATTACAGCTGATTTAAATATTCATCAAATTATTCAAACAGTACTACGAGAAGGCAATTGGAAAGTTACTGTAGCGGTTAGAGATGGAAATAGAATTATTGCAATTTGGCCAGGTTTAAAAGAAAAAGTTTATGGAGCTGCAGTAGATGTTGGCTCTACAACAATTTCAGTTCATCTCGTAGACTTGCATTCAGGAACAACAATATCATCATCTGGTGGAATGAATCCTCAAATAAGATTTGGTGAAGATCTAATGAGTAGAGTTTCATATGTTATGATGAATAAAGGTGGAGAGCTTGAACTATCTAAGATTGTTCAAGAGGGAGTAGAGCATTTAATAAAAAATGCAGCTAAAGATGCTTCTATTGACTACAAAGACATACTTGAGATTGCTTTTGTTGGAAATCCCGTGATGCATCATCTTTTACTTGGAATTAATCCAACAGAACTTGGCGGTGCTCCTTTTGCGTTAACAACAGACAGTTCTTTCGAATGTCTATCTAAAGAAATTAACATCAATTTAAATTCTGGAACAAGATTATATGGATTGCCGTGTATTGCAGGTCATGTTGGTGCAGATGCAGCTGCAGCTACTCTAGCTGAGGAACCATATAAAAATGATTTTTACTCATTGATAATTGATGTTGGTACAAATGCAGAAATCATTTTAGGTAACTCTAAAAGAACATTAGCTGCCTCATCACCGACTGGGCCTGCTTTTGAGGGAGCACAAATAACATGTGGTCAAAGGGCTGCTCCAGGTGCGATAGAGAGAGTAAGAATAGATAAAGATACTTTAGAACCTTGTTATGCAGTGATTGGTACTGAGGGTTGGATTGATGATGAAAGTCTGAAAGGTAAATATTCTAATCTAGAAATTACAGGTATATGTGGTTCGGGAATAATAGAGGTTTTAGGGGAAATGTATATTACTGGTATTTTATCAAGTGATGGTATTATCAACGGTAGTTTAAACTCTAAAAGTAAAAGAATAGAAAAGAATGGAAGAACATATAGTTATAGGCTATCTGAAAAGGTGATTATTACACAAAATGATGTCAGAGCTATTCAACTAGCTAAAGCCGCATTGCATGCTGGCTTTAAACTTTTGATGGATAAAATGAATATTCAACAAGTTGATAAAGTTATGCTTGCAGGGGCATTTGGCAGCCACATAGAGCCAAAATATGCAATGATATTAGGTATGGTGCCAGATTGTAATTTTGCTTCAGTAAAATCAGTTGGAAATTCTGCTGGAGCTGGTGCAAGATTAGCACTTTTATCAAGGGAAAAAAGAAAAGAGATTGAAACTCTAGTTAAAAAAATTGAGAAAATCGAAACTGCGGTTGAACCAAAATTCCAAGATCATTTTGTTGAAGCTATGGCATTTCCACATAAAACAAACCCATATCCTATACTTTCTTCACAAATTAAAATGCCAGAAGCATTAGACCTTAGTGAAAGAGAAAACCAAAACAAAAAAAGGAGGCGAAAGAGAACTAGAAACGTCTAGTCTATTTCATTTTCAATAAATTTTCATTTATAGAATTTTTATACTTTGTT
>CAZNBI010000042.1:0-10474 GCA_964571065.1 uncultured Rhodobacterales bacterium | reverse complement strand
GTGCAATAACTATGCTTTTAACCGATAGAAACTTTGGCACTGCTTTTTTTATTCCAGAAGGTGGTGGAGATCCTATACTTTTCCTTCATCTGTTTTGGTTTTTTGGTCATCCAGAGGTTTATATAATGATACTTCCCGCTTTTGGGATAGTTAGTGAAATTATCTCAACATTTAGCAAAAAGCCTGTATTTGGATATTTGGGCATGGCATACGCTATGGTTTCAATTGGTGTAGTTGGATTTGTGGTGTGGGCGCATCATATGTATACTGTTGGTCTTGACGTAAATACTAGAGCATATTTTACGGCAGCAACAATGGTAATCGCTGTACCAACTGGAATAAAAATTTTTAGCTGGATAGCAACTATGTGGGGTGGCTCAATTACTTTTAAAACCCCTTTATTGTGGGCTTTAGGTTTTATATTTCTTTTCACAGTTGGTGGTGTTACAGGTGTTGTATTATCGAATGCGGGGTTAGATGTAGTTTTACATAATACATATTATGTCGTTGCACATTTTCATTATGTTTTATCTCTTGGAGCTATATTTGCATTATTCGCAGGATTTTATTATTGGTTTCCTAAAATGACTGGTTGCGAATACAATGAAAAATTAGGACAAATTCACTTTTGGGTAACATTTGTGGGTGTAAATTTAACATTTTTCCCAATGCATTTTCTTGGACTAGCTGGAATGCCAAGAAGGTATGTCGATTATCCTGACGCATTTGCAGGCTGGAATATGGTAGCATCTTTTGGATCACTTATAAGTGTGGTCGGTGTTGTTATTTTTTTCATAGTTATTATAGAGGCATTTAATTCAAGGCGAAAAGCTGAAAATAGTCCGTGGGGTGATGGTGGTAAAACTATTGAATGGTTAACAACATCGCCACCACCTTTTCATACGTTCGATGAGCTTCCAAAAATTAAATAGCTTAATTATGAGATAAATTTTGCATGAATTCTATAAATCTAACATCAAAAGAACAAAGCGATTTACTATATAATCCATCTATATTTGATTATTTAGAATTGATGAAACCAAAAGTCATGTCTTTGGTAATTTTTACAACCCTAGTTGGAATGTATCTTGCTCCGAATCACATACACCCAGTATTAAGTTTTTTTTCAATTGTGGCAATTGCTTTAGGTGCAGGTTCTGCTGGTGCAATGAATCAATGGATAGATCAAGATGTTGACAGTGTCATGTTGCGAACTAAAGAAAGACCTATTCCATCTGGTAGAGTTGACCCAGCTGAAGCAATTACATTCTCATTAGTTGTTGCCCTAATATCCATAATAATGCTTGGATTAGCTTCAAACTGGTTTGCAGCATCCTTGCTTTTGTTTACAATAATTTTTTATTCTGTAATTTATTCAATTATTCTTAAAAGAAAAACACCGCAGAATATTGTTATAGGTGGTGCAGCTGGTTCTTTACCTCCAGTAATTGGCTGGGTTTCAATGACTGGAAATATAAGTTTATTTCCAATTATCATGTTTATGATAATTTTTTTATGGACCCCACCACATTTCTGGGCACTTGCACTCGTAAAGTCAGAGGATTATCAAAGAGCACGTATACCAATGATGCCTAATGTTGTTGGCAAAATATCAACGAAAAAACAAATTTTATGCTATTCTATACTTGTACTGTTATTTTCAATTTCACCTTATTATTTAGAACTTGCAGGAATTTTATATTTATTAAGCGCAATCTTTTTGAATTTGATATTTATTAGTTTTTCTGTTGGAATAATGATATTTCCTAATAAAAAATTAGAAATTCCATTATTTGTTTATTCAATCCTTTACTTGTTTGGAATTTTTGCTTTTTTGGTATTTGATAAATACTTTTTTGGTCCGACTATATGAAAAACAGATTGATACCTAAGACAGGTGAAGAATTAAGAAAAGTTAAAAGGAACAGCAATTGGTTTTTTTTAATAATAATCCTTTTAGTATGTTTAACATTTTATTTGATGACTATTTTCAGAATGGTGAATTGAGTGAGCATAATTCAAAAAAATAATATTTTGAGAAATCAAAATAAAAAAGTTATTTTTTTTATAAGTTTTATTGGCCTTTTTATGCTTTCTCTCTCATTTGCAGCCGTTCCTCTTTATGATGTTTTTTGCAGGGTTACCGGATTTGGTGGTACCACACAAACTGCTGTTTCAGCCCCTGGAAACGCATCTCATCCTGACATAAATATACGCTTTGAATCAAATGTGAAAACTTCACTAAATTGGGATTTTTATGCACAAACTAAAGTTGTGAATATATCTGCTGGTGAAGAAAAAACAATTTACTATTTTGCTAAAAATTTAAGTGACAAACCTATAATAGGAACTGCTACCTTTAATGTTACTCCTTCTAAAGCGGGTCAATATTTTATGAAAATTGACTGTTTTTGTTTTGTTGAGCAGCTTTTGAAACCTGGCGAAAGCATGGATATGCCAGTTACTTTTTTTATTGACCCTGAGATATTTCAAGATGAATATGTTAATGAAATAAATGAAATAACACTATCTTACACTTTTATGGAATCTTTGGATCAATCAAAGGTAAATAAAAATGAGTTATAAATAATAATGATGGAGAAATCATGAGCAGCAATAATCATTCTTATCATTTAGTTGAACCAAGTCCATGGCCTGCTGTTGGTGCGGCTGCTGGATTTGTTTTAGTGCTTGGTGGAGCTATGTATATGCATAACTATCCATTTGGTGGAATAACTTGTTTAATTGGCTTTGGTTTAGTTTTATTAACAATGTTTTATTGGTGGAGAGATATAGTAAGGGAAGGTGAATTTCAGGGGCATCATAGTCCAATTGTTCAAATAGGATTAAGATATGGAATGATGTTATTTATTGCTTCAGAAGTAATGTTCTTTGTAGCTTTCTTTTGGGCCTTTTTTTCAGCATCTCTTTTCCCTGTAGGAGGTGAATGGCCACCAGAAGGCATTCAAACATTTAACCCCTTTGACTTGCCTCTTATCAATACTTTAATTTTATTATTGTCAGGAAGTACAGTTACATGGGCACACCATGCATTGATTGAAGATGACAGATCAGATTTTCTTCTTGCATTATTAATCACCGTTTTACTTGGAATATTTTTTACATTTTTACAAGCACTTGAATATATGCATGCACCTTTTGGCTTTACAGACGGAATTTATCCATCGGTATTTTTTATGGCTACTGGCTTTCACGGTTTTCATGTGATCGTTGGAACGATATTCCTTGCTGTTTGTTTGCTAAGAGGTTATTTAGGTCATTTTACAAGCAAGCAACATTTTGGTTTTGAAGCCGCAGCATGGTACTGGCATTTTGTTGATGTAGTGTGGTTATTTTTGTTTATATGTATTTACATGTGGGGTAGTTAAGAATTAAAAATAACCAAAAGTATCAGTTAAATTAATTAAATTAAAATTTTGATATAACAAACATCCAGTTTTTAGGTTTATAAAATTGAATATATATTTCAAGCCGTCTAAATGGCTTACCATTTTTTCTATACCATCTTTTATTATTCTACTAATGCTTGGCACATGGCAAGTATATAGACTTGAATGGAAAAATGATCTTATAGCCAATTATAATAGTAATTTTGAGATGCCACCAGTTTCAATAGCTGATTTGTTTGATAGTGAGTTAGAGTTCAAATATAGAAGAGTTTTTATTAAAGGTGAATTTGATCACAAAAATGAAATTAATTTGATTGGTAAAACTTACGAAGGCAACGCTGGTTATCATATAGTTACACCTTTTATTTTAGAAAACCAAAAAATCATATATATAAATAGAGGTTGGGTTCCAAAAAAGTATATTGATAAAAGTAAAAGAGAATTTAGTCTAATAGAAGGCAAAACATCTCTTACTGGCTTAATAAGAATGCCACAAAGAAAGGGTTACTTTGTGCCTGAAAATGAGCCGGAAAATGGATTTTGGTTTACTATTAAGCCAGATGAAATTAATAATTTTTTAAAAATCAATGCTGAAGCTGGATTTTACATTGATGAACTAAATATTGATGAAAAATTAAAGATACCAATGCCTGCAAATGGAAAAATTACAATTCCTAATAATCATTTACAGTATGCTATAACTTGGTATGGAATTGCTTTAGGCTTATTGGTAGTATATTTTTCATGGCATCGTCAGAATGGTTTGTTAAAAATTAATTAGAATTATTAATTATATTTTAATCTCATGTTTTTTTCTTTAATATACAAAAAAAACTTTAATTAAATAAAAAATCTTTATGAAATATTCATCTACAAGAGGATTACAGCAAAATCTTTCTTATAACGAAGTTTTGTTACAAGGACTTGCTAGAGATGGTGGCTTGTTTGTTCCAAATGAGCTGCCTGTTTTCACTAATGATGAATTAAAAAAAATGTCTAATTTAGAATATACCGAGTTAGCTGCAGTTATTATTAATCAATTTTCAAGTAAAAGCATTAATTACAATGATTTATTAGAGATTTGCAAAAAGACATATAAGAATTTCAATGGCAAGGATATCGCACCATTAAAAGACATAGGTTCAAATAATTATATCTTAGAACTCTTTCACGGACCTACATGGGCTTTTAAAGATTATGCAATGCAATTTTTGGCAAATGATTTTGAGAGAATTTTAAGTAGCAATAAACAAAATTCTTTAATACTAGGGGCTACCAGCGGTGATACAGGCTCTGCTGCTTTAAAAGCATTTGCCGGTAAAGATAATTTAGATATTTTCATATTATTTCCAAAGTCAAGAGTATCCCCTATTCAAGAAGCTCAAATGACATCAATTATAAATGAAGGTGCTCATGCAGTTCAAGTTGATGGAGATTTTGATGATTGCCAACAGATTGTGAAAGATTTGTTTGAGGATATGTCATTTAAGGAAAGAGTTAATCTATCAGCAGTAAATTCTATAAATTGGGTGAGAGTGGTTCCACAAATAGTTTACTACTTTTATTCAGCATTTAAATTGGGATCACCACAAAGACCAGTTTCTTTTTCTGTTCCGACTGGAAATTTTGGAAATATTTACGCAGGATGGTGTGCGCTAAAAATGGGATTACCCATACATAAACTTATTTGTGCTTCAAATAAAAATAATATTCTCACTCGTTTCTTTGACTCAGGCATTATGGAAAGAAAAAAAGTATTGCCATCCTTGAGTCCATCAATGGATATACAGGTTTCAAGTAATTTTGAGAGACTTCTCTTCGAATTGCTTGATAGAGATGTTCTAGAAGTAAAAAATAATCTTGAACTTTTTAAGTCAAAAGGAAAATATGAAGTTCCTTTACAAAAGTTAGAAAAACTTAAGGAAACTTTTTTGGCATATTTTGTAGACGATAATCAGATTTTAAATGAAATCAACAGAATATATAAGATGAAAGAATTAATTATTGACCCCCATACTGCTTGTGGAACATTTGGAGCTAACAATGTAAGAGAAAAAAATCAAATAGAAAAAGATATACCAATCATATCACTTGCATGTGCTCACCCTTGCAAATTTCCTGAGGCTGTTGTTAAAGCAATTAATATTAAACCAATGTTGCCAGAGGGGTCCCAAGATCTGTTAGAAAAAGATAAAAGATCTCTTCATTCTGATGCTAGCATTAATTCTATCAAAAATCTTATTTTAAGTAATAGAAGATTTAACTAAGCGTTTCCTATATTATTAGATATTAAGTTTGGTTTTATGCCTAAAGAATTTAGAGAATTTTCCCAAACATTAGATAAATCAGAACTAAAAACTAGCTCTGGTGTTGCTTGAAGGGTGAACCAGCTATTTTCTTTCAACTCTGTTTCTAATTGGCCTGAGTACCAGCCGGAGTAGCCAACTGTTATTATTGACGATTTTGGGCCATTGCCATTAGCAATTTCCTTTATAATATCAATGCTTGAAGTCATACCAAATGAATTATTTATTACTTTTGTATCTGGCAGGAGATGATCACCTGAATGAAGAACAAAACCTCTATTTGTGTCCATAGGTCCTCCTATTCTAATGTTATGATCGAATGCCTTTTCTGAGGTTTTAATAGACATGAGGTCACAAAAAATCTTAAAATTAACATCTTTGTTAACTTTATTTAAAACCAGCCCCATTGCATGATTTTTATCATGAGAGCATATAAAAATTACTGACTTATGAAATCTTTCATCAGTTATTGCTGGTGTTGCTATTAAAAGTTGTCCTTCTAAAAATTGTGACATATATAAATTCCTATATATATAGTAGATTACAAAATTTATATTTCAAGAATTTAAATTTCACTTTGTTAGGCTTTCATTTTGAAGATACTGTTTAAAATTATTCTTAATATTTTAATTATAATAGGGATCAATTTTTCAGCACATGCCTTTTCAACAGACTGGAAAATTAACAGTGATGGTGAAAAGGACATAATTAAAATGAGAATAAGTTCTGCAACTCAAGGGGTTGTAGGTTTGTATAATATTCCAATTTCTTTAGAAATTGTAACTTCGCCTGGTTGGAAAATATATTGGCGAAACCCTGGTGACTCTGGCTTGCCGACAGAAATAACTTTTGATGGGTCTCAAAATTTAAAAAATTTTAATATTCTATGGCCTGCGCCATTTAGATTTTCAACTTTTGGAATAGATACTTTTGGATATGAGGGAAAAATAATCCTTCCAATTAATTTAATACCTGAAACAGTTAATCAGGAAATAAACTTAATTTCACAAATAAGTTTATTGGCTTGTAATGAAATATGTATACCTTTTAAGCAAGACTTTGAGCTTAATATTCCAAAAAAACCTCACGCACCAAATTTAAATACTCGTGAGCGGGCTAAATACCTTTCTCTTGTTCCAAAACCAATTATCCCAAGAGGGTTCTCTATAGGTGCAGTTGCGCTTAATGAAGACGGGATTTTATTGGAACGTATAAAGTTTCCAATTAATAATTATGATGTTTTTGTTGAAAATGCAAAAGGAATAAATTTTGGCAAACCAATAAAAAGTGGAAACAATATTTTACTTCCTAAATTAAATGAAAATATAAAAATTCTTGATGAAGATTTAATAAAATTAACTTTTGTATCAGAGAGTGTCAGTTTTGAGAAAAAAATAAAACTTATTCAAACTAGACAAAATATAAATTCATATTTTTCTTTTTTTCAAGAAATAACAATTTTTATATTAATCTCATTTATAGGAGGTTTTTTATTAAATTTTATGCCATGTGTACTGCCAATAATTTCTTTAAAATTAGGTTCAATAATTACTGGAGATTTAACTCAACAAAACAATATTCGAAAGTCTTTTATTTTCACATCACTAGGTATTACATCAAGTTTTCTTATGCTTGCAATAGCTTTAATTAGTTTAAAGCATTTTGGCCACTCAATAAGCTGGGGAATGCAATTTCAAAATTCTTCTTTTTTGCTTTTAATATCTCTAGTCATTTTGTTATTTGGATTTAATATGCTTGGTTTATTTGAGATTAGATTACCAAGAATATTTTTAGATTCAATGCCAAAGAACCATCAAGGCTTTATCGGCGATTTTTTAAGAGGATTTCTTACTACTATTATGTCAACCCCATGCTCAGCTCCTTTTGTAGGAACAGCTATCACTTTTGCATTTTCTGAAAGCTATTTAATTATGCTAATTATATTTTTTACAATGAGCATTGGATTATCATCCCCATGGATTTTAGTTGCTGTATATCCAAAGTTTATAAATTTTTTGCCATCCACTGGTAAATGGATGCTGAAATTAAAATATGTTTTGGGTGTATTGCTTTTACTAACTTCGTTATGGACACTCTCAATGTTTTCTAAATCAGTGAGTATCAATAATTCTTCTGAAAATTATTATAGTGAAAATGGACCAACACTGCTGTGGGAAAAAGGATTGGCCCAAAAATTAGCATCAGAAGGTAATATAGTGTTAATTGATATTACAGCCGATTGGTGTATTACATGCAAAATTAACAAATTTATAATATATAATAAAAAAATTAATGAAAAAATCCAGAATGGAGATTTAAAAATTATTCAAGGTGACTGGACTTTGCCTAATGAAGATATCTTAAATTTTTTAGCTGAAAATAAAAGATATGGAATTCCATATAATTCTTTGCATGGCCCAAAAAATATCGAGGGTATAATCTTACCAGAAATTTTAACTGTTAAAACTCTGTTAAAAACAATAAAGCAAGTAAAAGAGTGAGATGAATATTATGTTGGATATAAAAGATATATGTGATTGTAGATTAAAAATTAAAACAGATAAAAATGTATCTGAAATTTCATTTAGTGAATTAACCTTCAATAAAAAGGTAATTGTATTTGGTGTTCCAGGAGCATTTACTCAGACTTGTTCAGCGAAACATTTACCAAGTTTTATAAACAATTATGAAAGGTTTTTAGATCTTGGTATTGAAGATATAATTTGTATTTCAGTCAATGATCCATTTGTAATTAATGCATGGGGAGAGTTTAACAAAGCAAATAATAAAATAAAGATGATAAGTGATATTGGTGGAGTGTTAGCAAAAAAAATGGATATTGAAGAAGATTTTGGACCAAATCTTCTAATGCGCATGAAAAGATTTGCAATGATAATTATAGATAATCAGATAAAATATTATGTAATTGATGAAAGAGGAGACTATGGAAAAACTGATGCTGAAAATATTATTACAGTCTTAAAAAACATATTGTAGATTATATTATATCCTGAATACCTTTGCGAGCAAGTTCATCAGCTCTTTCATTTTCTGTATCTCCAGAATGACCCTTAACCCATTCCCATTTTACTTTATGATTGCTAACTAATGTCTCTAATTTCTCCCAAAGCTCTTTATTTGCAACTGGTTTCTTTGCAGCATTTCTCCAACCTTTTTTTTTCCAATTTGCAAGCCATTTTGTTATTCCATTGATTACGTAGGTGCTGTCTGTTTTAACAGTAACATTTGAATATGAATCTATATTTTCAAATCCTTTGATCACTGCTGTTAACTCCATCTTATTATTAGTAGTATTTAATTCTCCACCAAAAAACTCTTTTATTTCATTATCTTTTTTTACAATAACGCACCAGCCTCCAGGTCCGGGGTTTCCACTACATGCTCCATCAGTCACTAAAGTTATTGTATCCATTTTACAAAGTCCAAATTATTAATTTTATTGAAAAATAAAACCTTATCTAAGTATTCATTGGGATTTAACTTTTTGACATTGGCATCTGAAGGGGTGTTATACCAGTCAAAAAGACGTGTTAGATAAAATCTTATCGCGGCACCTTTTGTTAATAATAAAAGATTTTCCTTTTCATTATCTCCTAATTTTTTTATTTCTGAATATCCTAACAAAAGTGCTTCTAAATTGGATTGAGAAAATTTACCATTTTCGTTAAAGCACCAAGAATTAATACAAATAGCGATATCATAAGCTAATATATCGTAACAAGCGAAATAGAAATCTATAATTCCACTTAGTTTATTATTTGTAAAAAAGACATTATTAGGAAATAAGTCTGCGTGAATATGACCATTTTCAAGATCACTTGGCCAATCATCAACTGTTTTTTTAATGATTTGTTCTATTTCATTTAACAAACTTTTCTTATAAAGATCATTTTTTGCTGTTCCTTCTCTGAAAAGTTGAAGCCATGATCTGTGATTGAGATCATTTTCTCTCTTCCCTTTAAATTTCAATCCTTGTAGATGAAAATTTGCCAAATTTTTACCCAATTCATAACAATGGCCTTTATTAATAAACTTTAATGAATTTCCTGATAAAAATGTCACCAATATAGACTTTTTGTTTGAAATGCTCTGAAAAATTTCACCTGATTTATCTTTAATTGGCTTTGGACAGTTAATACCATTACTACTTAAATGGTCCATCAGATTTATAAAATATGGGAGATCTTCTTCTTTTACTCTTTTCTCATAAATTGTAAGGATAAATGTCCCATCAGTAGTAGTAACTTTGAAGTTTGAATTTTCAATTCCTTCTAGAATTTCTTCGTATTTTATTAATCTACCAACATCATATTTACTTAAAATTGACTGGATTACATCTTTTGAAACTTTTGTGTAGACGGCCATTTAGCTTTC
Organism: uncultured Rhodobacterales bacterium; assembly: GCA_964571065.1. Classification (GTDB taxonomy): domain Bacteria; phylum Pseudomonadota; class Alphaproteobacteria; order Puniceispirillales. Next base: position 363 of record CAZNBI010000042.1, on the reverse strand, counting down.
TAATGCTTTAGGAAGCTTAAAGTAGATATCTTCTGTAGTTTCCAAGTTCTGTATCTCTTTTATATTATATCTTTTTGAAAATTCAGCACGAATTTCTTCTATAAGACTCTCAGGAGCTGAAGCACCTGAAGATAGTCCAATATTTTTTATGTTGTTTATTTCATTCCAGTTTATAAAGTTTACATCAGATATCAAATATGAATTTACACAACCTTCATTTTTTGCAACTTCTACAAGCCTTTGTGAATTGGAGGAATTTTCTGATCCTACAATTAGCATTATTTCAACATTTGAGGCGATATTTTTAACAGCCATTTGTCTGTTTGTAGTTGCATAGCAAATATCACCTTTCTTTGGTCCAAT
>CAZNBI010000041.1:0-10505 GCA_964571065.1 uncultured Rhodobacterales bacterium | reverse complement strand
AGTTTGGGAGAAAAACCAGAACTTAGGTATGAAAAAGCTAAAGATATGTTAATGATGCTTGGCTATGATAGCATGATAGATTATCTATCTGACATTTGCTCATTAATTTTAAAAAATTCTTCATTATTACCTCATGTAAATCCAGGGACAATGTCAGAAAATGATATAAAAAAGTTGAAACCCGTATCGGCTTCAATGGGGATGATGTTGGAAACAATTAGTAAGAGACTAAACCAAAAAAATGGACCTCATTATGCATGTCCAGATAAAGTTCCAATTCAAAGAATTAGAACATTAGAAAGAGCAGGAAAGTATAATGTTCCTTTTACAACAGGCCTTTTAATTGGTATAGGAGAAACTTGGGAAGAGAGATTAGAAGCTTTGTATTTAATTGATGAAATACATCAAAAATATGGAAATATTCAAGAAGTCATAATCCAAAACTTTCAACCTAAGCCTGATATCAAAATGTCAAATCATAAAACTCTTAATATAGAGGAAATATTGAGAACAATTTCAGTTGCTAGAATTATTTTATCTCCAGAAATAAGTTTGCAAGCACCTCCCAATTTGCATTCAGAACACTTATCTTACTTAGATGCAGGAATTAATGATTGGGGTGGTATATCTCCTCTAACTATTGATTTTATAAATCCTGAAATGGAATGGCCAGAAATTAATTTTTTATCAAAAAGAATGAGTGTAAAAGGTTATATACTAAAAGAACGTCTAACAGTTTACCCTAAATATGTAGATGAAAAAAAGAACTTTCTAAGTTCTGAAATTAGAACGCAAATTTCTAAAATGGAAACTAGAATAGCTTGTTAGAATTTTAATATAGAAATTATGAACGAATTAACACAAAATATAATCTTTGATAATGACAAGAGCTTAAACTTTAAAATAAGTAAATCATCGAATTTAGTAAAAACCATCTTATTAAAATCACTAAGTGGAGTTGAAATTAGTGAGAATGAAGGAACAATATTATTCAAAGCTGAAAATATTGATGATAAAAATGCTATCTTTGATACAGCAAACGAGTTGTGCAGGCGAGTTAATAAAGGGAAGGTTACTTTTGTAGTAAATAGAAATATAAACTTTACAAATGTCTGCCATATGGGTTGTAGGTTTTGTAATTTTGCAAAAAGAATGAAAGATAAAAACTCTGAGTGGCTAGATTTAGATGAGATTGTTTTTAGAGCACAAGAGGCTTGGGATAGAGGTGCAAGTGAAGTATGTATCCAAGGTGGTCTTCATCCTAAGATGGACGGAAAATATTATTTCGATATAGTTAGAGCAATTAAATCAAAACTTCCTGAAATGCATATACATGCTTTCTCACCTTTTGAAATTTGGTATGGATCGTCAAAAACCAGAATGTCTTACAGAAGTTTTCTATCAGAATTAAAGAAAATGGGTCTTGGATCAATTCCTGGAACAGCAGCAGAAATTTTAGATACAGAAATAAGAAATAAATTAACAAAAAATAAATTAAGTGCTGAAAAATGGGTTGAAATTATTAAAACCGCGCACGAAGTCGGTTTGCAATCTTCAGCAACGATTATGTATGGCCACATAGATAGTCCTGAACATTGGAGTTCACATATATGTCTTCTTAGGGAAATTCAAAAGGAGACTGGCGGATTCACTGAGCTTGTGCCACTATCATTCGTTTATGAAGATTCACCTTTGTACAAACAAAATAAAAACCATGTAAGAAAAGGAGCAACGGATGAAGAAGTGGATAAAATGCACGCAGTTTCTAGAATTTTGTTGCATGGATTTATTGATAATATTCAAGTTTCATGGCCAAAACTAGGTTCTAAAAGAGCTCAACAACTTTTAAAGATGGGAGTTAATGATCTTGGAGGAACTCTAATGAATGAAAGTATATCAAGAGCAGCTGGTGCAAAAAATGGTCAAGAAATTACAGCAAGGGAATTGTCAGATATTATACGAGACGCAAATTTAATACCAGCAAGAAGAAATACCCTTTACGAAATTAAAGAAGTATTTGAAAATCACAATCCGGTTGATATACCTCCATTAGTTGATAGGAATGGTTTTAATCCTCTTTTTTTTCTCGAACAAACTAATTAATTAAATATAAATCATGAAATTTAAAAATATCACATTAATTGCTGGTGGTGTTGGTGGTGCCAAACTTGCTGAAGGTTTTGACGCCATTAATGAGATTAATTTATCAGTAATTGGTAATATAGCAGATGATGATACGTTTCATGGATTATGGGTTTCTCCTGACATAGATACTTTAACATATTCATTGGCAAAAATAATAAATAGAGATCAAGGATGGGGTCTCAGAAATGAAACATTTAACTCATTAACAATGTTATCAAAACTAAATCAAGAAACTTGGATGACATTGGGTGATAAGGATTTTGGGCTTCATATTTATAGAACAATGAGAAGACAAAAAGGTGATAGTCCAAGTGAAATTGCTAATGATATATCAAAATTCTTTGGTCTAAAAACTAAAATAATTTTACCAACTAATGATATTATTAAGACAAAATTGTTAACTGAAAATGGTTGGTTAAACTTTCAACAATATTTTGTTAGGGAAAAATGTGTCCCAAAAATATCTAAAATAAAATTTGATGGAATTGAAAAAGCAGTTCCAACTAAAGAAAGTATTTCATCATTAAAAAATGCTGACTTAATAGTCTTAGCTCCTTCAAACCCACTTGTTAGTTTAGGACCTATAATCGACATACCATTAATACGTGAAACTATTATTAATGCAAAGGCCCCTAAGGTTGCTGTAAGTCCATTTATTGGTAATAAAACGGTAAAAGGCCCAGCTAATAAAATGATGGAAGAACTTGGTGAAAATCCAAATGCAGTGGGTTTTGCTCAAAGATTTTCAGATATTATTGATCTTCTCTTTATTGATAAAAGTGATAATCATCTAGATAAAGAAATTAAATCAATCATTAAAAAAACATTTTTTACAAATATTTTAATGAAAGATCAAAATGACAAATTAAATTTATCAAAAAAAATTTTAGAGGTTTCACAAGAGATAATAAAATAAAAATGTTCAATAATAAAATTAATCTTATAGTAGTCATTCCACTAAAAAATATTTCGCGCACTAAGACTAGATTAAAAAAAATTTTATCTTTATCTGAAAGAAAACTTTTAACAAATTACCTATTATTTCAATTGATAGAAAAAATTCAAATTATTAAAAAAAGCTTATCTGAAATCAATATAGATCTCGCAATAACAACCTCAAATAAATTATCATTTGAGTCGGTGAAAATTCAAAATATTTTTATAATCTCTGACAAAGGAACCAAATCATTATCAAGTGCTTTAAACAATTCAGCTGTATGGGCATCAAAAAAAAATTATGATGTATTATGCATATTTCCGAGTGATTTGCAGAATCCTAAAATAAAAGATTTAAAAAAATTTTTATCACCACCGTATATCCAAAATGAAATGCGCATATGTCCTTCTATTGATCTAGGAACAAATGCAATGCTTGTTTCACCTCCAGATTTGATTAAATTTAATTACGGAAAAAGATCATTTGATAATCATATAAAAATTGCAAATCAAAAAGGCTTTAAAACTTCAATAATTAAACTTAATAGTTTAACTTTAGATATTGACGGAGAGCGTGATTTTAAGCAAGCATGTTTAAATATGGATAGAATCTCAAAATTAGATTTCCCTTCAATTATTAAATAAATTATATGTATTCAAAAATATCAGTAGTTTCTTTAGATAAATTTCCGATTATTAAAAATGGTGATAAATTAGGAGCAATAATTTTAAATTGTATTAATGAAAATAAATTAGAATTAAAAAATGGCGATATTCTTTGTATTGCTCAAAAAATTGTTTCTAAAGCTGAGGGATGTATTTATTCACTTAATGATATTAAGCCCTCTAAAAAAGCATTAAAAATATCTGACAAACTAAATAAGGACCCAAGAAAAGTAGAGATTATACTTAGAGAGAGCAAAAATATCATTAGAATATTTAAGCACAAAAACCAAAACGAGGGTGTTATTATTTGTGAACACAAACTTGGATTCATATCAGCTAATGCTGCTGTTGATGAATCTAATACGGGGGAAATAGACACTATTATTACTCTTCCAAAAAACCCAGACTTAAGTGCAAGTAAAATAGGTGATTACATTTACCAAAAATTAAATGTGAGTGTAGGTGTGGTTATAACAGATACATTTGGACGACCTTGGAGATTAGGGCAAGTTAATGTTGCAATTGGTTTATCAAAAGTTCCAGCAACTATTGACGAAAAAGGGAAATCTGATATTTCTGGTAGAAGATTAAAAGTAACAGAACCAGCATTTGCTGATGAGGTTGCAGCAGCATCAGGTTTAGTAATTAAAAAAAATTCAAACACACCTGTAGTAATTATATCAGGGCTAAACTGGAGACAGGAGAATAGTAATTCTAATGACTTACTTAGAAAAGTAGAAGAGGATATGTTTAGATGAGTATTACAATAATAGGAGGAACGGGCCCTCAAGGCAAAGGTCTTGCAAAAAGATTTGCATTATCAGGTTATAAAGTAATTTTAGGTTCTAGAAATCGTGAAAGAGCTGAAGAGGTAAGTTCTGAGCTTAACTCTGCTTTACCAGAAAACTTTAGAAATATTAGTGGATTTGATAATAAAACAGCAATATCAAAATCAAATGAATTTATAATTCTTTCTGTGCCTTGGGAAGGGCATAATCAAACTTTAGAAGAAATAAAAGATATTCTAAAAGGTAAAATTTTAATTGATATTGTTGTTCCTCTTGACAAAAAAGATCCAAAAAAAGTTGATATGCCCGATGAGGGATCTGCAACTGAAGCGGCTCAAAAAATTGTTGGTGATGAAGTTTTTGTTATTGGCGCACTGCATAATGTTTCTGCACATATATTGAATAATCTTGAGAGTAATATAAATTGTGATATTCTTGTATGTGGAAATAACCTTGATGCAAGACTAAAAGTTATTGATTTGATTAAAAAAGGACTAAATGCAGTTGCTTATAATGCAGGTGATATCTTGTCTGCTCGGTGCATAGAAGCTATTACTCCAATTTTGATTAGAATAAATGTTTCAAAAGCTGTACCTTTTACTAATGCAGGTATAAAAATTTGGTCACCTTCTGACTAATTTTAAAAATAGAGAGGATTAAAATATGGAATTTGCGATTACATTTAAAGGTTTTGTTGAGCCAAACAGAGCAAAATATCTTGTTAGACAAGCTGAAGAAGCTGGTTTTACATATTGTTGGTTTTATGACAGTCATATTTTATGGCGTGAAAGCTTTGTTGCAATGGCTATGTGTATTGAACACACTACTAAAATGAGATTTGGACCTTGTGTTACAAATCCAAATACAAGAGACTGGTCATTAGCAGCTTCTTTATTTGGATCTTTAGCTAAACAATCAAATGGAAGATTCGATATTGGCTTAGGTAGAGGAGATAGCGCTGTGAGAGTAATGGGTCTTAAACCTTCACCATTAGCAAGGTTAGAAGAATTTGCAGACGTTGTTCGAAAGCTTGTTAAAGGTGAAAAGGCTCAGTACGGCGAATGTCCAGAGCCAGTCCAATTTCCATGGGCAAATGGTTATGAACTCCCTATTTGGGTTGCAGCTTACGGACCTAAGGCACTTTCATCAGCAGGAAGAGTTGGAGACGGTCTTATACTCCAAATTGCAGAGCCAACAATAACAAAATGGTTAACTGATCAAGCTGTTAAAGCTGGGAAAGAGGCTGGAAGAGACATGAGCAATTACAAAGTAATGTCTGCTGCTCCTGCTTTAACTGGTCCAATGGATGATGCAATTGAAAAAGTAAAGTGGTTTCCTGCAATGGTTGGTAATCATGTTGCAGACATTGTTGAAAAATATGGATCTGATACAGATGAAGTTCCAGAAAGTCTAACTTCATATATTAAAAATAGAAAAGGCTATGATTATTCAAAACATGGCCAGAGTGACAATCCATATCTAGATTTTATAACAGAAGATGTTGTTAAAAGTTTTTGTGTTTTAGGTTCACCGGAACACCATATTAATAAATTGAATGAACTAAAAGCTTCTGGAGTTACTCAATTTAATATTTACCTTGATAGTGGTGATGAAGAAAAAGTTATCGCTGATTATGGAGAAAAAATTATACCAGCATTTACAAAATAAATTTTTGTAATTACATAACTTATTTGGTGTAGTATTATATATTTAAAATAAAATAAATTTAACAAGGATTTTTATATGCCTGATTCAACAATTGTTCCTAATGATTTAAGCTCTTTTTGGATGCCTTTTACTGCTAATAGGCAGTTCAAAAAAAACCCACGGATATTAGCATCTGCAGATAGGATGCATTATAAAACTCCTGAAGGAAGAGAAATTTTAGATGGTACAGCTGGTCTATGGTGCGTAAATGCTGGTCACAAGAGACCAAAAATTGTTGAAGCTATTCAACGCCAAGCTGAAGAACTTGATTTTGCACCAACATTTCAAATGGGTCATCCTAAAGCATTTGAATTGGCTAATCGATTAAATAACCTAGCTCCAGATGGTCTCGATCATGTTATGTTTACTAACTCAGGTTCAGAATCTGTTGAGACTGCTTTAAAAACAGCAATAGCTTATCATAGAGCTAAAGGTGAAGGGCAAAGATTTAGGCTTATTGGTAGAGAAAGAGGGTATCACGGAGTTAATTTTGGTGGTATATCTGTAGGTGGAATTGTTGCAAATAGAAAAATGTTTGGGACAATGCTAGCTGGTGTTGACCATATGAGACACACACACGATCCTCAAAGAAACGCATTTAGCAAAGGTCAACCTGAGCACGGTGTTGAGTTTGCTGAAGATCTTGAGAGGATTTTAGCATTACATGATCCATCAACAGTTGCAGCAGTAATTGTTGAACCAGTATCAGGTTCAACTGGGGTCCTTGTTCCACCTAAGGGTTACCTTAAGAGATTGAGAGAAATATGTGACAAACACAATATTCTTTTAATTTTTGATGAGGTTATTACAGGATACGGAAGACTTGGTGCTCCGTTTGCAGCTCAGTATTTTGATGTGATTCCAGATATGATTGTTTCAGCTAAAGGATTGACAAATGGTGTACTCCCAATGGGAGCTGTTTATGTTAAAAATGATATTCATGATGCTTTTATGCATGGGCCTGAGCATTTGATAGAATTTTTTCATGGTTATACATATTCTGGTCATCCTATGGCATGCGCTGCAGCCCTTGGAACTTTAGATACTTATGAGGAAGAGGGATTATTAACCAGAGCATCCGAATTGGCTGACTATTGGGAAAATTCAATTCATAGTTTAAAAGGTCATCCACACGTAATTGATATTAGAAATATTGGTTTAGTGGGAGCTATAGAATTAGAAACAATTCCTGGTGAGCCTACGAAAAGAGCTATGAATGCTATGGTAAAAGCATTTGAAAAAGGTCTTTTGATTAGAACTACAGGTGACATTATAGCATTATCGCCACCATTAATTATTGAAAAATCTGAAATAGATCAAATTTTTGAAACAGTTTCAGGCGTTCTTAAAGATCTTGATTAAAAGTTCATTAATTGAAAAACTCTCTTTCAGTTAAAGAAATAAACAATTTAGTTAAAGAAACTCTTGTAAATGGAGGTTCATGTATTGAACAAGCTGAAGCTGTAGCTGAAACAATATCAAGAGCTGAGCAAGATGGTTCAGTTTCTCATGGGCTCTTTAGACTGCCAGGTTATTTTAATTCTTTGAAAAGTGGTAAAGTCAATTTAAATCCTAATCCTTCATTACATAAAGTATCAAAAGCAGTACTAAAGTGTAATGGAGATAGATCTTTTGCACCATTAATACATAAATTGTACCTTAACGAACTAATTCAAAGCACTAAGGAAATCGGTATTGGTGTTTTATCTATTCAAAGAGTAGCTCACTTTGCCTCTCTATGGCCAGAAACAGAAACTTTAGCAGAGAGTGGTCTTGTTGGTATCGCTTGTACTTCTTACATGCCAGCTGTTTCACCTTTTGGTGCTAGTGAAAAACTTTTCGGTACAAATCCTATTTCCTTTGCATGGCCTAGAAAAAATGATCATCCAGTTGTTTTTGATATGGCGACATCTTCTTTAGCGCTTGGCGATGTTCAAATAGCTGCTAGAGATGGACACGAGCTTCCTGTTGGAACAGGTATAGATGCTAATGGAAATGCTACTACTGATCCAAATCAGGTTTTAAAGGGAATGCTTCTTCCTTTTGGAGGGTATAAAGGATCTCATTTATCAATGATGATTGAGCTTTTAGCTGGGCCACTTGTAGGAGAAACTACAAGTTACTTTACAAAAGAATATAATATTGATGATGGTGGCCCACCTCTTGGCGGTCAATTTATACTAGCCATGTCTCCCGAGATTATTTCAGGTTTAAATGACTGGGATAAAAATGCTGAACCATTTATAAATAAACTATCTAATCTAAAAGGTGTCAGAATGCCTGGGAAAAGACGTCATATAAATCGTAGTAGTCTAGAAAATATTGAAGTCAATTCAGATTTACTAAACAAAATATATTCTCTCTGATACAATACAGACATGCAAAAAAAATCTTTAGATCACGATAAAAGACCGTGGGGTGAATTTCAGGTAATTGATAATGGAGATGGTTTTCAGGTTAAAAAAATAACTGTTTTACCCGGCAAAAGGCTTTCTCTTCAAAGTCATAAATTTAGAAAAGAGCATTGGATAGTTTCCTGTGGTGAGGCAGAAGTAGAGATTGATAATAAAATATCAAAATTAACAATCGCAGAGAGTATAGACATACCCTTAGGTGCAATTCATAGATTGTCAAATAAAAGCAAATCGAAACTTATCATTATCGAAATACAGTTTGGCAGCTACCTTGGTGAAGATGATATTATACGTTATGAAGATGATTTTAATAGAACTTAAAAATTTATTAGTTAAAGTTTAATGTTTGATTTTTTATTTATAGTTAAGTGGTATTTTTTTGGGCGATTGAAGATAGGCAGAAAATCACGAAAAAAAAATGCTTTTTCTGAATTTAATAAGGCCTTAAGTAATTTAAATAAAGGATCATATGTTATTGATTGTGGTGCTAATGTTGGTGAGTTTACAAAACTTTTTTTAGAGAAAGGTTTTATTGTTGATGCTTTTGAGCCTGATCCAATTGCTGTAAATGAACTTAAGAAAAAGTGCAAAAAAAATAAGAATTTAAATCTTTTTCAGTCAGCAGTTGGACTTAAAGATAATACGCAAAAACTTTTTAGATATAGAAAATTTGATGAAAATGATCCTTATTCAACTCAAGGCTCTTCATTATTAGATTATCGAAGCGGAACAAATAAACCCTTTGTAGAAATTAAAGTCATTGATTTTATTAATCATATAAATAAACAAAAAAAAGAAATATCGTTACTCAAAATGGATATTGAAGGCAGTGAGATTGAAATTCTAAACAAAATTATTGATTTAAACATGCATGATAAAATCAAATATATTTTTGTTGAAACACATGAAAGATTTTCACATAAACTTGGTTTAGAAACTGCTAAGTTAAAACTCCGCATTAATAATTTGAATATAAATAATATTTACTTAGATTGGGTATAGCCCCCAAAAGAAAGTTTGTTCTTGATAAATTATTTTCATAATTTCAGACTAATAATTTTTGTAATTTCTTGGTTTTGTGCATTTATATCAATAATAAATAAACAGAATGTAATTGTTGATTTTGGGATAATTTGTTTTGCGATTTTTTTGCTGTTAAACCTGTTTTTTTTATCCAAGCAGAGTTATTTTATAATTTTTGTATTATTTGTTTCCTCCTTCTTTTTATTTGAAGAAATTCCATCTTTAATTGAAGTTTATGATGCGGGAAGGTTTGTTATCATCTTTGCAGGTTTAATTCCTACAATGAATTTAGTTAAATCAGCTGCATTACAATTGGATCCAATTAAAGAAACGCAAAAGTTATTATCATCTCTATCAGGACAAAATTCAAAAGCTGGTTTTCAAATTACAGCTCATATATCTGGTTCAATTATGAATACGGGTGTTTTTCCAATGCTTGCTGCCTCGGTTCCAAAAAATAGTAATTTAATATTTAGAAAAGAAATTGCAGAGGCTTCCATAAGAGGGATGGCTTCATCTGTTGTTTGGTCACCATTTTTTGTTGCTTTTGCAGTTGGCCAAATTTATATCGACAATTATAATTCATGGCTCAGTTTACTTATTGGCCTTTTAATAGGTTCAATGTTTACTCTTATTTCAGTTTTTGCATTAAATAAAAATCTAAATTTTATTTTACTTAAAAGATCTTTAAATTGTTTGAGACCAATATTTAAATTTCTCATTATTGTAATGGGTATAATAGTTTCATTTTCTCTTTACTTCAACTTGACTGCACTATCGGCAGTAATATTTGTGATGCCAATTTTGATTTTAATTTATTTCATTA
>CAZNBI010000040.1:0-10758 GCA_964571065.1 uncultured Rhodobacterales bacterium | reverse complement strand
GTTCAGCTGGATAAATATTTTCACCTCCAGATATGATGACATTCTTAATTCTATCAATAAACCAGTAATTACCATCATCATCAATCTTGGCTATATCTCCTGTAAAAAACCATCCCTCTTTTATACTTTGTTTAGAACCAATTTCATCATTCCAATAGCATTCAAGTATATTTTCTCCTTTAACAAGTATTTGACCAGGTTGGCCAATTGATACCTCATTTAAATCTTCATCTACTAATTTAATCTTACAGAGCGAACCAGCTTTTCCAATAGACCCCTCAGTTTTAAAAGCATCCTTAACTTTTTGATAAATTGCTAAAGGCCCTGTCTCTGTTGCACCATATATTTGGATTATAGGTATATTGATAGAATGAAGTTTTTTTATTAAATATTTAGGTACATTCGTAGAACCAATTGATATAACTTGCAAATATTTATAATTAGCCTCAATCCAGAATTTACTTTTAATCATTTGGTTTAAAATTGTAGGAACTGTTATCATTTTATTAATTTTAAATTTTCCAATAATTTCTAGAGCTTGATCTGGTTCAAACTTTTCCTGTAAGACAACTGTTGCACTTTTTAAAAGGGCTGGAAGAAATAGAATATTAATTCCACCCACATGGAATAATGGAAGTGAAATTAATACTTTGTCAGAAGATTTCATCGAATGTGCATCATGGCTCATTTTGGCATTGCTGATTATAGCTTTCTGACCCAAAAGAGCTCCTTTTGGTTTCCCTGTAGTACCAGATGTATAAACTAACAATAATGGTAAATTATTTTTAATCGGTCTTTTAATTCTTCCATTACAGGATAATCTTCGAGCTTCTAAGCTTGTTGGATTAATTTCAGAATTACCTACTGAGATAGTTTTAACACTTTCTGGAATATGTATCTGTGAGATTTTTTCCTCAAATTTAGTATCAAAAAAAATCACATTAGGATTTGAATGCTTTATCAAATATTCAATTTCTGGATTTGCTAATCTCCAATTAATTGGAAACATTATTGCACCAATTTTTGAGGCAGCAAAAAGTAGAACTATTTGTTCTGGGTTATTGGTCCCAAAATAACAAAATCTATCACCAACTTTAAGTTGACATTCATTTTGAAGAAATAAAGATGTTTTGGTTATTAATTTTTTTAAATGCGAGAATGTCCAGTTTTGATCTTTGAAAATTATAGCATCTTTTTCTATTGATTTCTTTTCCAACCATTCATCAATTTTCATCACTTTCACCATGCTCATAAAGAGCTCCCTTGCCTATCATGTCTAAGCAAAGTTCCGCTGTCCATGGCAACATAAGAGCTCCACATCTACTATCACGATAAAAACGCTCTAGTGGTTGAGATTTTAACATTGATTGACCACCACATGTTCTAATAGCCAAACGTGCTATTTCATTAACATTCTCCATAACTGAATACTGGGCTGACCATGCTCTCATTATTTGGTCCTTTGAGGGATTTGGTTTTGCTTCTGAGATTGACTGAAACCAAATAGCCTTAGTTTGCTCAAGAATGATTTTCATCTGAGCAACTGTTAACTGTTTTGTTGGATACATTCTTCTTTTTATAGGTGGCATGCCAGGTTGTTCACCTCTTAAATAACGTACTGTAAAATCATAACAAGCTTGCGCAAGACCTACATAACTTGGCGTTAGCGTCATAAACATGTGTGGCCACTGCTTTGCTGCATTATAATAAATACCTCGAGGCATAAGTTGCTCATTAAATGGAATAAAAACATTTTCAAAAATTAATGTTCTTGAAACTGTACCTCGCATCCCAAGAGGGTCCCATTCACCTTCTACCCTAACCCCTTCCTGTGATGAGGGTACTGCAACGTACATAGTATTAGCTCTTGAAGGTGGTGAATTTTCAGAAAATAATTCTGTGCATAAAACACCATAATAATTTGCATGACCAGAGAGTGATGCAAATATTTTTTTCCCATTTATAATCCAGCCATTATCAGTTCTTAGTGCAGTTGTACCAAAAGCTGATTTTCCAGCAGCAGAAGAATTTCCTTCAGAGAAAGGCTGGGCATAAATAGAACCTTTTTTTAAAATTCTTTCATAATGCATACCTCTAAGGTTGTTGTGCTCATTTCTTTTTTCATCATCCATTTCAAGATTATCTGCGAGGTATCCAGTCCACAAACAAGAACTAACATGCATATTAAATGTTAATGCAGTTGCCCCGCAGTATCTGCCAATTTCTGAGGCTGCTAGCATATAGGTTTTTAGATCAGCGTCACGACCACCATATTTTTTGGGTATACAGATTCCCATAAGATTATTTTCATGCAAATCTTTATAATTTTCTGTAGGAAATGAGGCCTCTAAATCATATTTCACTGCTCTATCAACAAATTTTGATGAAGCAATTTGTCTAGTTTCCAGACAAAGCACTTCTTGTTGTTTTGTCAGTTTCCACTCTGAAGGCGAAAATATTGGTTCATCATTATACATATTGTCTAAACTATTTAATTCTTTTTAAAAAATCTATTATAATATTATTTGTTTTTTCAGGAGCTTCAAGGTTAACTAAATGGCCAGTATTCTCTAAATTGTAAAATTCACTATCACTCAATTTTTTTGACATTTTAAGCATAGTTTTGCTTGGCGAATTATTATCTTCTGATCCTGCAATAAGGCAACAAGGAATTTTTATTAAAGGAAATTCATCGTATCTATTAAATGTAACTAAACATTCTAAAACCTTTTTATATGTTTCCTCAGGAACTTTTTCCATAGATTTAATGGCATGTTCAACTATATTTTGAGATGCTGAGGAAGATAATATAGAGGGCACAAAAGATTTTGCTAACTCTCTAATTCTTTTGCCTTCCAAAATCGGCTTGAGTCTCTTTTCCAAAAATTTTTTTCTAAAAGTTTCATCTTTTCCTCCAAAAGCTGAAGTTGTTGCAATTAGAACCAAAGCTTTTACTTTTGATGAGTTTCTAAAATAAAATTCCTGGGCTAACATTCCTCCTATTGACTGTCCTATAAGAGTAACATTTTTAATATTTAAGTCTGATAGAAACTCATCCAATGATAAACATAAGTTTTCAAAAGAATAATCCTCAAGTGTTACAGAACCGTTGTAACCAGGCATATTCCAAGAAATTACTCTAAAAATTTTTGAAAGCTCTTTTATTTGAGGTTCAAAACTTTTTTCATCACCACCAATACCATGCAAACATACAATACATTCAGGTGAACTACCTTCATCAGAATAACTAATTTTGCCTGTTGTAGGCACTTAAATGACCTCACCTTTATTTACAACCATTTCATCATCTAAGTAGATTGTACAATCCATCATTGGTAAATCAAAATGACCATCGGTATATCTGTTGGCGAACTCATTCGCTCCAATTGAATATAAAAAACAACCAGACAATGCTCTTAACTCAGTTCCATTGAGATCAGATTTATCATACATTGTAAGAGCTTCATATCTTGACTTATTATTCAATCCCCAACCAACATGACTAGTTGCATAAGCATTTTTATCTCCAAAACTATTTAAATATTTCTCAATTAATTTTTTGTCTGAGCCATTTCCTGAAATTTTGGTAATAAAATCATTTTCAATATCAAAAACAACCTCTGTATCGAAATATTTTTTAAATGTTAGATTAATATCCCCAGATTGAAAAACTAATCTCCCATTAACACAAGAAGAGTTTGGAAAACTTACAACTAACCCACCTGGCCAATGAGCTAGAGTACCAGGCCTATCAGTCCAACCCCACACTCCTACGGTATTTGTTTTCAACATATTGATTTTCAAATCTGTTCCTGAATCAGAAGTAATTCTCATGTAAGAGGCATTACGACATTTGGATACAGCGTCTTTTACTAAATTTTTCAATTTTTTTTCTGGCTTTAATCTTGATAAAATTTCTGGGTGCTCATCAGAAATGTTCATTATCCGAGTTCCATTTGACAATATTTCTTTTGTTTGCTTTGAGTGCATTAAACCTTCTTTGGAAAGGTCAAAAATTATATCACTCTTTTTAAGCTTACTGATATATTGGTTTTCACCATCTAAAATGTTAGAGGCACCTGTTGATTTAATAATAGGCTCTAATTTATAAGGTTTTGTTGGAATATCGATATGAGTAAAGGCTAGATTAGCCTGTTTTAATGCAGTTTCAAGCAACTGAAAATTGATATCTCTACTAATAGTTTCTGTGAGTACAATAATTTTTTCATCTTTATTGATTTTGCATAATTGAACTAATTCAAGAAATGATTCTTTCCAATGATTCTGAATTTTTTCCATACCAAAGCCAAGCTAAAGTTCCGTATTATACATTTGATTATTTAATTCTTTTATGCTGAACCCTGCAACTTTTTTATAACTTTATTCATGATCTTTTAATATTTTTGATACAAATTTATTAGAAAAAGATTTTAATTAAATTTTTGTGCCCATTTTCCTTTTCTAAAAATTGGTGTAATTTCTCCATTTTGTTTTATACCATCAATATCAATTTGATTAGAACCAATCATCCAATCAATATGTATCATACTCGAATTACCACCTTGGGAAGATATTTCTTCTTTAGTTAAATTCTGATTTTTAAAACATTTTGTATAACATTGTCCAAGAGCAATATGACATGCTGCATTTTCATCAAAAAGTGTATTATAAAAAAGCAAACCAGTCTGAGATATTGGAGAATTATCTGGTACTAATGCAACTTCACCTAAACGTCTTGCACCTTCATCAGAATCCAAAACCTTTAATAATACTTCTTCTCCTTTAGTTGCATTTGCTTGTGTAATTTTTCCACCTTCGAACTTAACTTTTATATTCTCTATAAGACTTCCTTGATGTGAAAGTGGCTTAGTTGCACTTACTTCACCATCTACTTTTAAGCAGTGAGGAGTTGTAAAAACTTCTTCAGATGGTATGTTTGGATTGCACACAATACCATTTTGAGCCATTGATGCTCCACCCATCCATTCATGGCCATCAGCTAAACCAACTCTAAGATTTGTCCCTGGCCCATTAAAATGAAGATAGGCAAAATCCATATTGTTCAGCCAATCTGACCATTTTCTTAAATTTGCATTATGCTTTTTCCACTCTTCAATGGGGTTTTCTGTATCAACTCTAGAGGCTTTAAAAATTGCATTTGCCAATTTTTTTTGTGCTTCTTCAGAGTTAAGATCAGGAAACATTTGATTAGCCCAAGCTTGACCCGGCCAAGATATTATATTCCAATTTATATCAAACCTTGTAATTCTTTCACGAGCAGGTTTATATGCAACAGATGTTGCTTTATTTGCTCTGCTGACCTTATCTGGATCTTGATTAGATAGCAAAAGTGGATCTTCACCAACCACAGCCAATCTTGCAGTATTATTGTCAAATGCTTCACCCATACCGTTAAAAAGCCAGCTTGGTGCTTTATCAAATGATTCATCTGAAGCATGATTGAACCTAGAAAGTGTTATTTCTGGATCAGAGAAAAGAGGTGTTACTATATTAGCTCCTTCTTTGTAAGCATGAACAGCAATTCTTCTAACTAGAGGCAAAGCTTCAATGGGTGCTGTCAATAAGAGATCCTGCCCTCTTTGAAGTGCAACACCAGTTTTGATTGCTAATTCAGCTAGTTTGTCTAATTTTTGTTCATCAATAATCAATTCTAATCTCCTAAAGTTTTTAACTTTTAGTTAACAAAAAGTTTTTTTAAATCAACCCATTTTTCTAATAAAGACCTTGTCTCTTGAAAGTTTTTAAGCATCAAGTTACCGTTTTCCCAAAGAGGAATATCTTGAATAGTAATACTTGGATTTTCTATCATCCAACAAATTTCACCAGGTGGATAATCACCACATGTATGAAAATGTAAATACTTAGGACTCCCAAAAATTGTATTTGACCACCTATCCGGATTTTCTTCAATAGGTTTATTATAATAGGTCCCTGGATGAATACCTGCATGCCAAGAATCAACAATATTTTTACTAATGTTGAACATTTTAGAGATTTTATGATAATGTTTCTCTACATTTTTTATTGTTTCATTATCACCCTCAAAACCCTCAATTTTTCCATCTTTAATAATGGTAAAAATATTACTTTTTAGAGCTAAGCTTGCCGGCTCATACACTTTAGACCCACTTGGAGTTAAGTATTTTGTTAAAACAACTTTTCCAGAGAATTTTTTAGCACTTACAGGTGTTGGCACAAGCATTGGAAAGCGCAAAACTCCAACATCTGAGCTTTCATCTATAATCGTTTGTGGTAAATTTCCCTCAACACTTGTTCCTAAAGGACAAGTGATTTTTACAAGCCCACCTTTAGAAAATATTGAATTAATAGCTTTTTTTAACTCTATTAGAGAATGATGATGTGTATGCCCAAAAGTTGATCCTAAATTTTCTAAATTACGAACATATGACATGACCTTTTTGGTTTTAAAATGAGACTTTTCAAATCTATCTTGATCACCAATTCTAGCAAAAAATAATGCACAATCAAAATCTTCAATTATGTCAGTCAATTTACTTTTTGAATCATTTTGAGGTTCTCCAACCTCTAGTATTGAAGTTTTAATGCCCATTTCAGTTGCAGCTTTTTTTATATAGTGTGTGATATCGCTACTATACCAACCTAAAGAAGGGTCCTCTGAAATAATTATAAGCTTCTGATCAGTTGATAAATTAGCACAATTTTTTAATAAATTATGAGCTCCTTTTTCTAAATTTTGAGAGCTAGTCATTTTATTATTTTCTGTAAGAAAAAGCTTTGCCAAACCTCCAGACAAGATAATCACCACAAGTAATTGGTTCTTCATTTGCCTGAAAGTTTTTTCCAAATATATCTTTTGGATCAATCATTGTTTCTGGATTTGGATCAAAAGCCAAAACAATTGACAATCTCTCAAGACCAGAATTATTTACAACTCGATGAGGCGTTGATTTATACTCTCCAGCAGTCCATCTTGAAAGTAAATCTGCGACATTAACAATAATTGTGTCCTTTATTGGAGGCGCATGAAACCATTCACCATTAATATCTTGGATTTGCAAACCCCCAACATCATCTTGGCATAAAACAGTTAATACACCAAAATCTGTATGAGCACTTACACCATATTGATCATCTCCCAATTCTGAAGGTTGATTTGGGTAATATACTAATGAAGCCCTGCT
The DNA here is from genome assembly GCA_964571065.1 of uncultured Rhodobacterales bacterium. Taxonomy (GTDB): domain Bacteria; phylum Pseudomonadota; class Alphaproteobacteria; order Puniceispirillales. The sequence continues at coordinate 3,574 of CAZNBI010000040.1, read as the reverse complement.
AAGAGGGTTGTCACAAGTTTTTAAAAAAAAGTTACTTTCTAAATCTAGTCCTAGTGCAAAACCACGCATCAAATTTCTTGCAAGCTTATCAGCATAATTAAAATATTTCATTGCTGCAGTTTTTAAATTAGGTTGAAATTCAGGCCAAATATTAATGCCTCTGAGGGGATGGTTATCAATTAAATGTTCTTTTTCGTATTCGCAACCCCATAAAAAACTCTCTTTTAAATCTGATTTGGCTTTATCTTGCATTTTAGCCCCGCCATAGCCAAGCCATCCTCTATGTTTTTCAGATATTTTAACTTCAATTTTTTTCGTTTCATTACTTCTAAAAAATTGTAATCCTTCATCTCTTAAAGATTTGATTACATTTTCAGGAATGCCATGCCCTTTAATGTAAATAAAACCAAGCCCAGTACTGGCTTTATGAAGCTCTTTGGATACTGATATTGGATCCGTTCCATCACATAACTTTGTAATATCTATAACTGGTACTTTTTCAATATCTAAACTTTTAACTTCTAAATTTGACATATTTTATTTTTGTATTTTTAAATTCATTTAGTTGTAAATTGTTCATAAGCTTCTAATGCCTTAGCACTATAAGTAATTGAAGGACCTCCGCCCATATAAGAGGCCATACTCAAAGCTTCAACTAGCTCACCTTTTGTAGCGCCCAACCGAACTAATGAAGCAACATGAAAACCAATACAACTCTCGCACCTGGTAGCAATCGCAATTCCTAAAGCAATAAATTCTTTTGTTTTTTCACTAAGTTCGCCATCCTTTTTCGCCTCTTTTCCCATATGGTTAAAACCATTGAAAGTTTCAGGAATATTTTTATTAAGATTTGCAAAACTCTTCTTTGTATCTGATAAGAATGATTTCCAGTCCATAACATCCCTTTAAAATTAAATTTATAAATTATCAGCATATTAGCTGAAAAATTGATAAAGACTAATGCTTATTTCATGAATGACATATAAAGTTTTTGAAAAATTAAATTTATAACTCTTTTATCCTCTACTCTCATCTGATCCCATTTTTCTCTCAAGCCACCTTACTGCCTGACTTATTATTAGAACCAAAATCAAATATTCAAAAATTAAAAAAGTGTATACCTCTAAGGGTCTGTATTCACTGACCACAACTTCATTCGCCCTTCTCATTAATTCCTGCATTCCAATAACAGAAGCAAAAGCTGACATTTTCACAATATAAATAAATTGATTAGCTAAAGGAGGGAGAATTCTTTTTATAGCTTGGGGTAAAATAACATATCGCATTGTCTGAAAAGAGGTTAAACCTATTGTTTGTGCAGCTTCTCTTTGACCTTTGTGAATCGATTGTATCCCAGCTCTATAAATTTCTGCAGTGAATGCGCTATCTGAAACAGCTAAGGTTACCACTGCACCCCAAAAAGGATCTATAGGAATATTGAGACCCATAGATTTTAGAATAACAGGTAATCCATAGAAGATCCAAAACATCATTGGTAGAAGAGGAACCGCACGTATAAATTCAATATATGTTCGACTTGGTAATCTAACCCAATAGTTACTCGACATTCCAGGCAAAGCTACAACAAGCCCTAAAATAATAGAAAAAAATGCAGCTAAGAGGGAAAGTTGGATAGTGGCAGAAAATCCACTTAAAAGAAACATTACATTGTTATAACCACCTTTGGTTGTAGGATCTATTACATACCAACCCCATGCACCAGGTTGAGAAGAACAACCTGATAAGAGAATTAATAAAAATACTAAAATTAAAAAATGTTTTTTCATGAAACTTACTTTTAATGTTGTAAAATTTGGTTCAAAAATAATTTACATCTTTCGGTTTTTGGTGAATCAAAAAAGTCTTTCGGTTTTCCCATTTCAACAATCTTGCCTTCATCCATAAAAACCATTCTGTCTGCTACTTTTCGTGCAAACCCCATTTCGTGAGTAACGACTACCATAGTCATTCCCTCATTTGCCAAATCGACAATTACATCCAAAACTTCAGAAATCATTTCTGGATCGAGAGCTGATGTAGGCTCATCAAAAAGCATAATTTTTGGCTCCATACATAATGATCTAGCAATCGCAACTCTTTGTTGCTGACCTCCAGACAAATGACCTGGCTTTTTATTTGCTTGCTCTGGTATTCTTACCCTCTCTAGTAATTTAAAAGCTCTTTCATTAGCATCTTTCTGTGAAAGACCTAATGCTTTAGTTGGGCCAAGAGTTAAATTTTGAAGAACCGTTAAATGAGGAAATAAATTGAATTGTTGGAAAACCATTCCTACTTCAGATCGAATTTCAGAAATAGAAGAATCACTATCATTAAGCTCAATTCCACGGACTTTTATTGTGCCTTCTTGATGTATTTCCAACCTGTTTATACATCTTACGAGTGTTGATTTACCAGAACCAGAAGGTCCACAAATAACTACTTTCTCACCCTGAGAAGTTGTGAGGCTAACATCATCAAGCGCTTTAAAATCTCCAAACCATTTGCTGACATTTTGCATCTCTATTGCTGTAGTCATTTTTGCCTTCTTATAAGAAAAAATTTAATTTTGTATAAGAGTAGCTTAGTTCAAAATTTTAAATATTGATAGACTCAAAGAAAATATTTAGTATTTACATAAAGTATTAATGTGTTAATATACTAATACAAAATGACCATTAATTACGTTCATAAATATGTCAAATGATGAAACAAACCTATATAAAGCAATTTTAAGCATTAAAAACGCTGAAGAATGTAAAAACTTTTTTCATGATTTGTGCACGCCTTCAGAATTAGAGGAATTTTCTTCAAGATGGCTTATTGCTCGACTATTAGATACTAAAAAGTCCTACAGAGAGATTGCAAGTCAAACTGGAGCAAGTACTACTACAATAGGACGTGTTGCCAGATTTATAAAATACGGTAATAATGGTTATAAAACTATTCTAGAAAGAAAAAAAAATTAAAATAACAATTTAGGAGGAAATAATGAGGATAATAAAATTAATAGTTTTGTCATTGGTTATGATGCTTTCATTAAATGGGGTAGCATCTGCAGAATCGACCTTAAATAAAATACTCAGCTCGGGCATTTTAAAAGCTGGCACCACAGGTGATTTTCCACCTTTTAGTAAGCGTGATACTGCAACGAATGAATATGAGGGTTTTGATATCGATGTTTTAAGAGAACTTGCAAAAGACATGGATGTCGAAATAGAATTTGTACCTACTGATTGGAAAACACTTGTTAATGGAATAGTAGCAGGGAATTACGATATTACTGGATCGGCATCTATCCAAGCAAAAAGAATGAAGGCAGCTGGCTACTCAGATACGTATATGTCTGTAGTAATAAAAGCTTTTACTACGGAAGATAAAATATCTCGCTTTAATGGTTGGGATTCTATTAATAAATCTGGAGTGAAAACAGCTACTACTCTCGGAACCACATTTGAAACATTATCTAAGAATTGGTTTCCAAATTCTGATTTAACATTAATTGAAGCACCTGCAAGAGGGTATCAAGAGGTATTAGCTGGAAGATCTGATGTTTTCATAACTTCAAATGTAGAAG
>CAZNBI010000039.1:4711-11227 GCA_964571065.1 uncultured Rhodobacterales bacterium | reverse complement strand
ATATCATTATCAAACAAGTATTCATCAAGTTCAATTCTTTCCAGAGGAAAACTTTTAGAAATATCAGTTTTAGGATAAATTTTACCAATTTCTTTTTCCCAAATTTGACAGTAAATACAATAATCTGCTGTTATCATCAAAAGCTTATTTTCAGCAAAAGTTGGTTTCGACAAAAATAAAAAAAATACTAAAAAGGGGAAAAAAAAATAATTCAACTTTTTTAATAGCATAAGTAAAACTTTTTATTTTTGTCTTATTAAGAAAATCAAAGCTCTTTTAACAACTCTTTAAATATTTTTTTTGATTTGCCTCGCATTTTCGCTTTTTTAATTTTATCTAAATTGCTTAGATCATCACCTACAACAACTAAACCTATCATTCCTAAAGCTTTATGGGGTGTGCATATATACAAGTAGATACCTGGAATTTCAAATTTATATTCTGCGTCTTTACTTATTTTTGATTTAAACTTTTTGACGCCTTTTGGCATTTCAACAAATTCAACATTATGCCCTTTGTCTACTGATTTCCAAATAATTGTGTCTCCGATATCTATCTTTGCAACTTTGATAGAAAAAACATGTTTTTCTTTTCCAAGTTTATTTACCATGTCTATTTCGATAGTCTCAGCAAAGCTAGAAAATGATATTGAAATAAATGAAATAATTAAAAAAAGATATTTGAACATTTTTAATCCTTTGATTTTCCTGTTTTTAAAAATAATTAAAGATTGAATAAGTAAATACATACATTTTTTTTTGCCATTTAATAAAGCCATATACAATTTAAAAATAAAAAAAGTTTTAACGTTTTATTTTTATCCAGTCTTTTAAAGCAAAGTAATATTGATATATCGGTAAAAACCATGGGTTCCCGTCATAAAATGGAATACTTTGAGGTGGAGAAGCATAAAAAATACTTTGTCTATTACTTGTTCCCATAGCAATTTCTGCAGCTTTTTTTCCAAGCCAGCGAGCCCATACTGTCCCTGAGCCTGCATAACCAGCAGCATAATAAATTTCATCATGCTCAAAAATTGCAGGTAGTTGTGGTCTTGTGAAACCGACGTTTCCCTGCCAGCAATAATCAATTTTAACATTAGAAAGCTCTGGAAATATTAAATATAGTTTTTGTTTTAGATAATTCACTGTGCGTTCAGTAACCTCAATTTTATCAAATCCTCGTGATCCTAAAAGAATACGTTTGCGGTCAGGAGTGGGCCGAAAATAACTATATAAATTTGAAGTATCACCATACATTCTAAGTTTTGGCATTAGTTTTTTTACGTAATCAACTCCTAGGTTTTCAGTAACAATTATTGCACTTTTTGCAGGGATTAGTCTTTTTCTCAAAAATTTCCCAACTTTATATTTCGTTCCTGTGTAAGCGTTTGTAGCAATAATAACTTTTCCAGCAGAAATTTGACCTTTAGCAGTAATTACAATTTTTTTACTCTTTTTTTCATTTTTTATTTCCAATACTGGAAGGTCTGAAATTACAATTACACCAGTCTCTTCAGCACGTTTTAGAAGCCCAGCAAAAAATTTTCCAGGATGAAAGCCACCTATTTCATCTCTTACCATGCCTCCGTAAAACAAGTCAGTAGCAATTTCATTTCCTTGGTTCTGTTTAGACACCATGAAAGCCTTGTGACCATCTATATTATTGAGACGATCTGTTTCTTTAAGTTGTAAGTCGTAGTCACCTTTACTCATTGCTCCAGTAAATCTTCCTGTCATCTGAAACTGACAGTTAATATTTTCTTCTTTGCAAAACTTTGTAAGATCAAGACGAGCTTCAATGCCTTCAGCGTATGCTTCATCAGCAAATGATACACCGTATATTTTAGTTAAAGCACTATGAGAAAGGCGAATTTGACCACTGCATATGCCTCCATTTCGAGTAGAAGCACCAAATCCTGGCTTGCCACTATCTATTACAACAACAGATTTTCCTTGTCTGGCTAAAGTAAGGCCTGCTGAAAGGCCTGTGTAACCACCTCCCACCACAACAAAATCAGTTTCTTTAGGTAGAGGTTGTTCTCCTATTGGAGAAAGTTTTTCATCAATTTCCCACCAGTAAGCATTTTTTTTCATAATGAAACCGAAAATTATATGTTTTTTTATCCTGATTTCTTTTTTCTATCAATTCGAGTAGCACCTGTTTCAGTTCTAATAATTTTACCATTATCTATTGTATGAACCTCTAAAATTGCTTCTCTGGTATTATCTGGAAATATTCCCATCTGATGTAAAACTAAAATTTCATCATTTTCAAAAATACATCTAGCTTTTTCAAAAACTAATCTTCCCTCTGCCATAGATTTAAACATATCTGAAATAGTAGGTATCCATTCATTTTTTGAGACTTCTATACCGAATTGGTGTCTAACAAATATAAAATCTGGGTGTAATAAACTGAGATAACCTTCCAAATCGCATTCATTAATTGTTTTTTGTAATTTTTTATACACTGTCATTATAATCTCCTAAAATATTTAACATTATATATTAATCTTAAATATTACGTTCTTGACCCCCTTAGGGCAAAAAATAAACCTCCAAACCATAAAATTACATGAAAATTATCATAAAGAATTACTTCCAAAAAAGACTCTGGTTCACCTATCCAAATGACACCAGTCATTATACATCCAATTGTAAAGCCACTGAAACGAGTAACTAAATCTCCAAGCCAAGGCATTAATTTATCTGAAAAAGATAAAATACCTCCACCGATGAGGCCCAATCCTGCACCTAGTTCGCCGTAAGCAACAAACCACCAAACTATATATGGTAAATCAAATATTTGGGCATCTTCAATTGTCACTGGAATTTTTGCAATCCCTTGTTGGATAAATACTATAGCAAGAGGTAATCTAAGCAACCAATGAGAGAGATAAAAATCTGGTATTTTCTCTAATAAATTTTTCAAATTTATAAAACCATCTATACGTTTAATGACAAAAATATTGTTAATCTATTTAGCCTGCTTTCCTCGCAACAAGAAAAATAAACCTACTCCAAATAAAAAAATTTGCTCACTTGTAAAAAGCTTTGCGTTAATAAACCAATCTTTATGAGCTATATAAAAAGCACAAGACATATACACCACTATAATGAGTGCACTTGCACGAGTTAACAAATTACCTATTGGATTTTTAATAAATCCAGATATTATTATTCCAAGTCCTCCCAAAACAGCTGCAATGGGTACGAAAGTTGCTAAAAATGGTGAAAGATTAAACCATTCCATCAAACCTCTCGCAGGCAATGGAAAAGCTTGATAGCCGTGGATACAAAAAGCAATTCCTAAAAAAATCCGTAATACCCAAACATCCAAAAAATTAAATTTATTAAAAATTTTATTAAAAATACTATCTATGTAATGCATAATTAACCTCAGAAAATTTAATTGATAATATTAAGAAAAAAATCAATTAAAGTTATATAAATTTTACTTAAGAAATAAACTTTCTGGTTAAAGGTAATTTATTATTTTAACTAATATCAATTAATTTTTTAATAAATTTCATTAAAAAAACATAGTTTTAAAAGTTAAAAAAATAAATAGTACCAATTTAGTCCTTTTTATTTCAAATTACTAATTTATATCATATATTAAAAATTATCAAATAATTAATAAGTTCAATTTTATTTGTAACTTATTAAGATTAAGGAGTGTTTATGAAAGTTTTATGTATATTATATGATGACCCAAAAGATGGCATGCCTAACAGTTATGCAGTTAAAGATTTACCAAAAATAGATAAATATCCAGATGGTATGTCGTTACCATCGCCTAAAGGAAGAGACTTCGTTCCTGGGGAATTATTAGGTTGTGTTTCAGGTGAGCTAGGATTGAGAAAATTTCTTGAAAGCGAGGGACACGAATTGGTCGTAACTTCAGACAAAGATGCAAAGGGTTGTAAAGCTGATCAAGAATTAGCTGATGCAGATATTGTAATCTCTCAACCATTCTTTCCATATTACTTGACCAAAGAACGGTTATCTATCGCAAAGAAATTAAAATTAGCTATCACTGCAGGTATAGGATCTGATCACGTTGATTTAGAAGCCGCAATGGAGCATGGCGTAGATGTAGTTGAGGTAACATATTGCAACTCTCGTTCGGTAGCTGAGCATATAGTAATGATGATACTGAGTTTAGTTAGAGACTATCACAAGCAGTATGCTATAGTTAATTCAGGTGGCTGGAGTATTGCTGATGCGGTTTCAAGGTCATATGATGTTGAGGGGATGCATATAGGTACCGTAGCTGCAGGCAGAATTGGGTTAGATGCATTGAGAAAACTCAAACCTTTTGATGTTCATTTACATTACTTCGATAGACATAGATTACCAGAAACAGTCGAAAAAGAACTAAACCTTACTTTCCATGAAAGCGTTGAAGAAATGGTTTCGGTTTGTGATGTTGTCACTATAAACTGTCCATTACATCCAGAGACAGAAAATTTATTTGATCACAAAATGATTGGTAAAATGAAAGATGGTGCGTACATAGTAAATACTGCAAGAGGAAAAATTTGTAATCGAGAAGCAATAGCTGACGCCCTTAAATCTGGAAAGTTAGCTGGATACGCGGGTGATGTGTGGTTTCCACAGCCAGCACCGAATGATCATATTTGGAGAACAATGCCCAATCATGGAATGACGCCTCATACATCTGGCACAAGTTTATCTGCCCAAGCAAGGTACGCAGATGGTGTTCGCGAAATTTTAGAATGTTTTTTTGGAAACCAAGAAATAAGAAATGAGTATCTAATTGTAAAAAATGGAGAATTAGCTGGAATGGGAGCGCATTCTTACACAAAAGGAAGTTCAACTTCAGGGTCTGAGGAAGCTGCAAATTTCAAAAATTGATACAGTTATAATTCAAAACTCAATTGCATTTAATTGAATAATCAATGTCTGATAATACTAAAAAAGTTTATTTATATATCAAAAAAAAAGAATTCAAAAATGCAATTGAGTTATTACTGCAAATTGAAAGCAGGGGCAAATACGTCTGGACTTACGACTATTTAAAAGGCTTTTGTTACAGTCAGATCAAAGATTTTTCATCATCATTACATTATTATGAAAAAGCTCTAAATGAAACTTCAGACAAGCCACTCATATTAAATGCAATGGGGAACGCATATCAAAATTTATATAATTTTGCTGAATCTATTAATTGTTACGATTATGCGATTGAATTACTTGATCACAAAGAAACAGTTTCATTAAACTTTAACCTTTATAAGAAAGATTTACTAAGTGAATTATTTAATAATTTGGGTGTTGCATTGAATAATTATAGTTCTGAAAAAAAAACTGAATATTTTTTATGGGACTCTCTTGTTGCTCACTATAATTCGATAATAGTTTTAGAAGAGACATTTAAGATTATTGCTGATAAAAAAGGCCAAACTGTTTTTTTTAATAATCGTGAGTTTTTTAAAAATCAAAAAGATAAAATTATTAAGGGGCTTCGTTTTAAGACAAAAAATTATACACTTTTTAATGTAAACCTAGCTTGTCAACTTTTTAGGCTAGGAGAATTTCAAAAGAGCAAAAAATGCATAACAAATTGTATTAAAAACATTAATAATTCTCATAAATATTGGAACCTTGCCAAAAGTACATTATTGGATATTTTATTTAATGTTGAAAACAAAAAATTTAATGAAAACAATAATCTTTTTTTTCATTAGTTAGAGGTAATGTCTTTTTGAAGTAAGTTATGGCAATTGTTAAAGAAAAAGTTCTAGAAATAAAACATTTCACTGATAGGTTATTCCGTTTTAAAACTTCACGTGACCCGGGTACAAGATTTCGCGACGGTGAATTTCTAATGATAGGACTTGAGATTAATGATAAGCCATTACTAAGGGCATACTCTGTTGCCTCCCCAAACTATGAAAATTTCATGGAATGGTATTCTATTAAAGTTCCAAATGGACCGTTAACTAGTCAACTTCAATATATAAAACCTGGAGATGAAATCATTACAAACACTAAAGCTGTAGGAACTCTAGTTCTAGATAATTTGAAGCCAGGTAGAAATTTATATATGCTTGCTACAGGCACTGGTGTTGCACCTTTTATGAGTTTAGTAAGAGGTATTGATACTTATGAGAATTATGAAAAAGTCATATTACTTTGGAGCACTCGATTTGTTAAAGAACTGGCTTACAATGATTATTTGGAAGGATTGAATTTTAATAAAACTCTAAAAAGCATTATTCAAAATAAGTTTTATTATTATTCTACAGTTACCAGAGAGAAATGGAAAAATAATGGAAGGATCTCAACAAATTTATATGATGGTTCAATCTACAAAAAGCTAGGGATAGAAATATTTGACATCAAAAAAGATAGAGTAATGGTATGTGGTTCAATGCCAATGAATTTAGAATTTAAAGAATATTTTTTGGAAAAGTTAGGATGTAAAGAGGGTAATAGCAATAATAGAGGTGAGGTCGTTTTTGAAAAGTCTTTTGTTGAGAAATAA
>CAZNBI010000039.1:0-4611 GCA_964571065.1 uncultured Rhodobacterales bacterium | reverse complement strand
ATTGAATTTTTATCAGTTTTTCTTGCAACAAGATTTACTGAAAAAAATGCAGTTTTTAAATTTTTAAGTGAATGATAATTTTTTCTTATAAATCTTAAAAAATTTTTTCTGTATGTACCATATCTTATACTTGCACCAATTATAATTAAGTCATAAATTGAAAAATTTATTTCAGTTTTGTTTTCAATTTTTAAAATTTCAATTTTATTATTTGATCTGATTATTTTTGAAATATATTCACAAATATCTTTAGTATGACCGTCGGTTGATGAGTATAAGATTAGAACATTCATTACTTTTATAAATATAATTCTAAATTATAAATAATTAAATAAATAAAAGTAAAAAACTATAACAATATTTTTTAATAATTTTTAATTAATCTAAACTTTAATTAATCAATTGATTGTTGAATAAAAATTAATTTAAATTAAGTTAGTATATAGTACAAATTTTGTACTATTAAAATTTTATGCCCCACACAAGGAGTTGAAATGATACCAGAGCTTACAATGAATGTACTAACAACAGGGTTTGGTCATGTTGGAACAGCTAGCCTAGATAAAAAATCTTATCATACAGATACCATGGGTGTATCTGTTGACCAGCAGAATGATACAATTTCATGTTTTGTCAAAAGTTCGATTGCTGAAGAATTTTTAAAAAATGTTAATAAAACAAAAAAAATAAGTTTTTACCTAGGCCTTGAAACACATGAAGCATATAACTTTAAAGGCACGCTTATAGAAACATATGATTTAGGCAGTGAAGAGCTTTCACAATCAGAAAACTTTAGAAAATCATTTATTGATAAAATGAAAAGTATGGGTTTGCCTGAGGATGGTATAAAAAAAATTTTTGGAAATCCACCTGATAAAGGCTTAAAGTTTAAGGTTGAAAAAATTTTTAAACAAACTCCTGGACCTGAAGCAGGACAAGAACTTTCATTTTAAAAAGGAAATATTATGATTAATGAAGAACACACTCCCGCAATGCAAGGAATGTTTCCAAGTACAATAACTACTTGTTCAAAAGATGGTGAACCAAATACATCAGTAATTTCTCAAGTTTGGTATGTAGATGAAAACCATGTAGCTTTATCTAATCAGTTTTTTAATAAAACCAAAAAAAATGTCTCTGAAAATCCATATGCCTTTGCAACTATAACAAATCCTCAGACTTTTGACATGTATGAAATGGAATTAATGTTTGATCATACAGAGGTTGAAGGAGATTTATTTGATGAAATGGAAATGAAATTAGAGGCTATTGCATCAATGTCTGGAATGTCTGGTATTTTTAAATTAATTGGATCTGATGTTTATAAAGTAAAATCAATTAATAAATTAAATTTGTGAAATTATTTTAACAATAAATTAATTACAAAATCTATTTACCGTGTCTGACCTTCAAAATGAAATAGATGCAATTTCAAAACTTTTAGATAGAAAAAGTAAAGAAGTTGAAATTATAAAGCAGATATCCTCTCAAATTAATAAAACGCTAGATATCAATTTAATTGCAAAAGCAACACTTTTGGGAATGGATGAATTTTTTGGTTTCAAACATTCAATGATACTTTTAAAAAATGAAAATACTGATGATTTAAGTGTTCTGGCAACACACGGATACGATGACCAAGGAATTGGCGCAAAAGTAAAAATAGGTGTTGGTGTTATTGGAATAGTTGCTAAAAGAAAAAAATTAATGAGAATGGCAAATCTAGGTATGCAAAGAAGTTATATGCAAGCTGTAAGACAGGAGATCAGTCAAACAGATAATACTAAATTGCAAGATGAAATTGAGTTGCCTGGATTACCTGATGTTGAGAGCCAAGTTGCGATACCAATGATGCTTGAAGATGAATTAGTTGGTGTCTTCTCAGTTGAAAGTAAAGAATTAAACATATTTGACAAGTCTGATGAGCTTCTAATAAGTATTTTAGCCAATCAATCTGCCAGTGCATTGCAGAATGCAAGACTTTTCGAATTAGAGCAAAAAAGATTAAAAGATTTAAATAAAGCGCATTCGGATTTAGCTTATTTAAACACTAATTTGGAAAAGAAGGTCGAAGAAAGAACTGCTGAACTTGTAAGTCTCTCAGAAAAATTATCAAAATATTTTTCACCTCAAGTGTATGAGTCAATTTTCTCTGGAAAATTAGATGTGACCATTCAAACAAAAAGAAAACAATTAACTGTATTTTTTTCAGACTTACAAGGTTTTACTGAATTAACTGAAAGGTTGGAACCAGAAGTTCTAACTCAGCTTATTACTGAATATTTAACGGAAATGTCAAAAATTGCTATTAAATGGGGTGGTACAATTGATAAATTCATTGGGGATGCCATGTTAGTTTTTTTTGGAGACCCAAACAGCTTAGGTGAAAAAAAAGACGCTATTGCTTGTGTTTCTATGGCTGTTGAAATGCTAGAAAAATTAGCAGATCTAAGAGAAGTCTGGAAAGATAGAGGTGTTCCTAAGTCACTTAACGCAAGAATGGGCATACATTCTGGTACTTGTACTGTTGGTAATTTTGGTTCAGAAGATAGATTGGATTACACTATAATTGGAAGAGGAGTAAATTTAGCCTCAAGATTGGAGTCAAGTTCAAAACCAAATAGAATTTTAATTTCTGAAGATACAAGAACTCTAGTGAAAGATCATATTACTTCACAAAAAAAAGAAGAGATCTATGTAAAAGGAATATCTTACCCTGTCCAAACTTATGAAATTAGTAGTTTAATCAAAGATGCTTAATTTAAATTAAATATCATAAAGCAAGGTTAATGTTATGACTAAATTTAGAGTTGAAAGAGATGCATTTGGTGATATAGAAGTATTAAATGACATGTATTGGGGCGCTCAAACTCAGAGGTCAATTTCTAATTTTAATATAGGTTCAGAAAAGCAACCGGCGTCACTTATAAGGGCATTAGGCATCATTAAAGCTTCTGCTGCAAAAGTTAATATCAAAGACGGAAGACTTAACAAAAAAATTGGTGAGGCAATTATAAGAGCTTCAATGGAAGTGGCTGAAGGTAAACTTGACAGGCATTTTCCGCTAGTTGTTTGGCAAACAGGTTCTGGTACGCAAACAAACATGAATGCTAACGAAGTAATTTCTAATAGAAGTATAGAAATTCTTGGAGGGAAGGTTGGATTAAAAAAACCTGTTCATCCTAACGATCACGTAAATTTATCTCAAAGTTCAAACGATACTTATCCAACGGCAATGCATATTGCCATTGCTGAAATTACATCAAATAAAGTAATCCCTGTATTAAAAAAATTATTAAAAACATTTAAACAAAAAGAAAAATCTTTCTCTAAAATTATTAAAATAGGAAGAACACATACTCAAGATGCAACCCCACTAACATTAGGACAGGAATTCAGTAGTTATAAACATCAAGTTCAATGCGGTATTGAAAGAATTGAAAATTCGCTTATTGATATTTTTAAAATAGCCCAAGGTGGAACAGCTGTTGGCACTGGAATTAATTCATTTAAAAACTTTGATAAAAATATTGCTAAAGAAATTTCCAGAATTACTAAATTGCCTTTTATAACCTCGCCTAATAAATTTGAGGCTTTGTCTGCGCATGATACATTAGTTCAATTTTCAGGTTCAGTAAAATCTTTATGTGTAGGTCTCTTTAAAATTGCAAATGATTTAAGGTTTCTTGCATCTGGCCCTCGGTGTGGTTTGGGCGAACTTAAATTGCCTGAAAATGAACCTGGTAGTTCGATTATGCCAGGAAAAGTAAATCCTACACAAATAGAGGCTCTTACAATGGTTTGTATACAAATCATTGGAAATGATACAGCAGTTTCAATTGCAGGTAGTCAAGGTCATTTTCAATTAAATGTTTTCAAGCCTTTGATAGTTTATAATATTTTGCAGTCTCTAGAATTATTAAGTGACGCTGTAGACAGTTTTAACAATAAATGTTTAAAGGGCATCTCGCCAAACGAAGATAGAATAAACTATTTTTTGAATAATAGTTTGATGTTAGTTACAGCTCTTGCTCCAGTAATTGGTTATGATGCAGCTTCAGAGATAGCAAAGAATGCTCATAAAAATGGTACAAGTTTAGAGGAAGAGGCAATCAAATCAGGGTATATTGATAAAAAATCATTTTCTAAAATTGTTAAGCCAGAGCAAATGATTTAGCAAACCTCATCAATGTTTTAACAATTTTTATTTAAGAAATTTTAACTTTTATAATCAAAGTGGGGAATAATTTGAAAGACTACAAAGAAAAAATAATAAGTCACATGAATGAAGAACACTCAAATTCAATAGTGTCAGCACTTCATGCTCAACATGGAATTAAAGATAAAAATGCTAAAATGGTGATTTTAGAAGAAAATGGTTATTTTGCTTTATCTAATAAAAAATCATATTTTTTAAAATTTGAAAATGTATGTAAATCAGCATCAGATTTTAAAACTGAGCTTATTAAACATGCAAAAAAATACAGGAGTTTTGAGTTAAATAACTAATGAATACCCTCTTTCATTTTCTGCAAAATAAATTTTAAATTAAAAAAAAGACTGTTTACAGACTAATAAATAATCAAAAGTTAATGGGGTATTTTCAATTTT
>CAZNBI010000038.1:0-11493 GCA_964571065.1 uncultured Rhodobacterales bacterium | reverse complement strand
ACAAGTAAACTGCTCGCCTTTTATAGAATTTTTGTTATTTTATTGCATCCCAACTCGCTTGAATAGCATCAGCAACATCCTTGGCTGATTTACCATTAGTGTAGTCAACCATACCAGTCCAGAATGAACCTGCACCAACTGCTCCTGGCATTAGATCCGATCCATCAAACCTGAAAGTAGTTGCTCCAGTTAAAATGTCATGCAATCCTCTAAAACTATCACTTGCATATTTGCCTTTATCTACACCAGTGTGAGGAGTTAGGAAACCTCCTTTACCCATAAATCTTTCATGTGCTTCAGGGTGCATTAGAAACTTCATGAATTCAGTTGTTGCAGGTTTATTATTCGTGGCTGTTAAAACTGTTCCAGCACCAAGAACTGGTCTGCCTAGATCTTTAGAGGCAAATGCAGGGAAATAGAAAAAATCAACATCTTCTCCAGCTTTTGTGCCTTCAGGAAAGAAAGCAGGTATGAAACTAGCTTGCCTATGCATCATACATTTTGGTGGTGAGGTAAATAACCCTTTTGGACTATCCCTGAAGTCAGTTGTTGCTACAGCTTTTGTACCACCTGATACATATTTGTCATTTAATGCAAATGAACCAAAGACTTCCATTGCTTCAATAACTCTTGGATCATTGAATGGCATTTCATTTGAAACCCACATATCATAAACATCAGGTGAGTGAGTTCTTAACATAATATCTTCCATCCAGTCAGTAGCTGGCCATCCTGTTGCACCACCTGATCCAAGACCAATACACCACGGAGTATTTCCGTCTGAAGCCATTTGTTCAGTCAATGTAACTAGCTCTTCCATTGTTTGTGGAATTTCATATCCATTATCTTCAAAGTTATCTGGTGAATACCAAACAAGACTTTTAACACTCACACGATAAAAAATACCATAAAATTGATCTTTACCATTCTCATCTGCATAAGTTGAGAGATCTACCCATGATTGACCTGCAGCATAATTATCTAAGACCATCTGCTTAACATCATCTCCTTGAGGAGACAAGCATCCAGTTGCTGCAATGTTTGCTGCTAATCCGGGTTGTGGGAAAACTGCAACGTCAGCAGGATTACCTGCTTTACAATCAATATTGATAATTTGCTCAAACTCGTCTGAACCACCGTATTCTACTGTTGCTCCAGTAGCTTTCTCAAATATAGACACAACATCTCTGAAATCATCATCTTGTGGTGCCATCCATGGACCAAAAACAACTACTTTTTGACCTGATAAATCTGGACCTTCATAATGTCCCCCAGAAAAAGCAGCCTTAATGGGTAAAATTGCAATCACTATTAAAGCAACTGCACTTAAAAAAAGTTTTTTCATTTTTTTCTCCCAAAATAAAATATATTATTTAATTATTACTCAAATTATCTAACATTGAAAACGCTTTCGTTGTCAAGGGAAAACGATTTCGTTTATAATTAAAAAAACATTTGTAAAAATATATTAAAAAAAGAGCTTAATGAAATGAGTGATTTAGAAATAATAAAAACTTTCCCAAAAAATTTTATTTTTGGAACTGCGACTTCGAGTTACCAAATAGAGGGCCAAAAGTTTGATGGCTGTGGACTAAGTAATTGGGATACTTTTGCAAAGAAAAAGGGGAAAACTTTCAAAGGTCAAAATGGAAGTATTGCTTGTGCTCATATTATTAATTTTAAAAAAGATTTAAATCTTGTAGAAGAATGTGGATTTACAGCATATAGATTTTCATTTTCTTGGCCTAGACTTTGTCCAAAAGAAAATGGAAAAATTAATAAACTTGGCTTAGAGTTTTATGACAAACTTCTTGATACTCTTCTAGAAAAAAATTTACTACCCTTTGCGACAATTTATCATTGGGATTTACCTAAGTATTTAGACGATAAAGGTGGGTGGACAAACTTAGAGACTGTAAAGAGGTTTTCGGAATTTTCAAACCTCATTATGGAAAAATTTGGTAAAAGGATTCACTCAATCGCAACAATTAATGAACCGTGGTGTGTATCTTGGCTAGGTTATTATTGGGGAGAGCATGCACCTGGAATAAAAAACATAGCAGCTACGGCTAAATCAATGCACAATATCTTATTAGCACATGGCAACGCTGTAGAAATTGCTAGAGAATATCATCACAAGAATATAGGAATAGTATTAAATAAAACACATGTTTTGCCGCATAGCAATAAAGAGGAAGATAAGTTTGCGGCTAAAATATATGATGAAATTCATAATACTTGGTTTGATGAGGCTATTTTTAAAGGAAAATACCCAAAACAATTATTAAATATTTTAAGACCCTACATGCCAGAGAATTACTCTAATGATTTAAAAAAGATTTCAAATAAAATTGATTGGATCGGAATAAATTACTACACAAGAACAATTGTGAAAAAAGATATTAATGAGAAATATTTTGCATTTAAAATTCAGCAAGGAAAACTACCTAAAACTGAAATGGGTTGGGAAATTTATCCTAAAGGATTAACACAAGTAATCAAAAAACTTACAAAAAATTATAGCAAAAGTATGCCAATATTCATTACTGAAAATGGAATGGCTCATCCTGATAATTTTGAAAAAGAAGTAATTGATGATCAAGAAAGAATAAGTTTTTATGAAAAACACTTATTGGAAATAAAAAATCTTTTAAAAAGAGGAATACCATTAAAAGGTTTTTTTGCTTGGTCATTATTAGATAACTTTGAATGGTCTTATGGATATAGTAAAAGGTTTGGATTAATATATGTAGACTTCAAAAATCAAAAAAGAGTACCAAAGAATTCATGGTTTGAATTTAAAAAAGCACTAAAATAATAGTCTAGTTCAAATATCCTAAATATTCTTCTTGAACCTCTATCATAGTATCTAACAATCTCTCAGCTGTCCTTGGATCATCTACAACTGGGTCAGCTAACATTGCCAAATAAGCACTGTGCTTAGATTTATTTAATACAGATTCTGTTGTCAAATGAATAGTACCTACCTGATTATTAAGCAAAAGTGCAAAGGGAGAAGGATAATTTTTTAACTTAATTCCTGATAATCCAGATTTATTTACAATTGCTGGAATCTCAACGACAATTCCATTTGATATTTCATCTATAAAATTTTGATTAGGCAAATTGACAGCAGCTTCAGTATATTCACTGTCATTCTCTATGGCTTCTATGATTGGAACAACTCTTTCATACACTTCTCTATTCGGATCAAAAAATTTAGAAATAGATCGAGTATTTTCATGGAATGACAAACAATGCTTTTTATAATTACTATAAAATTCATTTATCGCATCGTGATCTGCGACATTATGAGCCCATTGAATATACTCTCCTAAATGACTATCAGTTGTTATTGGTACAAATCCATAATCTTTATATAATTGAAAAAATACGCCCCTTTCACCTCCCGGCTTAGACTTATGATAATCATCATATTGATTGATAATTTGTGAATAATAATTTTCAAATTTCTCTCTAATAATGGGATATCCGTCTACTCCAGTATCTTTGTATTTAGCCTCAATTAAAATACTTAGATGGTTTAGTCCTCCAGCCTTGAATTCAATATTTGAAAAATCTGTTTCCATAAGTTCGGGTAACTGTTTTTTCATTGACATAATTTCATGACATAAGCCTACAAATTTCATTTCTGGAAATTTAGTAGTTACTGCATGACAAATCCTTTGCATTGGGTTTGAATAATTAAATACAAATGCATCAGGACAAATATTATTAATATCCTCACAAATTTCTAATACTGCAGGGATTATTCTAAGAGAGTGAAATAAACCACCTGGTCCACCATTCTCTCCATAAATTTGCTTAATCCCATATTGCAGAGGAATTTTCCAATCTTGATCCCATAGATCAAACCTGTTCCCAATCTCAATAGAAATTATGCAAAAATCTGCATCCTTAAGTGCTTCTTTACGATTAGTAGTAGCCTCTATTTTATATTTGTGATTTAAGGAAGATTTATACTTTTCAGCAATTTCTTTGGTTTTGTATAGGTTCTTGGAATTAATATCGTGCAAAACTATTGTGCTTCCTTCTAGGGAAGTTGATTTAAAAATATCACTTACCGTTCCCAAACCAAATACAGAGCTTCCCGCCCCTATTAAAACAATTTTTTTCATTTTAAATTAATACCCCTATAATAATGAAAAAATTGATTATTAGATAAATTCGATTAATATTATCTAACTCTATCACCATGAAGTCTATGGCCTAATAGAGCTAGTAAAATAATCAAACCGTTAAAAAACTGTCTCCAAGTACCACTCATACCAACTGCAATCACCCCTATTTCCATATAGGCAATAACACCAACTCCAAACAAAGCTCCTATGATTGTTCCCAAGCCTCCCCAGTAGGGTGTGCCCCCTATGAAAACAGCAGCCAATGCTAAAAGTAGATATCCAAATCCTTGAGTAGGGAAAAAAGTATATGTAATTAAAGTAGTAAAAATTCCTGCGATTGCAGCACCGATGCCTACAAACATAAAAGCTTTAATTTTTACAGCATTTACATTAATACCCATTTGTGAAGCACTGACATAATTATCTCCTACATGTTGAACATGAATGCCAAAAACATGTTTATTAAATAAATAATAACAAAAAATTAAAAATATTGCGGCCCAAATCACTTGTACTGGAAAACCATAAAGTTTACCTACAAGCAAAGGATACATCCAATGAGTATCAACTTCCATAATAGTAATTGAACGACTGTTTGTAGATACAAATAAAAATCCCCTTATCAAAAATAATACACCTAAAGAAGCTACAAGAGATGATAAACGCCCAAAGACAATTATTGCACCGACAATTGCTCCAACAAGACCACCAGTTAAAACACCAATAATAAAACACAAAAATGGATCTAAACCAGCTTTAATAAGTAATACAAAAACATATGAAGCTAATGCATATGTTGAAGCAAAAGATAGGTCTATTTCTCCTGAGGCAACCAAAAACACGAGTGGTATAACCATAAATAATAGAGTTGGCATCATTACAAAAACAGATTGATGTAGATTTGGTCTCAACCAAACTTCTGGAGCACCGATTAAAAAAACTAGCATCAAGAGTATGAAATACCCCATGCTTCCTAATGCTCTGCCATTGTTATGTAGAAATTTTTTTATATAGGAATTTTCAATGATCATTTGAATTCTCTAATGTTTGCTCACAGTATCTTTCATTATTTTTATTAATTTCTCTGGACTTGAAACCTCATCTTTATTTAGCTGGTGAACCACCTCACCTCTATCAAGAATTACAAACCTATCTGAAATATCAAAAACATGAAAAATATTATGGCCGATAAATAAAACTGATCGTTCTGTTTTTTTAACATTATTTACGAAATCAAAAACTTTTTGTGTTTCATTTAGAGATAATGCTGTCGTTGGCTCATCAAGAATAATTAATTCTGCTTTATTATAAATTGCTCTGGCAATTGCAACTCCCTGTCTCTCACCACCTGACAAGTTGCCTACTGGAGATTCAGCATCTATTAATTTAGAAGTAAAACCAATTTCACGAATTAGTCTATTTGCTTCTCTAATCTGCTCTTTCTCTCTTATAAAACCAAAAGGGTAAGTCAATTCTTTTCCCATAAATATATTCCAGACAATTGATTGTTGTGGGCATAAGGCTCTATCTTGAAAAACAGTTTCTATTCCAGAAACCCGAGCTTTTAAAGATGACCAATTTGTGACTTTTTCACCTCTGATATATATATCACCATCATCTGGAGAATAAACTCCAACAAGTGTTTTTATTAATGTTGATTTTCCAGCGCCGTTGTCACCAATTAAACCAACAACCTCACCCTTATTTACATGTAAAGATGCACTATTAAGTGCAGTGATTCCACCAAACCTTTTGGTAACATTTTTTAATTCAATGATTTTGTTCATAAAAAGATATTGCTACTGGCTCATAACTTTATAATTATGAGCCAGTATTATAACTTATCTTAACCCAGCATCAGCAAGAGCTTTTACTGCTTTATAATTATTTGTATCTACAAAACCAGCCCCAGTGTCTTGATTAATAGCACCTGTGCCTAAAACTGCAGTTTGGCAAAGTGATAAAACTGGCAAATAACCTTGTAGAAAAGGTTGTTGATCTGAAGTTAAATGAACATAACCTTTTTCAAAAGCTGTCATTATTTGTGGACTAGTATCAAATCCAATTTGCAGAATTTCATTTGGTCCATAATCAGCCGCCTTTGCAATAGCCTCTGCAACATTCATTACATCACTACCACTATGAACAATTACTTTCGTTTCAGGATGTGCATTCAATGCAGCTGAAAATACAGGAATAGTTAGATTTGGATCTGACGCATAGGAGGTATCTCCATCAACAACAGTAACTGTCATTCCATGTTCTTCAAAGACAATTCTTGCACCATCTTCTCTTTGAGCTCTGGCGTAGTCACCTACTGGTACCATTACGATTGCATGGTCTCCAGCTTGAAAACCAAACTGCCTTATTGCCTCTCTTGCAAGAGCTTTGCCTTGTGTTGCTAAATTTGCACCAACATACCCTCCACCAAATTTTGCTCTTACTTCATTTGGATCAACATTTTGATACGTCATGATAATACCTTTGTCAGCAGCTTGTTTAGCAAGAGGCATAAGAGCCTCATTACCAGGATGACCCATCATTGCAATAGCATCAACCCCTAAGCCGATTGACTCTCTAAGTTGACGAACCATTTTTTCAAAGTCCCACTCTGAATAAAGGATTTCTGCATCAGCACCAGTATCTCTTATTGCATTCATTGCACCAGCTGCAACAATACCAGCAAATCCACCTGCTTCTGGACCACCTGCATAAAAATGCATCTTCACATCACTACACCATTTATCACCTAGATCTTGTCCAGAAGGACCAGCAAAAGAATTTAATGATATTGGTAAAGTAAATAAAACAACAATGACTAATTTTAGAAATTTCATAATCCCCCCCTTTTTTTGAAATTATTATAATACTAAAAGTTATGTCGAAATTGTTTTCGGAGTCAATGAAAATATAAATTGCTTAATTTAATTTTGTTCTTTATCAATTATTTGAACCTCAATTCTGGCTAAGGTAACTTAATGAATTTAAAAGAATTTTCAAAAAAAACTGGCATACCCGTATCTACCATTTCAAAGGCCTTGGGCAACTATAAAGACGTAAATATCAATACAAAAAATAAAATCGTTGAATTAGCGAAAAAATATAATTACGTTCCAAATTTATATGCAAAAACACTTGCTTCAGGTCATACATTTTCTGTTGGTTTGGTTCTTCCTTTTACATATAGTTATGAACAAAAAATAACATTAATTGATTTTATAGAAAATATACACTCAAAATTAAACTCAATAAATATTCCAGTAATAATGCTTTTTGCAAAGGACGAAAAAGAGGAAATTCAAGCATTAGACAAGTTGATAAATTATCACAAAGTTAGATTGATTTTATTGAATAATACAAAAGCAAATGACAAAAGAATTGACTATTTAGAGAGTAAAAAAATACATTATATAACTTGGGGAAGGTGTGATAAAAGTGCTTCGAAATATTCTTGGATTGATGAAGATATTGCATTCAGCAACAACTTAGCAGTTAATCATCTAATTGAAAAAGGTCATAACCATATTGGTTATATAGACTCTGATTTAAAATTAAATTATTTTTTGTTAAGAAAAAAATATTTTATTGATAGTCTAAGTAAAAATAAAATTTCGATAAATAAAAAATATTTTGTTAATGGTTACAGAGACAATAAAGAAAAAACAAAAAAAAATATTCAAGAACTACTAATAAAAAATAAAACTATAAGTGCTCTATTTGTATCCTCTCATTTATTTGCAATGCATGTAATTGATGCTTGCAATGAAATGGATAAAAAAATTGGTGTGGATATATCACTGATTTCGTATGATTCAAATATATTATCTTTTTTGGCTCCAAATATAACAGTAGTAAGTCAGGTGGCAAAAGAAACAAATGAACACTTTATAAAATTAATAAATTCAAAAATTAATAATTTAAATAGAAATTATAATTACTTATATAAAACGAAACTTATTGATAATAATTCTGTAGTTAATATTAATAATTGAAAACATTATTTGTTTTGTAAAAATGTTTTAAACTCTGCATCCATGATTTTAATATCATGCTTAGACTCAGGATAAATTTTATTATTTATCTCTGATTTAAATTCTTTAAATGCTTGAATAGATTTCTTTTTAATCTTTCCATAGTCTTCACTCAAATTTGTATAGACCTTTGAGTGTCGTGGGATATGCCCTTTGTTATAGCCAAGTATATCTTCAGAAAATAAATATTGAGCATCACATCCTTGTCCACTACCCATTCCAATTACAAAAATTTCAAAATTTTTAGATATAAATTCACCTACTTTGTTTGGGACTATTTCGATCTCAACAGCAAAAGCTCCTGCATCTTGAATTCTCTTTGTTTGATCAAAAATTTTATTTGCTTCTTTTGATGTTTTTCCAAATGCCCTAAATCCTCCATAAAATGTAGATTTATATGGAATAAAACCGGTATGTCCAACAACTGGTATTCCTTCATCAGAAAGTACCTTTATGTATTTTTCACTTTGCGGACAATAGATAGCATCTGCACCATTTTTTAAATGATTAAACGCTTTATTTATTATTTCATATTCATTCAGATGTATTCCGTATTGTAAACCAACAGTAAAAAAAGTATTAGGAGCAGCATTTCTTATGCTAATAACATCGTTATTTTCAGATGAAATGATCATGTCTATACCTGCTAATTCACATGCTTCAGCTTCATAAGCATAATGAGTATAAACTTCAGCTAGTTTACTTTTCCCTTTTGAATCTAATATATCCTTAACAGTTAGTTTCTTTTGCATAAGATTTTACCTAAAATAATCTTTTACTTACACGCTTAGTTTGACCGTAGCTATATAAACTATCTAATCCACCATCTCTTCCATAACCTGACTTTTTATAACCACCACCTGGTAAGTTTACTGCATCGACAAACCAATCATTATGCCATACTATCCCAGCTTCTATTCTTTCTGCCACCCACTTAGCTTTCTGGTCATTAGATGTAAATATACCTGAAGCTAAACCATATTCGGTTGAATTAATAATATCAATAGCTTCTTCATCAGAATCAAAGTCTAAAACTACAGTGACTGGACCAAAAATTTCATCTTGTGCAATCGTTGAATTTTTATCCACATTTTCAAATATTGTAGGTAAGTAATAATTACCATTTTTATGATTAAGTTCATTTCCACCAAATGCAAGATTTGCTCCTGACTGAATACCAGAATAACAATAATTTGAAACCCTCTTAAGTTGTTCTTTTGAAATAAGTGGAGTTACTTCAGAATTATTATCACTTCCAGGACCAATTTTTAAATTCTCGGTTTTATTAATAAGTTTTTTCAAATATTCATTTTTTACATCCGGGTGAATAATCACTCTAGACATTGCAACACAGATTTGGCCTGCATTTGGCTTAAATACACCATTAATAGTACTTTCAACTGCTTGATCAATATTTGCATCTGGAAAAATTATTGCTGCTGATTTTCCACCTAGCTCTAAGTGACATGGTATAATTCTGTCAGCAGTTTCTCTTATTATTTCTGAGGCTACCTCTGTAGAACCTGTAAAAACTATCTGATTTACTTTTTTATGTTTTACAAGTTTTTTGCCAGTATTCTCACCATAGCCATGGACGATATTAACTAAACCTGGTGGCAATTCAATTTCTTCAAAAATTTTTCCAAAAATGTTTGATGAAATAGGGCAAAGTTCTGGTGGTTTTATCACTATAGTATTTCCTACAACCAAACTTACAGCGACTGATCTTGCAAATAATGAAATTGGATAATTCCAAGGTATAATTTGTAAACTAACACCATAAGGCTCTAGTATAACATAATTAAAAGTATCATTACTTGATGGGATAAGTTTATATTCAATTTTATCTGTAATCCCAGCATAATAGTCAAAAACAGAGGCAGCCCCCTCAAACTCTCCTTCACACTGCAATAAAGTTTTTCCATTTTCCTTACTTAATATTTGAGAACCATATGACTTATATTCTCGAAGTTTTTTTGCTATTGCTCTTAAATAGAAGGATTTCCTCGTAGGATCCATATCTTGAAGAATTCTTTTTTGGTATGCTTTAGACGCTGCATCAAATGCCAAATCGATTTCTTCTTCAAGAGCTTCATCAATAAAACCTACATCAGTTTGATTTGCAGGGTTAACTACTCTTATATTTTGTTTTGAAATTGAATTTATGAAGTTGCCATTTATAAAATTTCTTATTTCCAAATATTTTCTCCATAAATTTATTAGTTATAAACTAACTCGCAGGCAACTTTACTGGAATATAGTAATCTGGGTCATTAGTTTTTTTTATTACCGCAGGAATTATCTCCCTATAAGCTTCAAATAGTGTTTGAGGTTTAGGTAACTGATGTTTTATAGCATCATGTAATTTTGGAAGATTGTAAGAAGGAACTGAAGGAAACATATGATGCTCTATATGATATTCCATTTTCCAATAAATAAAACTAAATATAGGATTTAACCGAACAGATCGAGTTGATAATCTGTGGTCCCTGACGTCCTCTTGAAGGCCCATATGCTGAGTTAAACCCCAAACAATATTTAATGTGGCAAAAAACTTTGGGATTAAAAAAAGTAATATAGGCAAAAAGGAATTTAACAAAATTGATGAACCAATAATAATTAACCAAATAAAAACATAAATTCTTGAAACAAAAATACATGAAGATTTTTTATGCTCAGGAATACATTCTTTCATAACTTTTGTTTGTATACCAAATGCATGTTCTAAGATTTCTTTTTGTATAGACTTGTTAAGATTTAACAATCCAAAACCAGGTAAAAATATCATTAAAAAATTAACTAATTTCTTTGGTTTCCAAAAAATCGATCCATCAACTTCAAAATCATGGGGGTCTATGGATGCTGTATAATTGTGATGAAGAGAATGACTCCATCTAAATCTGACAGCTTCAAAACTATTCATAAAACTACCAATATGGTAAAAAAAATCATTTAATTTTTTTGAATTAAATGCTGTTCTATGACCACATTCATGCCAAATGGCATCAGCTCCTCCCCACCATGTGCAGTATGCCAGGTAAATTATTAAGAACCACCAAGTGCCCCAGAAATAGAAACATAATGAACCCAATACAGATAAAGTAAAAAAATAAATTATTACATGTTTCCAACCCTCATAGTCACTCCTAGTCAATAGCTCTTTGAGTAACTTTCTGTCAATTTCTGGTTTAAACCAACCATTTGTTGTAGGGTTTAAATTTTCTTTTTTGGAACTTACTGTCATTTTTTTCTTCATAGTATTTATTTAATAAATAAATTAAATATTTTATTTTAAAAATCAAAAGTTAATTTAATAAATT
>CAZNBI010000037.1:0-11500 GCA_964571065.1 uncultured Rhodobacterales bacterium | reverse complement strand
ATAAAATAGAAATATAGATAAATCAACCACTTAAAGATAAGTCTGTCGAAAGTCTGTCAGAATATTTTTATACTAAGATATTGTTTTTATTTGATAAAAAATACTATCTACTATTCCCACTCTATAGTTCCTGGAGGCTTTGATGTAATATCATAAGTAACTCTATTGATACCTTTAACTTCATTAATAATTTTATTTGATGTCTCACCTAAAAAATCATTATCAAAAGGATAAAAATCTGCTGTCATTCCATCAACAGAAGTGACTGCTCTCAAAGAACAAACAAAATCATATGTTCTTCCATCTCCCATAACACCTACAGATCTAACAGGGAGCAACACAACAAATGCCTGCCAAATTTTATCATATAAATTATACTTTTTAATTTGATCTATGAAAATAGAATCTGCTTTTCTTAAAATATCTATTTTATAAGGTGTTACTTCTCCGGGGCACCTTATCGCTAATCCAGGACCAGGAAATGGATGTCGGCCAATAAATTCTTTTGGTAATCCTAACTCAAAACCAAGCTGTCTCACTTCATCTTTAAATAACTCACGTAATGGCTCAACAAGCTTTAGTTTCATTTTTTTTGGTAAACCACCAACGTTGTGATGTGATTTAATCGTTTCTGAGGGCCCGCCAGTAAAGCTGACACTTTCAATCACATCTGGATAAAGCGTGCCTTGAGCTAGATATTCTATGTCACCAAATTTTTCTGAATATTTAGTAAAAACTTCTATAAAAAGATTACCAATTATTTTTCTTTTTAATTCTGGATCACTTACACCTTTTAATGATTTTAAAAAATAATCTCTTTCATCTGCATGGATCAAATTGAGTTTAAAATTATTTTTAAACATGTGAATAATTTCTTCACTTTCATTTAATCGCATTAAACCGTGATCTACATATATACATGTAAGTTTATTTCCTATTGCTTTATGAATAAGTGTTGCAGTTACAGAAGAATCAACTCCTCCAGATAATGCACATATGACTTTTTTATTTCCAATTTGGTTTTTCAGGTCATTAATTTTTTCTTCCTTAAAAGAACCCATTGACCAATTTTTACTAAATCCAGATATTAATAAGAAATTATTAAGAAGTTTTAAGCCATTTGTAGTGTGATAAACTTCAGGATGAAATTGAACCCCATATAACTTATTATCATCATTAGCTATAATAGCAAATGGAGCACCCTCAGAAGAAGCAATTGCCTCAAATCCTTTGGATAACCCACTTACATGATCTCCATGAGACATCCATACTTGTTCTTTACCTTTAATAAATAAATCATTAATTATTTTCGAATTACTGCCTGTTTTTTTGAGCATTGCTCTTCCAAATTCTGATGTACCACTGCCACTATCAACCTTGCCTCCCAATATTTTCATCATAACTTGAAGACCATAACATATTCCAAGTACAGGAATGCCTAGCTCAAAGAGATTTGAAGGTGGCAAAGGAAATTTTTTTCCTAAAACACTAGATGGGCCACCAGATAATATTATTGCTTTAGGATTATAATTTTCTAAAGTTTTATTGGATAAATTTTGATATGGAATTATCTCTGAAAAAACGTTCAATTCTCTCAGCTTCCTTCCGATTAATTGTGTAAATTGACTTCCAAAATCAATAATTAATAACTTTTCAAGATTACTATTCATAGTTTTTAGGTTTTATTTTTATAGTGCATTGCCAGCACATATGACTCGACAGATTCTTTTCTACTAGCATCTGGTTTTACATGTTTTACTACTTTAAATGATTTATTCAAAGTTTCTAGGACACTTGCCTCTGCACCACCCTTAAAGCATTTTCCAAGAAAAAAACCATCTTCATCAAGGAAATCTTTTGCAATGTCAATTGCACTCTCTAAGAGCATAGTAGTTCTTAAGTGGTCTGTTGGTTTGTGCCCTGTTGTATCTGCTGCCATATCACTAACTACACCGTTAACTTTTTTGCCATTTAATATTTTATTTATTTGAGAAAGAATATTTTCATCATTAATATCACCTTTTAAAATTTCAACGTTGGGTAATATATCTGTATCTAATAAATCAATGCCAATTAGTTGGCCTTTCTTATTTTTATTAATTATCTCAGTAATTACTTGAAGCCATCCACCTGGAGCACAGCCTAAATCAATTATTACCATACCTGATTTAAATAAATTAAATTTTTCATTTATTTGAAGTAATTTAAAAGCTGAACGTGATCGATAGCCTCTTTTTTGGGCCTCAGAGACATAAGGATCATTAAGTTGCCTTGATATCCAACGTTTAGATGACTCTGTTCGTTTAGACTTTTTCAACTTTTGTTTAGAAGATCTAGAACTCGCAAACTTATTTTTTTGGAGATCTACTTTTTTTTTATTCATCAAACTCTCGAAAAATTTGAAAATATTCTACTAAATATACGAGATATATCAGAACCTATGCCTAGAGTAGATGGAATTACAAATAATACAAGCAAAGTAGTCACACCTAGACCAAATGTTATAGTTGCAGCCATCGGGATGAGATATTGAGCTTGTAACGAAGTTTCGAACATTAATGCAGACAGGCCTCCAATTGTTGTACAAGAAGTAAGTATTACAGGCCTTAATCTATCACAAACACCAGAAATTATTGCTTCTTCAGGTTTATCTGGGTTCTCAGCTAATCTTCTTTCAATTGTAGCAACAAGAATAATGGAATTGTTCACAACAATCCCCGCCAAAGCAATAATGGCAAACATTGACAAAATTGACATGGTAAGTCCTAAAATATAATGGCCTGCTACTGCACCTATGAAACCAAAAGGAATCATAATCATTACAGCAAGAGGTCTTAGCCAACTTGCAAATACCCATGCAAGAACTATGTAAATTGATAAAAGGCCAATAGTTCCCCCTATTCTCATATCTGCAAAAGCCTCTTGTTGTTCCTCATCTCTTCCAGAATAACGATAATTTAAACCATAAGAAGAAATGATATTTTTAATGCCTAATTCTTCAAGTTTTTCTTTTGCTCCAGATGTATTCAATAGTGTTTCATCTAGATCACCTGTGATTTTGACCTCTCGAGAACCATCAGTCCTTCTGATAACAGAAAAACCAAGATTATTTTTTAAAGATGCAACCTCTTCTAATCTTATCAAAGATCCATTAGGTGCAATTAATTTTAACTGTGCTAAATTATCATTTTCAATTTCATCACTAGGTAACTTTATTCTGACAGTAACCTCTTCATCGCCTCTTGCGAAGCGCCTTACAATTGCTCCCTCAAGAGCTGATCTTACTTGCACTCCAATTTCAAAAGTACTAAAACCTAATGACTTTCCTTTGGGCGTAAGTTCAATATGTATTTCCTCAGCACCATAATTAAGATTACTTGTAACATCGCTAGAACCAGGCAATGTTTTAACTAAGTCCATCACTTTATCAGAAGCCTGTTTCATTAAGTTTAAATCGTCGCCTGTAATTCTGATATCAATATCTCTTCCTGGAGGACCTCCAACTGGAGCTCTAATAGAAATTTTTTCAAGACCAGGTACTGGATTTATATTTTTTTTCCAGGTAGTTATTAATTCTTCAACTCTGACATCTCTGTTATCAGCAGTAATTAATTCAACTGTTACACTAGCCCTATCATAAGACGCCCCAAATGCATCATTCTCTTCAGTATTATTTGCAGAACCAAAACCTAAAAGATTGAAGGACATCAATACCAATTTACCTTCCTCACCTACAAGTTCTAATTCTGTTTGCTTTAAAGCTCTTTCCATCTCATTAAGCATTTTTGATGTTTGAGATCTTGATGAACCAGATGTCATTGTGATATTTGCAAAAACAATGTCTCCTTCAGGTCCACTAAAGAAAGCAAATGGAACTCTTCCTGAAGAAACCATACCTACGGAAAAAATCAATAGAGCTAAAGCTGAAGATATAGTGGCATATCGCCAATTATATGAAATTGTAACTAATTTCTTAAAAATTTTCTCTTTAAACCAATTGAAACCTCTGTTAAATGGTTTCTGAATTTTATCAAGCAACCATACAAATGGGGAAAAAATATTTGATATTATAGGATGAACGCCATGTCTCAAATGTGCGGGCATTATTAGGAACACCTCTAAAAGACTAGCAGCAAGAACTGCACAAACAACAGCAGGTATCGCAAAAATAATCTGACCAATAATACCTTTAATAAAAAATAGTGGTAGAAAAGCAGCAACTGTTGTCAACATTGCTGAAATTACGGGTGGTGACATTCTAGTTGCTGCTAAAATAGAAGATTGAGATGCATCCATTCCTCTGTTTTCTTCTAAATGCTCAGAATGCTCTCCAACGACAATTGCATCATCAACAACTATTCCCAGGGCCATTATAAGTCCAAATAAAGAAATCATATTTATAGTTTGACCAGTTAATAACATCACACCGAATGTAGCTGCAAAAGCAACTGGAATTCCCAATGCTACCCAAAATGCTGTTCTTGAAGTTAAAAAAACAAAAAGAACTATCAAAACGATTATTAATCCACTAGTAGCATTGCGAGTTAATAGATTAATTCTATCTGAAATCAAGTTTGCTACAGTTCCAAATTGTTCAACATTTAAACTTTT
Organism: uncultured Rhodobacterales bacterium; assembly: GCA_964571065.1. Classification (GTDB taxonomy): domain Bacteria; phylum Pseudomonadota; class Alphaproteobacteria; order Puniceispirillales. Next base: position 6,889 of record CAZNBI010000037.1, on the reverse strand, counting down.
TGGGAAATTATTTTTTTGTTCTATTAGATAATTCTGAACAGTTTCGTTTACCTTTAAGGCATCATTAGTTTTACTACGAAGAACTTTTAAATTTATTGCATTTTCACCGTTTCTATATGCCTCAACCATAGGATCAGAAAAAGTTTCTGATATTTTTGCAATGTCACCTAATAGAATTCTTGTACCATCAGGTTTAACAATAATTTCTATTTGTGCATAATCCTTTCCTATTTCTTTTAAACCAAGTGAACGGACCCTCAATGCACCATCAGCAAAACTGCCAGCAGGAACATCAACTGAAGATGATGAAATAATCCTTGATATATCATTCATTGATAAATTTAATCGAGCTAACTCAGTCTCAGGTATTTCAATTAATATTTCTTCACTTGGATTTGGGCCTATATCAATTTTATCAACACCTAAAGCTAATAAATCTTCTTTGATATTTTTTGCTTGTGATCTTAATGATTTAATTGAAAATGGCCCTGATAAAACTATATTTGTCACTTCATCTTTGAATTCGGCTTTAAATACTCTGGGTTTTTCTGAATCCTCGGGCAAATCAGTGTCATTTACTACCGCCTCAACATCCGATAATGCATTTTGCATATTAGTTCCAAAATCATACTCAATTTGAAGAACAGCAAGGTTCTCAGAAGACGTTGATTTTACTTTTTTTACACCAGATAATGGCCTTAAGTCTGGAACAAGTTTTTGAACGATGTTTTTATCAACATCTTCAGCGGATGCACCAGGCCAAATCGTTGAAATTACTATTATTTCAATATCTAAATCTGGGAAAAGTTGTCTATTTAATCTTTCTAATGACAAGAGCCCAAAGACGATAAGAAATACCATTAATAAATTTGCTGCAGTTTTATGCTTGGCAAAAAAACTTAATATTGAAAAATTATTCATACTTACTTCGTAGTTTTACCCCTTCACCAATTCCTGCTAATCTTGAAATTACCACTTCATCATTTTTACTTAATCCACCGTTTAAGTATATGTAACCAGGCTCTTTATGAGATATTGACACTAATCTTTTTTGAGCCCGACCATTTTTAATAATAAAAACTGAATTACCTTCGTAAATAGCTTCTTCAGGGAGTTTTACTACATTATATAGTGTGCCTACTGGATACCTAACTTTAACAAATGCACCTGGAGGTATAGATGAAAAATTTTGAGAAGGACTTGGCAGAGACGCAAAAACTTTCCCTCCTCCATCCTGTGGATTAACTATTGAGTCTCTTCTTGAGATAGTGCCTTTTAGAGTAGAAACTTCATTTGAGCCCTGTTCCCAAATAACCTCAACTTCTTTACTTATGATATTTTCAAAATTTGCAAAAACTTGTGATGGAACATTAAATGAAACCTCTAAATAGTTTAAATCACTTAACCTACCAATTAACTGTGAAGATAATAAATTTTCTCCTAATGCAATATTAACACTACTTAAAGATCCATCAAAAGGCGCTTTTAAAATAGTATCATTAATTGCTCTTTTGGCTTTATCTATTGATATTTGCAGTCTCTTATTTGATAGATTTATTTGATCTTTCTTAAAAGTTAATCGTCTGATATTTTGCTCTCTACTTAAAATTAAGCTTTTGGCATTTGACACGGCCAATAATATTTCATCTAAAGCACTATCAGTACTTGCCTTGCCATCTATCATTTTAATGATTCTAGTCTTTTGTTTTTCTCTTATATTAAGTTGATTGTTTAATTCATTAAGTTGTAACTTATCTGATTGAATTTCGGAATTTATCTCACTTATTTGAGAGTTGTTTAAAGATAATTGAATTTCTAAATCATTTAAGTTTGATAATTGAGTAAAATTATCAAGTTGGGCTAATATACTTCCCTTTTTAACATATCCACCGGATTTAAAATCTTTAGAAATACTCAAAACTTCACCAAATATAGGAAATTTTAAGTTTGCTTGCCTAGATGATGAGACAGAACCAAAGGCTATATTTTCTGGATTATAATTATTAAATACTACTGATTGAGTTTGAACAAAAAAACTGGTTTCCTCTAACTTCTCTACGGATACTTCATCTTCTGTATTTTTCAACCATAAAAAACCAAACACTCCTGCAGCCAGTATAAAGCAAGCTATTAAAAATTTTGATAAATTTAATATAAATAATTTAAACATTAACGAACCTTATTAATAAAAACTAATCATTTGCTTTTTTTAGGAAAAATTTTGCATTTTCAGTTATGGAATTCCATTCTTTATTTTTTATAATTTCTTTATTTACTATAAAAGATCCACCAACAGTAAGCACATTAGGTAATTTTATATAACTAGAATAACTATTACCATCGATCCCACCTGTAGGGCAAAATTTAGCTTTACTAAATACTGAATACATTTGTTTAATGAAGTCAACACCGCCCATTGACGATATTGGAAAGCATTTCATTGTTTGAACATTTTTATTTAAACAATTTATTATTTCACTTGGGCAAGAAATCCCAGGCAGGTAGGGAAAATTGTTGAGCTCATCTAAACATAAATCAATAATTTCTTCATTGTATCCTGGAGAAACAGCAAAATGGCATCCTATTGAAAAAGCTTCTATTATTTGAGCTTTGTTAATGACTGTACCTATACCAACATTTATTTCAGGAATTTTTCTTATAATTTGCTCAGAAATTTTAAAAGCATTGGGTGTTCGAAGAGTTATTTCAATAACATTTATACCACCTTTCAAAAGTGCTTCACAAATATTAAGTCCATCATCTAAATCATCAATAACTAGTATTGGTATTATTTTTGACTGAGACAAAATTTTATTTATTCCTGAGGAATAATTAATTAAATAATCTTCATTAATAGTCATTTTATTTAGTGTAATTCTTATAAAAAAATTATATAGATACATAAGATTTATATTAATTTTAGTCTACACTAATTTTATAAATAATGATCCATCAATATTTAAAAAAAGTTGAAAATGCTTAGAGCTATTATTACCATATGGCCTTTATTCTTGGGAATTGCACTTATACAATCTGGAAACGGTCTACAAGCCTCATTACTTGGTGTAAGAGCGTCATTAGAAGATTTTGGTACTTTTACAACTGGTATTGTAATATCTGGATATTACTGGGGATTTTTAATTGGCTCTCAATTAGGGCCTAGATTAGTGCAACAAGTAGGTCATGTAAGAGTTTTTGGTGCATTTTCAGCTATTGCTAGTTCAACAATACTTATGCACTCTCTTTTTCCTGATCCAATTTTATGGTTTTTTATGAGGGTTTTAACTGGGTTATCATTCTCAGGGATATATCTCGTTGCTGAAAGTTGGTTGAACAATGCATCAGATAATAAAAATAGAGGCCAAATATTATCAATATACATGATAGTACAAATGGGCAGTTTAATTGTGGGTCAATTACTACTCGGTATTTCCAACCCTATGAAATTTGATCTATTTTTACTAACCTCAATAATTATATCAGTAGCTGCAGCTCCAATTCTAATTACTGCTGCTAAAGTACCTGATTTTGAGGTTTTAGAGAGCATGCCTCTTAAAAAAATGTATAACGTATCACCACTAGCTGTTATTGCAATTATTATTTATGGCATTTCTAATGCAATGTTTTTTGGAATGTTTTCTGTTTGGACGACTCAATCTGGAATAGACAATAAATTAACGGGAATTCTCTTTGGTTGTTGGACATTTGGCGCAGTAATATTTCAATGGCCAATCGGAAAATTATCGGATATTTTTGATAGAAGATTAATTATAACTGTAACTGCTTTTTTTTCTTGTAGTTTCGTAATTTTAGCAGGAATAATTTCACCTTCAAATTTGTTTTGGTTTATTGTATTTATAATTTTATATGGTGGGACATGTAACCCAATGTATTCATTATGTGTAAGTTATGCCAATGACTTTCTTTCTCCTAAGCAAATGACTTCAGCAGCAGGAACTCTTATTTTTGCTTGTGGATTAGGCATGATTGCAGGACCTCCAATTGCATCAGTAAGTATAGAGATTTTTGGGCTGAAAGGTTTCCTACCTGTAATGGGTGTAATACATTTTTCTCTTGGTATCTACGCACTTTGGAGAATGACTAGGAGACCCGCTATACCGCAAGAAGGCCAAGGGCCATTTATTTCTGTACCAATTAAAAATACACCAATTTCTGTTTCTTTGAACCCAGAAATTGAGATAAATGAAGAAAATGAAAATAACAAATAATTTTTAATTCGATTGATAAAAATGAAAATAATATATATATATGCACTAACATTAAAGGTAATTAATTAAGGTTATTGATGAATAAACTAAAGTTCAAATCAATTTTTATTTCTGATACTCATTTAGGCAGTAAAGGTGCTCAAGCTGAAAAATTATTAGATTTTTTAAATAAATCTACTGCTGAAGCCATTTATTTAGTTGGTGACATTATTGATGGATGGCAATTAAATAAAAAATGGCATTGGCCAGATAGCCATGGAAAAGTATTAGACAAATTGATTAAACTTTCTGAAGAAGGTAAAAAAGTAATTTACGTATCAGGAAATCATGATGACTTTCTAAGAAAAGTTGGAAATTTCAGCATGGGTGGAATTAAATTTTGCTCAGAAATTACACACAGAACTCTTAAAAAAAAGAAATACCTAGTAATACATGGCGACCAATATGACAACATCGTTAACCATGCTAGATGGCTCGCCATTTTAGGTGATGTTTTATATAATTTTACTCTTAAGCTAAATCGCTACCTCAATTCTATTAGATCTTTCTTCGGTTATGAATATTTTGCTTTATCAGCGTGGTTAAAAAGAAGGATTAAGCTTGCAGTAAATTTTGTATCAGATTTTGAAAAAAGAATTTCAGAAGCCGCATCTAAAAGAAAAATGGATGGAGTAATTTGTGGCCATATTCACCATGCAGAATCTAGAAAAATTGGTAAAGTTGATTACTTGAATTGTGGAGATTGGGTAGAATCTTGCACAGCATTAGTTGAAAATATTAATGGTGATATGCAGCTTGTTAATTGGTCTTGTTCAAAAAAAATTAAAGAGCTTTTAGAAAGTTTTAATACTAAACCTCGACTTATAAGCCCAAGAATAGCTGCTTAATCTATAAAACACCAAACTCATTTAATTCTGCCAACATCGAAGATGGTATTTCATTATTATTTTTATCTGAAAAAATATCTTGTGGTACTTTTTCTTGTGTTAAGTATCTCCAGCCTTGAAAGGGCCTATGGGCAATACCAGCAACTTTATATAGTTTTTTATCAAAAATTATTTTGCAAGCACTTTTACCGTCTCTTCTTATGACATCTTGGAATTCAATAATTTTTTGGCGAGCAAAAAATTTATTTTTAGCAATCCAATATATAGAACCATCTGGTAAAATTTCATTTATTTTTTTGGGTTTCATTCTTGTAGTATGAAATAATTGTCTATTACACTTCAATTCATTTTCTTGCCATTCTTGAAGCATTTCAAAAGATTTTATTCCAACACATAACTTTTTTAAATGTAACATATTAGATAAATATAATATTAATTTGGAAAGAAAAGTTGTTGGCCATTCTTTTTATATGATGAAATTAAATTTTGTCCCTCCATTGAAAGTATCCAATCAATAAATATTTTGGAAAGATTTGTTTTAACAGATGGACATTTATTTGGATTTACAGGAATTATACCGTATTGATTAAATAAGCTTTCATCTCCCTCAAATAATATTAAGTGTTGACGCTTATTTTTAAATGCAAGCCATGTGGCTCTATCACTTAAAGCATAAGCGTCCATTTGAACGGCAACATTTAAAGTAGCCCCCATTCCAAGACCGAGTTCACGATACCATCCACCATTAAAATCATTTGTGCTCATGTTCAAATTATTCCATATCTTAATCTCGGTTTTATGAGTTCCACTTTCATCTCCTCTTGATGCAAAAATAGCTCTTTCATTAAATATTTTTTTAAATGCTTCAAAAGCATTACCTGATGATTTTACTTTAGCTGGATCATTTTCTGGACCTATTATTACAAAATCATTGTACATAAGGTTTTTTCTATATAAGCCAAATCCACTCCTAACAAAATTTTCTTCAGAATCTTTTGAGTGAACTATTAAAACATCACCATCACAATTCTGAGCATTTTTTATTGCTTGGCCTGTTCCAACAGCAACAACTCGAACATCAATACCATTTTTTTTAATAAATTGAGGTAAAATATAATCATATAGACCAGAATTTTGTGTAGAAGTTGTAGACTGAAGTATTATATATTCTTTGCCAAAAGATGGTTTATAACAATAAATATTTATAAACATTGAAAATAAAAAAATCGTTATAAAATATATATTAAAATTATAAAATCTTAATTTTTTTGACATGTATAACCTAATTATAAATTGCGATAATATTTATTTATGTTATAGACAACATATTATAATTTTTACTAAATATCGAATAAAATATTATGCATAATAATTCTGAAAAACTAATTGATCCTTTTGGAAGAGCTGTAACTTATCTCAGAATATCTGTAACTGATAGATGTGACTTTAGATGTGTTTATTGTATGTCCGAAAACATGACATTTTTGCCAAAAAAAGATCTTTTAACTCTAGAAGAGTTAGAATTTGTATGCAAAACCTTTATATCTATGGGCGTTTCAAAAATTAGACTTACTGGAGGTGAACCTCTTGTAAGAAAAAATATTATGCAACTAATAAATAATCTGGGAAGTGAAGTTGGTAACACTTTAGAAGAACTAACCATTACTTCCAATGGAAGCCAGTTATCAAAAATGGCTTCTGATTTATTTAATGCAGGTGTAAGAAGACTAAATATTTCATTAGATACTTTAGATTCCAATAAATTTTCAATGA
>CAZNBI010000036.1:9932-11553 GCA_964571065.1 uncultured Rhodobacterales bacterium | reverse complement strand
ATTGTTCCTCCTACAGGTGCTAAGGGTTTAAATTTGGCTGTTTCAGATATTCATTATTTGTCAGAAGGATTAATTGCATATTTTAAAAATAATGATGATCACTTGTTAAACACTTATTCTGAAAAAGCTTTGTTGAGAGTTTGGAAGGGAATTCGGTTTAGTTGGTGGATGACTACATTAATGCATAACTTCCCGAATCAAGATGAATTTGATAGGAAAATTCAACTAGCAGAGCTAGAATACTTATCAAATTCTATCGAAGCACAAAAATCTTTTTCAGAAAATTATGTAGGTCTTCCATATTAATTCTGTTATTTTTTTTTATATTTAACGTAAAATGTTAATATGAATAAAAACAAGATTTTAACTACTACTATTGGATCTTTCCCTAAGCCTGATTACTTGCCAATTATCGATTGGTTTGACTCAGCTAGAGGTGAAGATGGTATGAATACCGTTAAAACAACTATCGAATATACAAAATATCATAGTAAAAAAAACGAATCTGATGAGTTTCTGTTCAGGCGTGCAGCAAATGAGGTAATTAATATTCAAATTGATGCAGGTATTGATGTTCCTACAGATGGTGAAATAAGAAGAGAGAATTATATTCATTATCATTGTAGATACTTGGATGGATTTGACTTCAATAATTTAGAACACAGGGTTTTAAGAGATGGAGCATATGAAACAAGTCTTCCAGCAATTAGAAAAAAAATTTCACATTCAGGAAAGTTTTATTCATCTAATGATTTTATTTCTGCGCAGTCATTTTCAAAAAATCCAATTAAATTTACAATTCCTGGTCCACTAACAATAATGGATACTACGGCAGATTGTTTTTACGATGATAGGAAAAAATTGAACTACGATTTAGCAGATACTGTTAATAAGGAAATTTTAAATTTAGTAGATAAAGGTTGTAAATACATTCAAATAGATGAGCCTCTTTTTGCTCGTCAAGTGGAAGATGCGTTGTCTTTCGGAATTGAAGGGGTCGAGAGATGTCTGCATAAAGTCCCTAAAGATGTAAATAAAATAATACATATTTGCTGTGGATATACTGATCATTTAGATGATGAAAATTACAAGAAAGCAGATCCAGAATCTTATTTTCAACTTTCAGGAGAATTAAATAGCATGGGTATTGACCAAATATCTATTGAAGATGCTCATTTTAGAAATGATTTAAGATTATTAGAAAAATTTCCAGATAAAAAAATTATATTTGGTGCAATCAATGTTACTAAAAGTCGTCTTGAAACAATTGATGAAATAAGAGAAAGAATTTCTGAAGTTTTAAATTTTATTGAAAGAGATAGACTAATTATTTCACCAGATTGTGGGATGGGTTTATTCAGCATAGACTTAGCTAAGAAAAAACTTAAAGTAATGTGTGACGCTGTTAAATCAATTTAAACTTATTGGAATTGCCTCTTTTTCAATCATGCCACTCCATGAAAAAAGTGCTAATACTGGTTCTCCATTTGTTTTCATGGCGTGAGTTACCCATTCATCATGAAAAATCTTATCTCCGGGTTTTTTTACAATGAAGTTTTCATCATTAATTTGCCACATTGAGGATCCACTCAAAATAGTATAAAATTCTAATGCTTGGTGA
>CAZNBI010000036.1:8344-9832 GCA_964571065.1 uncultured Rhodobacterales bacterium | reverse complement strand
GAAATTTTTAAGCTTTTATAAAAATTTAAAATATTTTCCTTAAAAATTAAAATTTCTTTACTAGGAAATTCCATTCAATATTATTTTTTTCTAAAAACAGTTATAAATACGGTGTCATTTCCATGATCTTTATCTGGATTATTCCCATAGGCTTTTTCTTCATGAAAAGTTAAATCAGTTATTTGTTCATTTATATCTTGAAATTTTTGTTCAAAGTTTTGGTTTACATAAACTTTTGAATGAATTGTAATAACAAATAAACCGGATGGCTTAGTTACCCTCAAAAGCTCATCTAAAGCATTAGGACCGATATGGCCATGTGTAAATGTCCCAGCACTAACGATTGCACCATAATAGTTGTTATGAATATCTAAGTTTTTGGTAAGGTCAGCCTCGATCAATTTATTATAGCAATTTTTTGATTTTGCAGACTCTAGCATTTCAGGAGATATATCAATAGCATCAATTTCTATTGCATCATTTTTATTCATGACTTCAGCAATTAAGCCAGTTCCGGCACCCACATCTAAGACTGGTACATCATTCTTATTTGAATATTTGTCATAATAATTTGAAATCAAAACTGGTGAGCGGTAGTCATTTTTTTTTGCAAAATCATCATCATATGAAGATGCCCAGACTTTATACAATTTAATATTATCTTCTGGAGTTTTAACTGAGTATGCGTCATTTAGTCCTTTTTTTGAGCTCATAATAATATCCTTTGTTAAGTTAACTTGATACAACCGCTGTAAAAACAATTTGCATTATGCAATCACCATCTAAGGAAGCTAAATGAGAATGTCTTGCTGGCATATTATTATCATCTGGAAATAGTTTCATCCATATTGGGTTAACATATTTTCTATCAGATTTATCATTAAAATATAAATCTACTTTTAAAACATCTTTAAAATCTGCATTGGCCTCCTTTAAGATTTTATGCATATTGTTAAATGCTTCTTCTATTTGGGTATTTTTTTCCTTAGGATAATTACCTGTTTTATTATCAATCCCTGAAATTGCTGATGAAATCATTAGCCCTTTGATAATAGATGCATGCGGTATCGGGTTTTTATGTCTATGTACTTCAGTTGAATTTATAGATTTCCGCATCTTCCTTATAATCAAGATATTTGTTTTCTAAGTTCAAATTTTTGGAGCTTTCCTGTTGCTGTCTTTGGTATCTCACAAAAAATAAATTGTTTTGGTCTTTTAAAGCCAGCTAAGTTCTCTTTACAAAAATTTGTTAAATCTTCTTCTGACGCGCTTTCGCCAGACTTTAATTCAATAAATGCACAAGGAACCTCGCCCCATTTTTCATCTGGTTTTGCAATAACTGCTGCAATTGATACTGCAGGATGTCTATGGAGAACACCTTCTACTTCAACAGAAGAAATATTTTCTCCACCCGAAATTATAATATCTTTAAGTCTATCTTTAATTTCGATGTATCCACTTTCATGCATTACTGCTAAATCACCTGAC
>CAZNBI010000036.1:5736-8244 GCA_964571065.1 uncultured Rhodobacterales bacterium | reverse complement strand
GTGTGACTAAATTCTTTTCTATCTGAACTTTCAGCATTAATTATCATTCCAAGTATGATAGGAGCTCCACCTAAATGCGTAACTTTTTGAGTATTGATTGCATCATAAATTGCCATAGCAGATACCTGCCTACAGCAAACAATCTTTCCTGCTAAAGCAGTCATTGTCCAAGCATGTCCCCAACCATTACAATGAAATAAAGGAACGGTATAAAGATAACTTGGATGCATGGGCAGTCTCCAATCACTTATAGTTCCCATAGTCATAAGGTATGAACCTCTATGATGATAAACAACACCTTTTGGTTTGCCGCTAGTACCAGATGTATAATTGAGTGAGAGGGCATCCCACTCATCATCAGGAAGCGACCAATCATAATTTGGATCACCTGTTTCTAATAATTTTTCATAATCCATTGATCCAATGGTCTCACTTTTTATTCCAGATTGGCTGTCTTCTATATCAATTATTATTAAATTTTTATTTTCTACTTGCTTTAATGCTTCTTTTACTGAAGTGGAAAAACCTGTATCAGAAATTAGAATTTTAGCTTCACTATGATTTAAAATATAAGCAATAGTATCCGAATCTAGTCTAACGTTTATACTATTTAAAACTGCACCAGCCATAGCTATTCCAAAATGAGCCTCAACCATTTCAGGCGTATTTGTTGCTATAACTGAAACTGTATCACCTTTGCTAACGCCTAGTTTATTAATTGCTGAGGCAAGACGTTTGCATCTCTCGTAAGTTTGTGCCCAAGTATAATGCCTGTTACCATAAACTACAGCTTCTTTGTCTGGATAAAAACTTGCAGCTCTGGGTAAAAATGATAGAGGTGAGAGAGGCACATGATTGGCTTTAACCTTTTCAAAATCATCATACATGCTTATTCCATTTTTACTCATTCTGTCTCTCCCAAATTTAATTTCTTATACTTATTCCTTTTTCAATTAATGATGAAATTCGCTGTAAAGTTGGTTGCGTTTTGGCAAGATTTAAAAAGGCTTTTCTTTCCCTATTAAACAATTCATCTTCTTCTAACTCGAGCATTTCGTCATTTTCATCATTAACAACTACACTGGCTACTTGCATTGCCACTGTTTTATCATGAGGATAAAACAATCCTTTTTCAATACCATTATCCATAAATTCTTCCATTTTATTAATAATTGAGTTTCCAGGTAATTTAATTGTTTGAGGTTGGGGTTTTTTATACCCCATTTGGTTTATTCCTTTTATTAATGCAATACCTGCATTTATTAGATAGTCTCTATTCATTTCTGTTTGATCTCTTTCAGGGAGAAAGTAAAAAAGCTCAGCACTCTTTTCTGGGCTGGTGCCAGTTTGTCCATAACCAATTTGCATCCAAGTTTTCCAAGCTGCCTCATTGGAGTTTTTCAATTGTGTGAGGCATCGAAGATATGTTTCTTTGACGCCACCGCCTCCTGGAATTAGGCCTACACCAGATTCTACAAGTCCTAAAACAGAATTGGTGTGAGCAATAATTTTGTCTGAATGAAGTAAAACTTCAAAACCACCTCCTATAGCCATTCCTGATGGAGCTCCAATTACAGGTACAGATGAAAATTTTAGTGACCTTACAGCTTGCTGAAATTTGGCAAGAAATTTATCTATTCCAGACCAGTCTTCTTCTCTAATCATTGAAAGAAAAGCATTCAAATTTACGCCTGATGAAAAATGTTGTGCATCATTATGTATGATTATACCTTCACCTGGATCGTCACAGGCAGCATTTACAACATCCATTGAGAAATCATCTAGCGTATTAGCCTTTGAATGGAACTCTATTAATCTTATGTCATCTTTGATAGAAAACAAACTTGCAGACTGATTTTGGAAGATAGGTTTGAGGGTTTTCCTTTTAAGATGAAATCTTATGGCATTTTCAGGTAAAACAACTGGTTTCAATTGAGTTGGGTTTGATCCATGCAAACTATAATTACTAACAAGAAGTTCATTATTTTCGATCCTGTAAAATGGGAAACATTTTAGAGAATCTGGAATATTTAAATTATTTTCTTCAAAAAGCTCTGAAATTATATCAATTCCAAGGGCATCAATTATTTCAAAAGGTCCTCTAATCCAATTAAAACCCAATTTCATAGCATCATCTATATCTTGCGGTGAGGATGTTATTTCAGGTATCAAGGATGCAGCATAATGTAGAACTCTACCTAAAACTCTTCTACAAAATTTAGTATATTTTTTTTCAGAATCATCGTTAGAATTATTTCGAGTAAGGTGAAACAGAGTTTCTTGTCCTTTCTCAATTAATTCTGCAGATATTTTTGCTTTATTATTTAACCCATCACTTTTCTTTAAAACTGTATTTTTACGTATATCCAAAAAAAGATCATTTTCATTTTCACCGGATCTGTAAAAACCTCCTTTTCCTTTGTTGCCTGTGAAACCATTTTCAATCATATCTTTAATTAATCCAGCAAGAGGAATTTTTTTAGCTCCAACTTTATGAAAAGCGTCGTT
>CAZNBI010000036.1:0-5636 GCA_964571065.1 uncultured Rhodobacterales bacterium | reverse complement strand
AACTACGCCTTTGCCAAGAATTCTATCATTATAATCAGCAAGTTTGTCCATAACTTCAGATTTTGTATCTTTGCCTCTAACAAGTTCTAGTAATCTCATGTATCTCACAGGGTTAAAGTAATGAGTTATTGCGAATCTCTCACAAAATGTTTTTGGCATATCTTCAACAAGTAATTTTATAGGAATGGTTGAAGTGTTTGATGTTATGATACAGCTTTTATTAACAACTTCATTTATTCTTTTATATAGATTTTTTTTAATATCAAGTCTCTCAACCACGGCTTCAATAATTAAGTCGCAGTCGGCAAGTTTGTTGAAGTCGTCCTCAATATTCCCAATTTTAATAAGCTCTGCTTTTGTTTTGTGCATAAGAGCAGGTGGGTCAGACTTAATTAGTTTTTTTACTGCATTCTCAGTTATGCTATTCGGAGTTTCACCCTGTATATCAAGAAGAAGAACTTCTTGGTCTGAATTAGCAATTTGACCTGCGATTCCACTCCCCATAGTCCCAGCTCCTATTACGGCTATATTCTTAAAGGGGGTATTTATTTTCATAAGTTTGTTCTCGTAAATTTTAATGAAGTTTTAATTAATTATAAACGTTTATCAGAAAAATCAATTATTTGTTAACTATCTATAATTGGTTTTACTTTTTCTATTGCCTCTTTCAAAAACTTCTCTAGTTCTTTTTGTTTAATGCTGAATCTGTGTGACGGGACAGGTATAGATATTGAATATATTTTATTATCTACAATAAAGGCGGATCCTATTGCTGAAATACCATCATTATTCTCATCGAAGTCGTAGGCTATACCTTTGATTCCTACCTTTGCGATCTCATCTTCTAGCTTTTTATTATCTTTTCTTCTATTTGTGTTATTTTCTTTTTGAAGAAGATCCTTAACCTTATTGCTGTCCATTAAAGAAAGTGCTGACTTTCCGCTTGCTGTAGTTGATAAGGGTAATTTTAGTCCTATCTTAGAATTTACACCCAGCCGGTAAGTCCCTAAGACTCTATCAAGCAACAACATATGATCATTGTTCAAAATTGCTAAATCTACAGTTTCTCTTGTCTTATTCGAGAGTGAATTAATTACTGGTTTAAGAGACCTAACGATGTCATAATTATCAGTTGCAGCTAGTTTATATATCTCGTTTCCTATCTGAATACCTTGATCATTTGAATAGGATAAAAAATCTTCTTTAATGAGCGAATTTACAATTCTTTGGACTGTTGATCTTGGTAAATTTGCAAGCTTGGCTATTTTACCAAGGCTCATCTTAGTGCTTTTTTCAGATTTTATAATTTTTAATATTTCAAAAGCTCTATTTAGAACTTGAATGTTTTTATTACTCTTATCCATCTTTTTTCTTTATTTTATTTCTTGTCAATAAGCAAATAATACCATACAGTAATACATGTGTATCAAAATGTGATACACTTTTAAAGAAAAAAATCATGGAGGAATAATTGACAGTCAACATTCGAGGAATTGATTTTCAAGAAAATTTAAATAATGACATGGGAATTGAGTTTTATAATCTTTCACACAGATTTGGTTATCAATGCCCAAACTGGCCATACTTTAGAGATGTTAGAATAGAGCGCATGCACTACATGGCAAAGTCAGGTGTTCTTTCACAGACTCTTACAACAACAATGCATGTAACAACTCACATTGATGCTCCAGCACACGTAGTACAGTCTACACCGTTTATAGATGAAGTTCCTTTACCACATTTTTTTGGTTCTGGAATTGTAGTTTCCATTCCAAAGAAAAAATGGGAGCAAATTACAGGTGACGACTTGGAAAAAGCATGTGGCAATGCAATCAGAAAAAATGATGTTTTAATTCTAAATACTGGTTGGCACAAATATTACGAAGATGGTGATTATTTTCCTTATTGCCCTGGGTTAGTTCCTTCAGCTGCTGAGTGGATGATTGATAAAGGTATTAAAGTTATAGGTCATGATACCCAAGCTAATGATCATCCATTAGCAACAGCTATAGGTCCACAAAGAAATGGCCCTCTATTACCACATTTAGCTGAGGAATATAAAGAATGGTCAGGTGGTATAGATTGGAAAGAAGCATTCCCTGTTTGGGAGCCTGTTCATAATATGATTTTCAAAGAAGGCATTTTAGGAATAGAGAATGTAGGAGGGGATTTAGACGCTGTAACTGGAAAGAGATGTACTTTTGCTTTCTTCCCTTGGAACTGGGATCGAGGGGATGGTTGTATAATCAGGCTTGTAGCGATGATTGATAAAAACCAGTCCTTTAGAATTGAATCAGGGGAGAGTTTCTAATGTATGTTAAAAAAATTAAAGATACTACCTCTTATGAGGCGCCTAATCACCAAAAATGTCATTCACTAAGATTGTCTGGATTTGAAGAATATGGGCCAGAAAACTTTTGGGTTGGGCATTCTCAGTTTTTACCAGGTGGAGGAGCTGGACCTGACGCATCTCCATTAGAAAAAGTTTATATTATTTCAGAGGGTCAACTAACTATAAAAGCGAATGGAGAGACAAAAATAGCCTCTCCAGGAGATACTGTTTTTATTCCTGGTGGGATGGAAAGAGAAATTAGAAATGAAACGAATGAGGTAGTTGTAATGAATGTTATTATGCCTTACCCGCCAAAAGAAAGTTAGGATGAAATTATGATAGATAATCCTTATTCATCTTTTGATATTAAAGGCAAAATAGCATTAGTCATTGGTGCTACTGGTGCATTTGGAAGTGTGGCTGCAAAAACCTATGCTGGTGCAGGTTGTAAAGTTGCTTTAACTGGAGGAAATAAAAGTGAATTAGAAAAAATTTCAGATGAAATTTCTAAAGTTGGTTGTGAAAATATATCAATTAATGAAAGGCCATCCTCAGAAAATGAATGTCAGAAAATAGTAAACGCGACAGTCAAAAAATTTGGTCGTATTGATATACTAGTGGTTGCATCTGGAATTAACAAAGTATCAAAAGTAGATGAAATGTCTCCTGATACTTTTTCAACAGTTATGGATGTAAATGTAACTCAATCTTGGCTAATGGCTAGAGAAGTAACTAAACAAATGAAAAATCAAGGTGATGGTGGAAAAATTGTCCTTGTATCCTCAGCAAGAGGATTATTAGGTCATCCAGCGGGTTATACAGCATATTGTGCATCTAAATCAGCAGTTGATGGAATAACTAAAGCGCTAGGATGTGAACTAGGCGATACAGGAATTACAGTCAATGCAATCGCCCCAACTGTATTCAGGTCACCTCTAACGTCTTGGATGTTTGAAGACAATCCAGAGGCTCAAAAAGTGAGATCTGGTTTTATTACTCGTGTACCAAAAGGAAGGTTAGGAGAGCCTGAAGATCTCGCTGGTCCATTACTTTTTCTTTCTTCAAAGGCTTCTGATTTTTATACAGGGCACATTTTATATGCTGATGGAGGTTACACTGCAGGTTAAAAATGTAACAATTATCGGATCTGGATTAATGGGGCATGGGATAGCCCTCAAATTTGCTCAATATAATTGCAATGTTATTGTTTATGATCCAAATGATGTTTCATTAAATTCTTTGTTTGAGAGAATTGAGATAAGCTTATCTCAAATGGAAATAAAAAAAGAAGAAATAAAAAAAATTATTTCCTCAATAAACAAAACTAATAATCTTGAACAAGCATTAGAAAAAGCTGAGTTTGTTATTGAAGCTGTTCCGGAAAAATTGGATCTCAAACAAAATATATTTAAAGAAATAGAAAAATTTGCACCGCAAGATTGTATATTTTCATCAAATACTTCTGTTATTCAAATAACAAAAATTGTTGAGCAAATGGACAATAAGAATAGGGCGCTTGGAACACATTGGTGGAACCCGCCTCATCTTATTCCATTAGTTGAAGTCATTAAAACAGAGTGGACTGATGAAAAGGCCATGAGTAAAACTATTCAATTATTGAAAGATATAGGAAAAACTCCTGTTAGAGTTGAGAAAGATGTCCCTGGATTTATAGGTAACAGGTTGCAGCATTCCTTATGGAGGGAGGCAATCAGTTTAGTCGAAAATGGGGTTTGCGATGCTGAAGCAGTTGATACTGTAATTAAATCAAGTTTTGGCAGACGTCTTTCAGTTCTTGGTCCCTTAGAGAATGCTGATCTAGTAGGAACAGACCTAACGTTAGATGTTCACGAAAATGTCCTCTTCGATTTAGAAAAAAGTGAAAAACCTTCTAATCTCCTTGTTGACCTAGTAGAAAAAGGAAAACTTGGAATGAAATCTGGTGAGGGTTTTAAAAAATGGAAAGATCAAGATTTGGAGACCACAAAGTCAAAGATAAGTAAATTTTTGAAAAACCTTGAAAAGATAATTTGATAATAGGGTCTAAAATTTTAATTTAATTTTTCAAAATAACGGGGATTATATGCAATATTTTTCAGAGAAGCATTCTGCAGAAGTAGTAATAAAGCAGTATGAAAATTGCAAAAACACAAGACTAAAAAAAATTATGGAAAGTGCAATTACCCATTTACATGATTTTGTAAAAGATGTTGAGCCAACACAAGAAGAATGGAATTACGTAATTGATTATCTAACTAAAACAGGCCAAAAATGTGATGACAAGAGGCAGGAGTTTATTTTGCTTTCTGACGTTCTAGGGATATCTGCCTTAGTTGACACAATTAACAATAGAAAAAGTATTAATGCAACTGAATCAACAGTTTTAGGTCCTTTCCATGTGAACAATGCGCCAAGAAGAAAAATGGGTGAGAATATTAACCACGATGGAAAAGGTGAACCAGCCTATATTTTTGGACAAGTGCTAGATACCAATAATAATCCAATTGAGCATGCTGAAATTGATGTATGGCAGGCTAATGAAGATGGATTTTATGATATTCAGCAACCTGATGTTCAGCCAGAAATGAATTTAAGAGGCGTTTTTAAAACTGATAAAGACGGAAAATATTATTTTCGTTCAGTTAAGCCAAAATTCTATTCTATACCTACCGATGGTCCTGTGGGAACAATGATATCTGCCACTGGAAGGCACCCTAATAGACCAGCTCATCTTCATTATATTGTTAGTGCAAAGGGCTATAAACCTGTTGTTACACACGTGTTTGTGAAAGGAAGTGAGTACTTAGACTCAGACGCAGTTTTTGGAGTAAAAGATAGCTTAATAAGCGAATACACTTTAATAAAAGATAAAAATAAAATTAAAAAGTATGGTTTTGAAGCTCAATACTATGAACTTGAATTTAATTTTGTTTTAGAAAAAACAGATTAAGAATTAAACAAAAGGCAAATAATATTCTCTTACTTCATCAAGATTTTTATCCTGTAAGCGCTGAGCCTCGTCTTTTTTAATTTCTATAAAAGCATTACAGAAATTATCACCTACTTTTGACTTAAGTACTTTATCATTTTCTAGTGCGGCAATAGCCTTTGTTAAACTTGAAGGTACATGTTTTGTGGCACGAACATTTTCCATTCCATCAAGGTCCTCAGCCGGTAAAAGTTTGTATTTATTATTAATTCCTAGCATGCTTGCTCTCAAAACAGATGATGTAACAATATAAGGGTTTCCTGCGCCATCAGCAGTTCTATGTTCTATTCTTGCAGAATTTGAAGATGATGTTGA
>CAZNBI010000035.1:0-11901 GCA_964571065.1 uncultured Rhodobacterales bacterium | reverse complement strand
GTAACGTAATCTCTGACTGAAAGCATGATTGCAGAATATAGTGATTCATAGCCTGTTTGATCTTTAAATAGATGATTAGATGAAATTTTTAAGGAATTTGAATTGTTTTCAATCTCTATTACTCCATCAAAAGTTTCAAACATTGGTAATTGGCAAGCTAATTGTCCATCACTATTAACTGCAAAACTTCCTCCATCGAAAATTAATTCATCTTGCCCACCAACTAAATTGAGATAAATTAAAGGTATGTCATTTTCTACTGCTCTTGAAACGACATTATTGACCCTTTTCTCCATTTTATCGATATTATAAGTCGAACCATTAGTAGATAAGATAATGTCAGCCCCTGACTCTTTTAAGCATTCGCAAACTTCAGGATCCCAAATATCTTCGCAAATTGGCAAACCAAATCTAATTCCTCTGATTAAAATTGGACCTGGTAAATCACCAGGGACAAATTGACGATTATCATAAAACTCGTGCTCATTAGGAAGTTTAGCTTTGTCTCTAACACCTAAAATTTCACCATTGTCCAAAATGAAAACAGAGTTTCTTATTATCCCATCATCATTTCTAGGGCATCCGACAATAATTGCTGGACCATTTAAAGTTAGCTTAGCTAATTTGTTAATATGATATTCTATAGTAGAAATGAAGTCGCCCCTAAGTACTAAATCATCAATTGGATAACCAGATAAAAACATCTCGGGTGAAGCGATTATATCAATTTTAGATTCACACGCTCTTTTCCAAGCGTCTTCTAATTTTTTATAATTACCTTTTACGTCACCACCAATTGGATTTAATTGAGCTAAAAGAATTTTTAATTTTTTTTTCATTTATTTTGAATTGAACTTTTTTTTGTTTTTTGAAGGAATTCACGCCCAACTTTAACAAGAGGTTTCCCATCATATTCGATTATATCTGCAGTTGCGTATGTTTCAGACCAGCTATCTGGTAAAAAGGACCCTGTCCCAACCACATTTACAGGTGTTGATGCAAGTGCAAAGACCCTACATTTTTCAGGGTCAAATCCACTTGAGCAAGTGATACCTACTTTCTTGAAACCTTCTTGGTCAAGTTTCTCTCTTAAGTACCAAACTGATGCCGCTGAAACACCACTTCCTATTAAATATTTTAACTCGTTATCTGTTCTGTAGCCTCTCAAAGCTTCAGGCGCTCTTCTATCAAGAACAGCGTATGACTCAGGAACATCAAGACCCTCAACGTACCTACCCCCATGAGTATCTAACCTCAATGAAAGATTGCCCGATTTCGCCAATTTTTCGAAAAAATTACATACTTCCAAACCATCAGTAATCTCTTTACCAAAGTAATCAATTAAAACAGTAAGTGGTTCATCTGGATAAATTTCATGAAACATTTTTGCTGCTTCAATAGTTGAACCAGCGTAACCTATCAGTGCATGTGGCATAGAGCCAATACCCTTTTTTTTACCAAAATAATGAGAAGTGGCATCTGCTGCACATCCAATAAAACCCTTTGCGCCTACTTTTCTAATAGCCTTTTCAGATCCAACAGATGCGCCATAGGACATAAGATCTGACATTTCTGATCCAGCGCAGTGACGCGCATCCATTGCTATAAATTTTGTTTGTTTCATTTCAATACACATATTGTAAGCATTGTATGCTGCTACACATGGAGGACCAAGCTTCTGAAGGAAGATTGTTTCTAAGTCAACAATACACGACATTTTACCTGTTACATATAACATAGGTTCACCAGCTCCAACCCAAGAACCTTCACGAAAATTTTCTCTAATTTCAATTGTTTCATTTCTGTCAGAGATTACTTTTTGTAACCAGTTTAATGCTAATTTTGGAGCATATGTTACAGGCCTACGCATAAATATTGCATAGGTAACTTTTGCATCACCTTTTTCCTGAACTATTTTTCTAGTTCTTATAAAATAACTGTCAGTATATGGTGTATGTTTTTCCATAATCAATTACTGTTATTCTTAAAATTGATTTTTAACTGCCGTTTCCATTACGAAATGATTTTATCAAATCGGATACAAGAAAAGCTAATTCTAGAGATTGAGAACCATTTAATCTTGGATCACAGTGAGTATGGTAACGAGAGCCTAAGTCGCTCTCTTTAACTTCATTAGCACCACCAAGACACTCTGTAACGTTTGACCCGGTCATCTCAAAATGAACTCCACCTGGGAGAGTACCCTCAGACTTGTGAACAAGAAAAAAGTTATTAACTTCATTTAAGATTTCTGCAACACGTCTTGTTTTATATCCATTTGACGCTTTTATTGTATTCCCATGCATTGGATCACAACACCAAGTTACGTTTTTACCATTAGCTTTAATATTTTTAATTAGTTTTGGTAAATGTTCATTTACTTTTTCAGAACCCATTCTACAAATTAAAACTACTTTTCCTGACTCATTGTTAGGATTAACTTTATCCAAAAGTCTTATCAGGTCATCTTTTTCAAGTGATGGTCCACATTTAATTCCAACAGGATTTTGTATACCAGATAAATATTCAATATGACCATGATCAAACTGACGAGTTCTATCACCAACCCACAGCAGATGTGCTGATGTTGCATACCACCCTTTTTCAGCTGTAATTGTATCTTCTCTAGTAAGAGCTTCTTCATAATTCAATAGAAGTGCCTCATGACTAGTAAAAAAATCAGTTTCCCTCAATTGAGGCACAGAACTGGAAGTTAGGCCACAAGCTTTCATAAAATTTAAGCTTTCAGAAATCCTATTTGCAATTTCTCTATATTTATCAGTTTCCGGAGTGTTATTTAAGAAACCCAAAGTCCATTCATGTACTTTTTCTAAATTTGCCATACCACCTTGAGCAAACGCTCTGATTAAATTTAAAGTTGCCGCAGATTGTTCATAACCATCAATTAATCTCTGTGGATCTGGTTGCCTTGCAGTTTTGTTGAATTCCATGTCATTAATCATATCCCCTCTGTAACTGGGTAATTCAATGCCATCAATAATTTCAACATCAGATGATCTGGGTTTTGCAAATTGTCCAGCAATTCTTCCAATTTTAATAATTGGAATAGATGATCCATAGGTTAATATTACAGCCATTTGTAATAAAACTTTAAAAGTATCTCTAATACCATTGGCTGAAAATTGACTAAAACTTTCAGCACAATCACCACCCTGCAAAATAAATGCATTACCCTTTTCCGCGAGAGCTAGAGACTTCTTTAAAGCCTGAACCTCTCCAGCAAAAACCAGTGGCGGTTTAAAAGATAATTTTGCCTCAACTGAATTAACCTTACTCTCATCAGGGTATGTTGGCATTTGAACTACTGGGTAATTTCTCCAGCTATTTGGTTTCCATGTCATAGCAATTATTTAAATCAATTTTTTAAATAGGGTCTTATCATAAATACGTGAAATAAAAAAGCTTCGGTTGAATTAATCTCTTTGTGACCGCATAGTTACAAACTCTTCCGCTGCAGAAGGATGAATTCCAACTGTTAAGTCAAAATCACTTTTCTTTAATTTTGCTTTAACTGCAATTGCAATACTTTGCATAATTTCAGGTGCATCAGATCCTATCATATGAGCTCCGATTACTACATTATCCTCTTTACGAACAATCAGTTTCATGAAAGATCTCTCTGTATTGCCTGAAATAGTATTTTTAAGAGGTTTAAAATTACTTGTATATATTTCACAATTTATTCCTTGATTAACAGCTTCTTCTTCTGTTAAGCCCACAGACGAAATTGGTGGCTGTGAGAATACTGCACAAGGCACATTATCATACTCAAAAAATCTTTTTTTATTTCCAAATTCTCTATCAGCAAATGCATGGCCTTCACCTAAAGCAACTGGAGTCAAATTTATCCTATCTGTAACATCACCAATTGCAAAAACAGTTTCAATATTTGTTCTTGAATTTTCATTTACTAAAATTGATCTATCATGAGAAATTTCTACACCAATATTTTCTAGTTTTAAATTATCAGTATTTGCTTTTCTTCCAGTAGCAACTAAAAGCTCGTCCGAGGATAAAATTCTTCCATCATCTAATTCAATATCTAATTTTGAATTTTTAGAAACATTTTTTATTTTTGTTTTTGGATAAATCTTAATTCCCTTATTCAATAATTCTTTTTCAAGACATCCTCTTATTTCGTTATCAAACCCCCTGAGAGGTAAATCAGATCTGTATATAAGGTTAACATTTGATCCAAATCCCCTGAAAATAAATGCAAACTCAATAGCGATGTAACCACTTCCAAGTATTGAAATATTTTTTGGTAATTTAGGTAACTTCAGAGCCTCATTTGAAGTAATAGCATGCTCTTTAACACCACTTATATCAGGGATCCAAGGGTGTCCCCCCGTTGCTATCAATATTTTTTTTCCTTCAATAACATTGTCATTAACTTTAACCCTTGTTGGGCTAATAAAATTTGCAACTCCTTTAATAATTGTACAGCCTGAGTTTTTAAGAATATTGTCATATATACCAGCAAGCCTATCTAGTTCCTCTTTTAGAGATTTATTAAGTAAGTCCCAGTCATGAGAACATTCATCTATTTTCCAACCATATTTTTTTGCATCAGACATTTGTTTGTTAAATTCCGATGCATAAACCATGAGTTTTTTTGGTATACAACCTCTCAGAACACAAGTCCCTCCGGGCCTATCTTCTTCAATTACAGCAACTTTTGCTCCGTAAGAGGCAGAAATTCTAGCTGCTCTTACTCCACCAGATCCAGCACCAATTACAACAAGGTCATATATTTTATTTGAATTATTCATAAAAAAGTAAAGCTTTTTTCATAAAGTATATATAAAACAAAAATAAACTATATATAATTTATTTTATATAAACCAAACTTGAAAGTTTAATTATGCCAGAAAATTTAAATGATTTGAAAAACCTTGGCAAGGAGAGTAAAATTCCTCAAAAGCCAGACATAAGCTTTCTGGAAAAAGTGAACAATCCAAAACCCAATGTTATTTATTCTGTTAGATTTACATGTCCGGAATTTACTTCTATATGCCCAGTTACAAGCCAACCTGATTTTGGATATTTAATAATTGACTATGTGCCTAAAGATTTCCTTGTTGAGTCAAAATCATTGAAGTTATACCTACTGGGATATAGAAATCATGGTGCTTTTCATGAAGACTGTTCAATATCTATAGCACAAGATATTATTCAAACTATCAAACCTACTTGGTTAAGAATTGGAGCATATTGGTACCCAAGAGGTGGCATTCCAATTGACGTTTTTTGGCAAACAGGAAATCCTCCCAAAGGTTTATTTTTACCTGAACAAAACTTTCCACTGTACAATGGAAGAGGCTAGCTAATCCTTTTAGCAAACAACCTTTGAACAATTGATTTTTTTGAATTTTCTATTTTTAATCCTTCAAAAAATTCTATTGTATCAAAATTATCTGGTTTGAATAATAGTAATTCATCTTTCTTTAATAAATAATTTGGATTTGAAGGTCTACCATACTTTTCATTTCCTATCGCAAACGTTTCATAGATGATATATCCATTGAGATCAACTAGACTGAAGATATCATTTAACTTTTCTCTAAAAAGATAATTAGTTACTAATACTACGTTGAATTTTTTATCTGAAAAAGACCATTTCTGTTCATTTTCCAAATCTTGGCATATTGTTTTTATATTCATATTGTTTTTTAAATTATTTAAAAACTCATTGTTTTTATCAACTGAATATATAAAAAAATTTTTAGAAAACTCTATTGAATGTCTACCTCTACCACAAGCTATATCAATTAGTGTTCCTCCTGGCTCAATCCTAGCTATCATTTCACTCACCCATTTTGATGGAGGGCTTATAATATCATTCATTTTTATGGTGCCCTCTTATAAGGATCTCTAGATTGTTTAAAAAATTAGATTTATATTTTTTTAAAAAGGGCTTGCTTTTAGACAAATGGAAGGGGTCAGATGATCTAATTTCAGTCATTAGGTTTCTTTTTGAAACTTCATTTGCAATATTCGTTTTATTAAGTATTTCACCACTGTACTTTAATACTGAGGCAAATTTTTTAATGCATTCATGTGCTAAAAGTATGTCATTTGTAACTACAATATCTTTTTCAGATAATAAATCTAAAATATATTCATCCGCTTCATTAAATCCCTGACCAACATATACATTCTTGATTAAAGGGTGCTTGTAGGGTCTAATCCCTCCGTTAGAAACAACAACTACATTCAAATTATTTCTTATTGCAACTTTGTATACTTCATCCTTGACAGGACAGGCATCGGCATCAATTAATATTTTAAACATTACTCAAATTCAAAAATTATATATAAATATAAACAAACCATAAAAGCTTAATTGTATGAATGCAAAAGACTTATTAATTGCGTTGTTTGTTCCTTTATCATGGGGACTGGGTTTTGTTGCGGCTAAAGCAGGCTTGGGCCACTTTCCTCCACTTCTACTTATGAGTTTAAGATTTTTCATTTCGTCAATTTTAATTGTATGGTTTTTACCCATCCCTAAAGAGTATTTATTAAAAATTTTTTATATTTCCTTAGTATCTGCAACACTTCAATATGGATTAACATTTTCAGGTTTGAAAATTTTAGACACCTCAACTGCGGCACTTTTGGTTCAAACCGAAGTTGTTTTTGGTATAATAACAGCTGCAATTTTTTTAAAAGAAATACCTACAAAGAAACAATTATTAGGTATAGTGATCGCTTGTAGTGGAACTATTATACTACTTGGAACTCCTTCAGTTGAAGGAAAAGCTTTAGGAGCTTCATTAGTTTTATCAGGAGCATTCTGCTGGTCATTAGGTCAGGTTATGGTTAGAGGACTTAATGGCAAGGTTGGCGGATTTACTTTAATTTGTTGGATTGGAATTTTTTCTAGTCCTCAAATGTTTATTATGTCACTACTTATTGATGGCAACCCTATACCTATTATTATTTCGGCTAGTGTCATTAATTGGCTTACAATTTTATATTTGGGAATAGTAATGACAATTTTAGGCTATGGAGCATGGTTTTACATTATTTCAAAACACGCGATGCCAGTTGCCATGCCTTTTTTATTACTCATACCTGTAAGTGCAATTATTGGTGCTATGATTTTTTTTGGAGAAGTCCCATCCTTAGAAGTTATGTTTGGTGGATTTATTATAATTTTAGGGATAGGTTTAATTATAATTGAACCAAAACATTTTTCCAAAAAAAATAATGTTGGATAATTTACAAGAGTATTTTGAAACACCAATAGAGATAGTTTTTTCAAAAAAAAGAAAAACTATTTCAATACAAATAAAACCAGACAGTATAAGAGTTTTATCAACTTACTGGATTTCAAAAAATTCAGTAAGGGAATTTATTCTAAAAAATGAAGGCTGGATTAGGAAAAAATTAGCTGATCAAAAGTTAAGAGTTAAGCCAGTTACTAATTTAGTGAATAATGAGAAATTAACTTTATGTGGAAAGAATTATACATTGAAAGTTAATTCAGAGCCTATTAAAGAACCTGAAATAAGAAGTGAAACTATAATTATTAGCAACAATTCTAAAACTAGAAAAACATTTGGTAGTATTGAAAGCCAAATTCTAAAGCTGTTAAAAGATTTTTCTTTTAGAATTTTGCAAAAAAAAACATTCGAATTTTCTCAAATTATGAATGTCAGATATAATTCAGTAAAAATTAAGAATTATAAATCTCGTTGGGGCAGTTGTTCATCCAAGGGAGATATATCCTTTAATTGGAAAATTATTTTTGCGCCAGAAAACATTATTGAATACTTAGTGGTTCATGAATTAAGCCATTTAATTCATTTTAACCATTCAAAATTATTTTGGAATAAAGTTGAAGAGTTTCAATATAATTATAAAGAAAATAGAAAATGGCTTAAAGAAAATGGTTATAAGTTAGATTTATAAAAAAAACGCCCGCATAAGCGGGCGTTATTAATTTATGTTTTGACTAAATAATTAAGCAGTCTTTTCAGATGATGATGTAGCAGCTGCCCAAATCATTAAACCAAAAGCTATCTTATTTACAAAATCAGCAATATTGTAAATTGCGTTAAGTGATGCAGCATCAACTTGGTTTCCTGCATAACCAAAAACGTAACCTAATGGGTAAATTGCCCAACCAACTAAAACAATAAGTCTCATTGTTCTAAAAGCTGATTGTACTCCTTCAGGTGCACTTGATAGATTTTCCTGAGCGTCCCCAGCAAAAATTGCATAAAGAATATAAATCCATCCTAGCATACCAACGATGAAGGCGAGCCAAACATTCACATATCCAACTTCTCCTACGTAACCTGCAATAAGCATCACAAGTGAAGCAACTAATAAATTCCAGAATACTCTACCAGCAACAGCTCCAACAGCTGCAAGTATTAAATAGAATTCTACAATTTGAAGTGGAACAGTTAAAATCCAGTCAATATATCTGTATACTGTTGGTGTATCAGCTGTTTCAATCCATACTGCTCTCATATAAAAATAGTGAACAGCAGCAATCATTGTAACAAGACCAGCAACAACTAAGGATGTTCTCCATTTTGCATCAACTTTCATTGATTCCATAAAAAAGAAAACAGTAGCAGCTACCATTCCAATTGAAATAATCCAAAAACTCATTCCAACAAAATCATTAGCCTCAAGATTACCTGATGCAAAAGCTGCAAAAGGAATTAAACTAACGATACCAGCAGGAATAAGATATTTTGCTAATTTAGAAATAACATTAATCATTATTTAAAACTCCCGATTTATCTAACCAGTACTATATTATTCCTGATTAAAAATTTCAATACAAAATTAATTTTATAAATGTAATGCTTTTTATAACAAAAAAAGTATAATTATCAATATATTTTAAATATTTATTAATAATAATTAAAAAAATTGCATAAATTCTTTAAAATATTATAGTTTGACATGCAATTATTTCATCTCAGGGGTTGGATATGCTTTCAGATAATGTATTAATTAGTTCTTTTATTTTTTTTATAACATGCGGTGTTGTGTGGTTAATTATATCACGTATAGAAAAATCAAAGCTTTCACCAAGAATCAAAAGGGTTTTGTCATACGGTTGTTTTGCTGTTATTTTTGCTTTAATAGTATTTATTTTTAATCATCATTCAGAAAATTATTTAGCCCTTAATACTTAATTAATGACGAAATTCTCAGCTGTTAACCTCACTCTAGCAGGTGCAATATGCATGAGTTTTGTTGGTTTGCTGATACGTCTTATTGAAAGTGCTGATGGATTTCAGATTTTATTTTATCGTTCAATAGGAATGAGTTTAGTCATACTTACCTTAGTATGCGTAAGAAGAAATAAATCCCCTTTTAGAGTGCTTAAAAGTTTAGATAGAAATGATTTCTTTATGGGCATTTGCTTTTCTTTAGCGTTTTTGACATATGTTTTCTCAATGCTTAATACATCAATAGCATCAACATTATTTCTGCTTTCTATGTCTCCAATTTTTGCAGGTTGTATAGGTTGGTTTTGGATTAATGAAAAACCCCACAAAGTAGTTTGGATATCCATGATAATAGCTGTAATTGGTGTTTCAATTATGATTAATGATGGACTTGCTGATAGCAAATCATTTGGAAATATCCTTGCTATTTTTTCAGCAATATTTTTTGCATTGGGTTTGGTCCAAGCAAGAAAAAGTAAGAAAACGGATGTCTTAGGAGGAACATTTTTAGGGGCGCTATTTTCATGTTTTTTAGGGCTTTTAATAACAGTATTACTTAAGAATAGTATAATTATAAGTAAATATGATTTTTATATTTCATTGATAATGGGAGTATTCACAATAGGCCTTGGTATTGCTTTGGTCACTTGGGCTACTCCATTTTTACCAGCTGCTGAAGTGAGTATACTTGTTTTGCTTGAGAGTATATTAGGGCCTGTATGGGTTTGGTTGTTCTTAGGTGAGATAATTTCAATTGCTGAATTGATTGGTGGATTTACTGTAATATCAGCTGTTATATTAATGGTATATAAAACACGTTCAGTTTAAAATAAAATGTCGTCTTATATAAGACGACATTTTTTTGGGGAGGAAATTACAATATCATTTGCATTTCGCATGCCACAATCATAATAATATTGATATTTTCTAAAAATATTTAATTAAATTTTGATAGACTGAAAAATTAGTATGGTTCTCAAAGAAAAAATTTTAATTCGTGAAAATAATGATGGTATTTGCAATTTAATTTTGAATAGGCCAAGTGCCCATAATGCACTTTCATTTAAATTGTTATCCTCTATTAAAGATGAAATAAATTTAATTAAAGAAGACAAAAGAATACGTGTATTAATTATAAGTGCAAATGGGCCCTCATTTTGTTCAGGACATGATTTGAAAGAGATAAATTCTAATAAGAATAAAAATGATTATGACAAACTTTTTAATCTTTGCAGTGAAGTAATGCTTTCATTATTAAAATTAAATATCCCAGTTATAGCAAAAATACATTCAACAGCAACTGCTGCCGGTTGTCAGTTAGTAGCAACTTGTGACTTGGCAATTGCATCAACTAATGCAAAGTTTGCAACTCCAGGTGTAAATATTGGTTTGTTTTGTTCAACTCCAATGGTTGCACTTTCAAGGAATATCTCAAATAAACATTCTATGGAAATGCTTATAACTGGAGATTTAATTGATGCACAGACAGCTCAAAATTTTGGATTAATTAATAAAGTTGTTTCCCCAGAAAAACTTAACAAAGCTGTAATGGAGATAGCTAATAAAATTCTAAAAAAATCATACACCACGATCGCTACTGGCAAAAAAGCATTTTACCACCAGTTAGAGTTAGGTATTTCTAAAGCATATGATTTCACAAGTGAAGTTATGGCAGAAAATATGATAGAATATAACGCTCAAGAAGGTGTTGAAGCTTTTTTGCAAAAAAGAAGTCCTATTTGGAAAGATTAAATAATTTTTTTTTATCTTGATATTGTTTTTTCATTAACAAAATTGATTTTGAACAATTTAATTTTTTTTCATCAAAATACATTTGGTGATTTTCATCAATGTTCGATAAATCATATCTATAGTTAACCATAATTCCAGCTGAACTGTTTAGAGCTTTGGCGGATCTATCAGCACAAAAATTTATTCTATCTAAAATGGCACCATTTCCTAAATGAAACCGAGTAACACTATCATTTGGAAATCCGTCACTTCTATTAGAAACAAAGAAATAATCTAAGGTATTTTTTAAAATTTCATCTTTATGTGAATTGAGTATTTTTGTTGAATTTGTTCCATTTATTTTATTAAAAAGAGAGGGGTTTTTAATTTTTAACCATTTCATAAATCCTGGAACTGGGGACAAAGTTACAAATTCTTTTATATTTGGATAATCTTTTCTTATAGCATTAGCAACTTTCTTAATTAAAAAATCACCAAAAGAAATTCCTTTCAAACCAATTTGACAATTAGAAATGGAATAAAATACTGCTGTTGTTTCACTTCCTCTTGTTAAAATTTTTCTATCCTTAGAAAGAACATCATCAATTTTTTCTGGTACTTTATCCATTAAAGCAACGACAACAAATATTAGTGGCTCATCTTGCATGGATGGATGAAAAAAAGAAAAACATAGTCTATCATGAGGTTCCAATCTCTCTCTTAAATCCTTCCATGAGTTTATTTCATGTACTGCCTCATATTCTATAACTTTTTCTAAAATTAATGCTGGTGTTGACCAATCAATTTTTTTTAATATTAGAAATCCGCTATTAAACCAATTTTTGAAAAGTTTGAGAAAGTCATTGTCCACACGTTTTAAGTCTGGATATTTTTTTAAAAATGAAAATAATTTTTCTCGTAATTTAACTAATCTAATAGTTCCTTT
>CAZNBI010000034.1:0-11959 GCA_964571065.1 uncultured Rhodobacterales bacterium | reverse complement strand
AGATCCCCGTAACTACCAAATTCTAATTCATTTTTTGATAGAAACCATACACCAGTTATACATAAAACAGAGGCAAAAATTATATATTTTGATACTGGCTTCTTTAAAATCACAAAATAAATAAATGGTACGATAGGAACATAAAGTGCAGTTAAAAATGCCACATTGGCGACATTTGTATAAATCAATGCTACTTGTTGAAACAAAGCACCTATTAAAAGTGCAAAGCTCATTAAAAATAATACTCTTATTTTTTCAAAATTTAGACTTTTATTATTAAAATAAAAATATGTAAATGGTAATAAAACAAGCCCGCCCAATAGCAATCTAAATCCTGTAAATGTTACCGGACCCATAGACTTCATGCCTGTAGTTTGAGCAACAAAAGCAGTGCCCCATATAAAAGCTACCATTAACAGTAGTAAAGTCGATAAACTAATTTTCATTTAATTATTTATGATTAGCTAACCATTTTTCGGCATCCAACGCCGCCATACAGCCCATACCAGCCGCAGTCACAGCTTGTCTATAAATTTTATCTACACAATCACCTGCAGCAAATATGCCTGGCACTGAAGTAGTAGTCTCACCTGACTTTGTAATAATGTAATTGTCTTGATCTAAATCTATTTTGTTTTTGAAAACTAATGTTGATGGATCATGCCCAATAGCTATAAATATCCCATCAATCTTTATTGTTGTATCTGATCCATCTTTAGTTGAAATTAGTTTAAGAGAATTAACACCAAAATCATCACCTAAAATTTCATCAACTTTGTTATTCCATAAAATATTAATGTTTTTTTTATCAAACAGTCTATTCTGAAGAATTTTTTCAGCTCTTAACTCATCTCTTCTGTGTATCAAGGTAACATTTTGACATAAGTTTGATAAATATAAAGCTTCCTCTACAGCAGTATTTCCTCCACCAATTACTGCAACATTTTTGTTTTTGAAGAAAAAGCCATCACAAGTTGCGCATGCTGAAACACCTTTACCATTATATTTTTCCTCACTTTCAATTCCTAACCATCTTGCTTGTGCGCCAGTTGCAATGATGATTGTTTCAGCTTGTATTTCTTTTCCTGAATCAGTTTTTACTTTGAAGGGCCACACATCTTTATCAAGATCAACGATTAAATCATATTCTATTCTAGCGCCTACGTTTTCTGCTTGTTTCTGCATTTGTTCCATTAACCACGGGCCTTGAACAACATCTTGAAAACCTGGGTAATTTTCTACATCTGTAGTTATAGTTAATTGGCCACCAGGTTGAATACCTGTTAAAACCAAAGGGCTAAATCCTGCTCTCGCTGCGTAAATTGCTGCAGTTAGCCCAGCAGATCCTGAACCAATAATTAGAATATTTTCAATATTTGTACTCATAATGATAATTAAATATTAAATAATATTAATATTTTATCCTTCTTAATTTATAATGCACCATAAACAGCACTGAAAACTAATAAAAACATAATTTCTGATATCTGTTCGTTAGCCCCCAAGATATTTCCTGATACACCACCAATTTTTTTATTGCAATAGGCCATAAAACAATAAGTTTGAATTACACATAAAGTATATCCTGAGATAGCGACCCAAAAGGGAGAAAAAATTATTGCAATCAAGAATGACAGTCCAAGAGACGACCATAGTATATTACCTTCTGTTTCATTAGCCCCATCATCTTCGTCTGCTCTCAAGATAGAGTTTGAAATAGATCTTAGAAAAACAATCATCGACCTGCCAATCGTACCAGATACAATTAAAGCAGCAAAAACATACCAAAAGTTTTCAATGCCGAGTGATGTTAAAGCTGTAATTTTAATTGTGATTAAAATAATTAAAGACAAAGAACTGTAAGTTCCTATATTTGAGCTTTTCATCAATTCGATTATTTCGTCTTTATCTTTTCCTTCAAAAAAAGCTCGAAATGTATTTGCGAGTCCTTCTTCATGAAGTCCACCTGTAATAAAAATACCAGCAAAAACAGCTAAGGAAACTGAAACAATTATTGGTAGGCTTAACAAATAAAAAAACAAAAAAACCATTCCAGATATCAGCCCTAAAATGAAGCCAGCTATTGGGAAAGCCCAAAATGAACGATTAAATTCGGGGGGATCATCACTTATTTTTTCCCAAGGCACTGGTATTTTTGATAATACCATTACAGCAGACAAAATATCTTTCAATAAATCAAATATATCTAGCTTGTCATTTTTCATTTATTGCTCTTTTGAACATAAGGTATCTATAATCTTAAAATTATTTAATAATAGCAATAAAAACTATAAAATAAAATTTTGGTGTTAATAAAGTTTAATTTGTCTGGCATTCAAAAATTTTCTGTCTTCTTTTTGATGGCTAACAATTATTAATGTTAAGTTATATTTTAAGGCAGTTTTTTTTATAACTTCAAGTGTTTCAAAACGTGTTCTTTCATCTAAAGAGCTTACAGGCTCATCAAGCAAGAGGATAGGTTTGTTTGCCAATAGAGCCCTTACAATTGAAACTCTTGCCTGCTGCCCACCTGATATTTCACCGGGGAACCTACTTTGTAAATTACCTATGCCCATTTCAAGAAAATAATTATTGATTTGTTCAACTTTGCTATTAGAAATTTTCCCATCAGATGAAGAAGCTAAAGATACATTTTGAAAGCATGATAAATGCTCAAAAAGATTATCAGTTTGAAATATTGTTGAAACTGGTCTTTCAACAGGATCAAGAGAGTCAATTCTTTCTTTATGCCAATAGATTTCTCCTTTTTCAGGTTGTAAAAATCCAGCAATCAAATTGATAAGTGTTGTTTTGCCAATGCCACTTGGACCCTCTAAAGTCACTATTTCACCCTCTTTTACGGAAAAATTAAATTGAAATTTTTCTTTTGTTGGCCAACTGAATTCAAGATTTTCAATTATTAACATATTTGCCACCTAGCATTTTTGAAAAAAATATAAAAAACAAATAACAAATAATAATTAGTAAGCACGAAACAGAAGCTGCCTCATTAATTCTGTATGTCGACATATATTGAAAAATTAGCCATGGGATAGTTTGAAAATTTTGACTTCCGAATAACGCAATAACACTCAAATCTCCCAGAGACAAACAAGCACATAGGCCGAGAGATAACCCAAAAACATTTTTCATAGCAGGGAAATCAATAATAATAAATCTATTCCACCCCCTTAAACCTAGTGAAGAACATAATTTATCATGTTTTTTTCTCAGATAAATGGAGTGAGATTGAATTATATTCACACTAAAAGGCAAACAAAGCATTACATTTGAAAAAACCAGTATCAAAATAGGAAAATAATTGTAACTCACAAAACCTTTTAACAATATAAATAATCCAGTACCTAAAACTATTGCAGGAACTGCAAGGTAAAGCATAATACTCAAATTAATAAACTTTTTCATTAAAATATCTTTAAATGTATTGTCGTATTTCATAACAATGTTTGCCCTTGTTTCTGATATAAACCAAGAAATGGAAACAGTAATGAAGGACGAAATTATAGCTATTAAAACACTGTTTAAAAAAACAATATAGGTATTTTGATTTTTCAATATTTCAAAAATTTTTAAACTTAAACCAGAAACCACCAATGCAATTAAAGGCAATATAATTATCAAAAAATAAGCTAACAGTATTATAAATTTTTGAACATTATATTTAAAAGTGTTTTTTTTGTATAAATTATAACTCAAATAATTTGTTTTAATTTGTAAATTTGAAATTTTATTACTGCTAAAAAGATCTAGAAATAAAATTACTATTAAACAAATAAATAGTTGAAATGAAGCTAGAACAGCAGCTGACTTAAGATCAAAGTCATACCTTACAGCTGTGTAAATGGCTACTTCAAGTGTAGTAGCAGATGGACCGCCTCCTAACATTAAAATTAGTGAAAATGAAGTAAAGCATTGTAAAAAGACGACACCACATAGCAAAGGAAGTGTTTCTTTTATAAATGGCCATTCTATTAGCTTAAAAAATCTTATTCCAGTAATATTAAACTGCTTTGCATTTTTTAAATAGTTTACGGGGATTATTTGAAAACAATTGTAGAAGACTCTCAAAAACAATGGAGCATTAAAAAATACATGCGCTAGTAAAATACCAAATATTCCGTAAAGCGTTAGTTCGTTTTTATTTAAATTAAGTGTAAGTCTAATTAGATGTAATACACCATCCCCACCCCATACTTTTATTAATCCTATGCAAGCTACAACTGTAGGAAGAACAAAAGCTATAGAAGTTAGAGAAATAACAATTTTTTTAAATAAAACTGATTTTATATCAAAAAGAATTTTTGCACCTAAAAATCCTAATAATAGAGATAAAAAAACAGAAAAGAATGATTGAACAAAAGTGAATTTTATAATTTCAAAAATATCCTCATTTGTTAAAAAGGCATCCTCACTTTTAAAACCAGAATTCAAAAGGGAAAAAATTGATAGCCCAATAATTGAAATTAAAAATATAGAAACAAATAAACTTACTCTGTTTATAAAATTTGTTTTATATTTGAAGGTTATTTCATTGAAGCTCTTCGCCACTCGCTAATCCATTTTTTTCTATTTTTCTCGATGATACTAGAATCCATTAGTAACACCTTTTCTGGTTTTGGAATGTTTTCAAAAGTTTCTGGCACTTTAATATCTGTCACGGGAAACATCCAATTAGTTGTAGGAATTACAGATTGAAAATTTTCACTAAGAATAAATTTCATAAAGTCTCTTGAAAGTTTATTTTTTTCACCTTTTGAAGTAATTGCCGCAACTTCAACCTGAAGATAATGACCTTCATTAAAAATTGCCGCTTTATATTTTTTATCTTCTTCAGCCATAATATGGTAAGCAGGAGATGTAGTGTAAGATAATACTAAGTCAGCCTCACCCTCCAGAAACAATCCATACGCTTCTGACCAACCTTTTGTTACAGTTACAATTTTTGGACTAAGTCTTTCCCATATTTTATCTGAGTTTTCTTTAAAAATTGATTTAACCCATAAAAGCAAACCTAAACCAGGTGTTGATGTCCTTGGGTCTTGGATTATCAAGCTTAGAGAATTTTTATCATCTGATAATTCCTCAAAACTAGTTGGAGGTGATTTTAATTTTTCTGAGTTATAGATAAAAGCAAAATGTCCCCAATCAAAGGGAACAAAAATTTCATCATTCCATTTTATTGGCAAATCAATTTTTGATGTATCAATATTGTGTTTTGCAAGAAGTTTTGTATTTTTAGCAGCTGTTAAAAGATTAGTGTCTAGCCCTAATATTATATCAGCATTCGTTTCATCAGCTTCCAGTTTTAAACGACCTAGTATACCTATTGATGAATCTATTCCAATAAATTGCAAGTCGCAGTTACAAACTTTTTCAAACTCTTCTTCTATTTGTGGTCCAGGACCCCAATCAGATATAAAACTTTCGTAGGTATGTACAACTAGTGTATTCTCATTCGCATACAATTTGTTGATAGAGAATATTGTAATTATAACAGTTAAAATGAAGTATATTTTTTTCATTTGATGCTCCAATTATATTGGTTAGCAACTAGAAAGGATTTATTGGAATAAATTCTGAATTCCTCTTTCCTACGCTAGCACTAACTAGTTCAGGTTCAATGGGTTTTTTCTCAGCTTAAAAAGCACCCCAAGAGTTAATTAAATTTAACTATAAATATTCTTTTATGACAAGTATAAATAATTATGAAAATATTTATGCATGATGAACCAATTATTTTAGTTGGCGGAAGTAAAATAAATTCCCACCTATTAAAAAAAATTTATAAGAAACACAAAATTTATGCTGCTGATAGTGGAGCGAATTTTTTATTAAGTAACGAAATGGATTTTGAGGCTGTTATTGGAGACATGGACTCGATTGACAGTCAAAAATTGTCATATATAAAAAATGAAAAAAAAATTTTGATTTCAGATCAAAATACTACCGACCTACAAAAATGTCTTTCAAAAATAAATTCAAATATTTTTATTGGTTTTGGTTTTATTGATTTAAGACTAGACCATACTCTAGCGTCACTTACAGCGATAAATAGAAAGCATTCAGCAAGAGTAATTATTCTGGTTGGTGAAATTGACACAGTTGTTTGGGTTAAGGGTAAATGGTCCTGTGAAATTCCTGTAGGAACAAGGTTATCCCTTTGGCCGCTTGGAGAACAATTTTTCCACAGTTCAACAGGATTGAAGTATTCGCTTAAAGATTTGACTTTGCATCCTTTAAATTTAATTGGGACATCAAATGAAACTATAGAAAGAAAATTTTCGTTACATCCATCTGAAAATTACTCCTCAAGATATGTAACAATTATACCAAGCAAATATTTTTTGAATCTTTATAATTCTTTAATCGGTAAATAATTTCTAAATATATTTACCAATTTCTACTGCAGTATCAGACATCCTATTGGAAAATCCCCACTCATTATCATACCAAGATAGAACTCTAACCAAATTACTACCTGTAACAAATGTTTGATCTGTATGAAATATAGAGGAATAAGGGTTATGATAAAAGTCAGACGAAACTAGTTTCTCGTCAGTGTAACTTAAAACTTTTCCCAACTGTTTATCTTTTGTGGCATTGCGTACTACATTATTTATATCTTCAGCATTAGTTTTTGTCTTGGATGAAAAAGTTAAATCAACCATTGATACATTTGCAGTTGGAACTCTTACTGCAACCCCACTTAATTTACCATTTAGCTCAGGCAAGACCTGACCAACAGCTTGAGCTGCGCCTGTAGAAGTTGGTATCATATTCACTGCAGCTGCCCTTGCACGGTATACGTCTTTATGGTCTCTATCAATCGTTGGCTGATCACCTGTGTAACTGTGTACTGTTGTCATAAAGCCTTCTTCAATTCCAAAATTATCATTTAAAATTTTGGCTATAGGGGCTAGGCAGTTTGTTGTACAAGATGCATTTGAAATTATGTTGTGACTAGAATTTATATCTTGCTCATTGACACCATATACTACTGTTAAGTCTGCATCTTTTGCAGGTGCAGAAATTAAAACTTTTTTTGCACCAGCAGAAATATGTTTTTGGCATTCTTTTGCAGAGTTAAACTTACCCGTACACTCCATGACTAGATCAACATCATTTTTATCCCATCGAATTTCATCAATAGTTAGTTCATTTGAAACATGAATATTATTATTGTTTACTGTTATAATATTTTCAGTTGTACTTACATCAAATGGAAATCTTCCATGAATTGAGTCGTACTTCAAAAGATGAGCACAAACCTTAATTGATGATCTGTTGTTTATTGCAACAACCTTGATATCTTCTCTTTGAGATTCAATTATAGCCCTGAGAACATTCCTGCCGATGCGACCAAAGCCATTTATCCCTACTCTTAACGTCATAATTTTAATCCAATTTTTTTATGATTTAATTATTAGAATTTTGTATTTTATTCAACAGTAATAAAGAGAAAAATTAAATTTACAACATAACAATATAAATTTTGATTTTCTTACTAAATAGTATTAACTATTCATAAAACTTATTCAATTACTGGATAATCAAATAATTTACAGATTTTAATTTTTATATGGAAACTAAAAGTCCTGTTTTTACTCCAATACTGATTGGTGGAAGCATCATTTTAATGATAAGCTTTGCTATCCGATCATCTTTTGGATTATTTCAGATACCAATAGCAGATGAATTCTTATGGCCTAGAGCAGAATTTTCTATGGCTATTGCAATCCAAAACCTAGCTTGGGGCGTAGCAACACCCTTTTTTGGTGCTTTGGCAGAAAAGTTTGGAGACAGAAAGGCAATTTCTTTTGGTATAGTTTTATACACAGTTGGATTATTAATTAGCAGTAATGCTGTAACTCCAGAAGCTCATCAATTCTTGAATTTAATAATTGGGTGTGGAATTGCTGGCACTGGGTTTGGACCAATACTGGCAGTCGTTGGAAGGTCAACTTCACCAGAAAGAAGATCATTGGTCCTTGGTATTACAACTGCAGCTGGATCTGCAGGACAGGTTATTGGACCTCCTTTTACAAGCGCACTTTTAAATAGTATGTCATGGTCAACTGTTATGATGGTTCTTGCTATTATTGTTTTCGCAACACTTTTATGCCTATTAGCAATTAATCCAAATAAAACAAACATCGATACTGGAGCAAAAGAGAAACTAGGGGACGCTTTAGTAAATGCTGCGAAGGACCCTACATTTTCGATGCTCTTCTTAGGGTTTTTTTCTTGTGGCTTTCAACTTGGCTTCATAACTGCGCATTTTCCTGCTTTTATAACAGAAGCATGCGCTACCATACCACCAAACAGTCTGATAAGATCTTTGGGCATCAATACAACCTCTTCGCTGGGAGCATTTTCAATTGCAGTAATTGGTCTATTTAATATTATTGGCGCAATAACTGCTGGCTATCTTGGTAAAAACTTTACAAAAAAATATTTACTTTCTTTAATTTATACAGGCAGAACATTAGCCTCTATTTTCTTTATTATGACACCAATGACAGTTGAGACAGTGATACTATTTTCTATTGTTATGGGCGGTCTGTGGCTCGCAACTGTACCACTGACATCTGGGGTGATTGGATATATTTATGGAATGCAGTACATGGGCACTTTGTATGGAATAGTTTTCTTGTCTCATCAAATTGGATCTTTCGTAGGTATTTGGCTAGGTGGCTCACTTTACGATATGTTTGGAAATTATAACCTAGTATGGTGGGTTGGTATTGGAGTTGGAGCTTTTTCCGCAATTATTCATTTACCTGTTAATGAAAAACCTCTCTCTGAAAGAACTGGAATTGCGGCAACATAATTTTACTAAATTTCACTAATCTAAAACTGTTAAAATTTCTTCAATATTTTTTTTAATTTTTGCAACTTTAGGTACTGTAGCATCTACTGAAGCGTGGCCAACAGTAAGTATCATGACAGGCTTATTACTTTTGGGTCTATTGCAAAGGCTATTTAAAAAACTCATTGGATTAGGAGTGTGTGTTAAAACTGACAAACCAGCTTTATGAAGTGCGACAATCAAAAAACCAGTTGCAATGCCTACACTTTCAGGCACGTAGTAGTTTTTATATTTAGATCCATCATCAAAAGCTCCAAATCTCTCTGCAAAAATGATAATTAGCCATGGAGCAATTTCTAAATGTGGTTTATTTGCATTTGTTCCAATTGGCTCTAGTGCTTTGATCCATTCATCACTGGCACCGCCTGAGTAAAATTTCTTTTCTTCAATTTCTGCTGCCTCTCTTATTTTTTTCTTAATATCTTTGTTAGATATAGCAACAAAGTGCCATGGCTGGTGATTAGCTCCACTTGGGGCAGAACCAGCAATCTGAATTGCATTTTGGATAATTTCAAAGTCAACACTTCTTTTCGAAAAGTCACGAACAGTGTGTCTTTTGAGCATATAATCCTTAAAATTTTTTATTGAAGACATCATTTCAAAATCGGACATTGAAATTTTATGAGGAAGAGGTAATTTTTGATATTCAAGATTTTTTTTAATAAACATAATAATTTTAAGTTACAATTTTTCGACTTTTATTTGAAAATTTCTTCCACAGGCTATTCCTTGAAACGTTTCCAATTATAGTGACGGCATTAATAATATCTTGCTCATCTAAGTATAGTGGAGAAAAACCAAACCTAATTAAATTTGGAGATCTAAAGTCGCCAATTAAATTTTCTTGAATAAGTGCCTGCATAAATGCATATCCATTTTCAAGGCTATATGAAACTTGATTTCCTCGAAAATAAGGATCTCTTGGACTGACTAAATTTAAATCTATTGATAACTTATCTATTTCAGAAATAAACAACTCTGATAATTCAATTGATTTTAATCGTAATTCGTTCATATCAATATTGTCCCAAATATCCAAAGCATGCTTTAGAGAGGCAAATGATATAATTGATGGAGAGCCTATCTTCATTTTTTCTATACCACTTGATGGGAGATAGTTTAAATTAAATTCGAATGGATTTTTGTGTCCATGCCAGCCAAATAAAGCTGGCTCTACTTTGTTTATATGATTTGGAGCAATATAAATAAATGCAGGTGAGCCAGGGCCACCATTTAAATACTTATAAGTACACCCAACTGCAAAATCTGCCTTTGTTTCACTGAGTTTAATTGGTAAAACCCCAGCAGTATGTGCGAGATCCCAAATGACCAAAGAACCGGACGTATGAGCAAGTTGAGTAATATTTTTCATGTCGTAAATTCTACCTGTTCTGTAATCAGCTTCAGTTAGAATAATTACGGCAACTTCATCATTAATATGCTCAGTAATATCTTCAGGCTTTACTATTTTAAGTTCATGCTTATCACCTAAAAGTTTTAATAATCCCTCAGCAATATAAATATCGGCAGGAAAATTACCATTGTCTGTTAGTATGTATCTTCTATTTTGATTTAGTTTCAGTGCACAAGTTAAAGCTTGAAAGACCTGAGTGGAGAGCGTATCTCCTACAATAATAGTGTCTTTATCTGCGCCTATTATTTTAGCTATTTGATTTCCTATTTTTTTTGATTGCTCAAACCAACCTTTTGAGTTCCATCCCTTAACAAGCTCTTTTGCCCATTCCTCATCAACAAATTTTTTTACTTCACTGCCCATGGATTTAAGAGGTGGGCCCAGTGAGTTACCACATAAATAAATAGTACCCTTAGGAATAGAAAAGTTTTTCTTTAGGTTCAAAAAGTTAGATTTCATCTTAGTTACGAAAGTTCATTTCTAATTTCCCATAATTCAGGAAAAAATTGATGAGATGTTACTTTTTCTAACCATTCAACACCAGATGATCCGCCTGTCCCAGACTTAAAACCAATAATTTTTTTAACAAGAGTGTAATGCCTCCATCTATATATTGAAAATTGCTCATCAAAAGATATTAAGCTTTCACCAAGTTTATATTTTAAATTAGCATTGCTAGGTTCTTGATATACAGACAGCCAAGCATCCTTAACTGATTGGTTGGACTTGTATGTTTCCTTCCAATCTCTATCTAAAACTGCCTCAGAAATACTTAAACCTTTTCTATTTAGATAAAAAATAACTTCATCATACAGACTAGGTGTCTCTAAGTTTTTTTTAATTTCTGGCCAAACATGAGGAACATTTTTATGGGCTGAAGCCATTTTTTCACTTTTATTACCTAATATAAATTCAACATGACGATACATAAATGAAAGTTGACCTGATGCAGTGCCTAAGTAATCTCTAAATTGGTTAAAGCCTTCAGGTTTAATTGTAGATAAAACATTCCATGCGTCTGCTATGAATTTTACATACTCTATTGATCGTTCAAGTATAGTTATTGCATTATTAATTTCATCGAGTTTTATTTGCTCTCGAGCATTAAAAAGTTCAAAGTGAAGTCCTTTAAATAAAATCTCCTTTACCTGACCCATAACATAAAAACACATTTCATCATAACCTTCAGACCTGGGATGTTGTAGCGATAAAAGAAGGTCTATACTTTGATAATCAATATATGGATTTGATTTTCCTTCATAATTTATCAAAGGATCACCCATAGTCTGCTTAGATATTTTATATCTGCTCTTATCCGTTGAAAAACCAATTTTTCTAGGATGAGGAGACCCGTCTACTTTTGAAATATCTACAACTGTTGGTGTTTTGGGTTTATATTCAGGCATAATTTAGTCTTGAAAATCTAGTAACATTTTTAATTCCATACCTAATGGAGTATCATAATCAGCTAAATCTAGTATTACATCAAAATGATTTTTATTTTTCACTTCTAAAGTTCTTACAGGAATTTTATCTTCAATCAATTTATTTGCAAAAATTTTGCTTTGTTTTTTGAATTGATAAGTTTCTATTTCACCCCATGCAACAATTGTTGGAGGGAAGTCTTTTAATTCATAGAATAATGGGCTATTTCT
>CAZNBI010000033.1:0-12118 GCA_964571065.1 uncultured Rhodobacterales bacterium | reverse complement strand
AGGATGAAAACTACCAGGAAGAAGACCAAAATGTTTTATTTCAAAATTATAACCTGGGTCTAATGTAAAAAGGTGATTTCCATTTTGATTTAAAATTTCTGTTTTAGTGATAGCCATCCCATATCTCATGGCAATGGGTTTAAGTTCACACAAATAATTTGAAGACCAAGTATCATCAGCATCTAGAAATCCTATTATTTTCCCGCGAGCAATTTTGATGCCACGATTTCTTGCTTCACCCGCACCAGTTCTTAATTTTCCTGAAGGATTTAAAATACGAATGTTTTTATTTAATAACTTAAAATGATCATATCTAGCACTGTCATCTATTGATAATATTATTTCTATTTTATCTTGATCATAAAGCTGGTTATTAATTGAAGAAATAGCGCGTTTTAATGTTGAGTGGGCTTTATAGACAGGTATTATTACTGATATTTCTGGAGTAATTATTTTCATTAAATGCTATAAGAGGGTTATTAATTATCTTAATAAAAAAATATAAATTAAGTTATAATATTTGGAAGTTAAAATGAATACTTTTTCGCCTGATTATAATGAGAATAAAATAAATAATATTTTATTATCCTTATCTAAAGAGATATCATCATTTAGTAATTTAAAAAATCCTTCAATCAACCTAAAAAAAAGAAGAGAATTTTTTATTAAAGAGTTAGATGACCTAACTTTTGATGCTTCTAGGCATAATATTTCCATTAAAACAATTGAACTATCAAAAAAATTACTTCAAGAAATGAAAACAAATCAGTTCCTTGAAGCTATTTGGAGCGGGAAAGTTGTTAATATCACGGAAAACAGACAAGCGTTACATCCAGCGCTGAGAGGCTCAAGAGATAGTTTTTTTCCTAAAGATATTATGAATGAAGTTACAAAACAAAAAAAACAAATGCTTAAAATTGCTGAAGGTGTAAGAAATGGTAATATTAAAAGTCATAGTGGTAAAAAGTATACATCTGTTTTAGCTATA
This sequence comes from uncultured Rhodobacterales bacterium, assembly GCA_964571065.1. Classification (GTDB taxonomy): domain Bacteria; phylum Pseudomonadota; class Alphaproteobacteria; order Puniceispirillales. Next base: position 11,130 of record CAZNBI010000033.1, on the reverse strand, counting down.
GGAATTGGGGGCTCTGACCTTGGTCCAAGAATGTCAGTCAAAGCATTAACCCCTTTTAAAAGTAACATTGATGTGAGATTTGTATCAAATATTGATCCAAGCGATTTAATTAATGTAACTGCCGACTTAGATCCCTCAAGAACTCTTATTATTGTCTCATCAAAAACATTTACTACGATAGAAACATTAACCAACGCAAAAGCTGCTTTTAACTGGTTGGCAAAAAATATCGGTGAAATTGGAGCAAAAAATCAACAATATGCAATTACTTCAAATTTTGATAATGCAAAAATATTTGGATTTGACGCCACCAAGATACTTCTTTTTTCAGAGTGGGTAGGAGGACGAACTTCAATCTGGTCAAGTGTTGGCCTTCCTCTAGCGATATCTATAGGAGAAAAACTTTTTAAAGAATTTCTTTTAGGTGGGTATTCTGTGGACAAGCATATGAAAAACGAAATGACTAATTCAATACCTTCTCTAATGGCAGTTTTAGGATATATACATAGAAATCAACTTGGGGCAGGCAGCCACTGCATTATACCTTATGACGCTAACCTTTCATATTTTCCTTCATATTTACAACAACTTGAAATGGAATCGAATGGTAAAAGTGTTTCTATCAAGGGTGATTGCATAAAATCTTCATCAGTTCCAGTCGTTTGGGGTTTGGTTGGAACAGATGCCCAGCATTCATTTTTTCAGATGTTGCATCAAGGCACTGATAAAATTCCCTTGGATATTTTAGTTGCAAGAGAGAGTGCTTATGCTAACAAAAATAAAGATATAATTGAAAGACACCGAATGTTGGTTGCTAATGCTCTCGGACAAGTAGAGGCTCTTCACAAGGGAAGTAAAAATATATCTAAACATAAAAACTTTGATGGCGGCAGATCAATTTCTTTAATTTCTTATAATAAACTAACTCCTTATACACTTGGCTCTTTAATAGCTATTTATGAATATAAAGTGATTGTTCAATCAACTTTGTGGAGAGTAAATCCATTTGATCAGTTCGGTGTTGAATTAGGGAAAAAATACGCTAATAATTTGATAGAAGGCAATGAGACAATTTTTACAAACGAACCAAATAAGTTAGAAAATTTTTTAAATTTGAAATAGCTATATATTAAACTGAGGGATATATGAAAGATAAATACAGAGCGGTTATTATTGGTGGAGGAGTAGTAGGGTGTTCAGTTCTATACCATCTTGCTAAAGCAGGTTGGAAGGATATTTTACTTGTTGAAAGATCAGAGCTTACTTCTGGCTCATCATGGCATGCGGCAGGTGGTTTTCACACACTAAATGGTGATCCTAATGTAGCAAAACTTCAAGCTTACACGGTATCTCTTTACAAGGAGTTGGAGGAATTAAGTGGCCAAAAATGTGGTCTCCATCTAACAGGTGGTGCCATGATGGCAGATACCCCAGAGAGAATGGATTTCCTAAAGCACACTCACGCAAAAGGACGATACTTAGGTATGAGTACTGAAATCATTACTCCAAGTGATGTAAAAAAAATGTTTCCATTAATCGATGAAAGTCATTTTGTTGGCGCTTTGTGGGATCCAGTTGAAGGACATTTGGACCCTTCAGGAACAACTCATGCATATGCTAAGTCAGCAAAAATCTTAGGCGCGGAACTATCTCTACGGAATAGGGTAGTTGAATTAAATCAGAACTCAGACGGAATATGGAATGTTGTAACAGAAAAAGGCACTATCAAAACTGAACATGTTGTTAACGCTGGAGGTTTATGGGCCAGAGAAGTTGGCCGAATGGTTGGTCTAGAATTACCGTTGTTAGCTATGGAACATCATTATCTATTAACTGATGAAGTCCCAGAAATAGTTGAATTTAATGAAAAAACCGGGAAAGAGCTTATACATGTGATTGACTTCAAAGGTGAAATTTATACAAGACAAGAACAAAAAGGTGTTTTGCTTGGAACTTATGAACAAGCATGCGAGCCTTGGTCACCTCTTGAAACCCCATGGTCTTTTGGACATGAATTATTAGAACCAAATCTTGAAAGAATTTCTCCCTCTCTTGAAATAGGATTTAAACATTTTCCTCCTCTTGAGAAAGCAGGGATCAGAAAAATGATAAACGGCCCTTTTACATTTGCACCTGATGGAAATCCTTTAATTGGTCCTGTTCCAGGTTTAACAAATTATTGGTCAGCTTGTGCTGTAATGGCTGGATTTAGCCAAGGAGGAGGCGTTGGGCTTGCTTTGTCTAACTGGATGATAGAAGGCGACCCTGGACATGATGTCTTCGGAATGGATATTGCTAGATTTGGAGACTTTGCTACCTTACGTTATACAAACGCAAAAGTCAGAGAAAATTACTCAAGAAGGTTTAGGATTTCTTTTCCAAATGAGGAGTTAGATGCAGGAAGACCACACCAAACCACTCCTATTTATGATCTATTAATAGAGCAAAATGCTGTTATGGGTAATTCTTGGGGCCTTGAAAATGCATTATGGTTTGCACCCAACAAAAAAGAGGCCAAAGATATTTTATCCTTTCACCGTTCAAATGATTTTAACTCAATTAAAAAAGAGGTTACTTCAGTTCGAAATAGTGTTGGAGTAACTGAGATCTCAAACTTTGCAAAATATATGGTTTCTGGGGCAGATGCAGAGAGTTGGTTATCTAATCTAATGACAAATAATATGCCAGAAGTTGGAAAGATGGTTTTAAGTCCAATGTTAAATGAGTTTGGAAAAGTTATTGGTGATTTTACTATTGCTCAAGTTGACAAAAATAAATTTTACATTTGGGGCTCTCAAAATGCTCAAAAGCACCACATGCGATGGTTTCACAAGCATCTAAATAAAGGAGAGGATGTTTCTATCGATTGTATCGATTTGAAAATGGTCGGCTTATCAGTTGCCGGACCAAAGTCTCGAGACACACTTCAAAAATTAATAGACAAAGATATATCAAATAATAGTTTTAAATTCATGAATTCCCAAAGAATGGATGTCGCTGGGGCACCATGCATTGTTAGCAGAATTACTTTTACAGGCAGTCTTGGTTTTGAAATCTGGATGGAACCGTCCTTCCAAAGAAAAGTATATAAAGAAATAAAGTCAGCAGGTGAAGAGTTTGGAATAGTTGATTTTGGAACCAGAGCATTACTCTCAATGAGACTAGAAAAAAACTTCCCAACCTGGGGACATGAACTACGACCAATCTACGGTCCATATGAATGTTCATTAGACCGTTTTGTTAAACTTGATAAAAATAAATTTATTGGAAGTGATGCAGCAAGGAATGAAAAAGAAAATCTTCCATCTCTCAAAAGAGTATCTCTTGTGATCAATACTGATGATGCCGATGTAATGGGCGATGAACCAATATGGGCAAATGTTCCTAAAGGTGAGTTTTCAAAAGCAATTACAGAAACACAATCCGATAATAAACCTTGCAAATTTGATGAGAACGGAAAAGATTTTCCTAATATTAAAAGTAATACTTCAGATGGTGAATGGAATGTCATAGGATGGGTGACGTCTGGAGGATACGGTCATTATGTTGATTTGTCTCTTGCACAAGGTTATATACCTTTTTCTTTGTTTAAAGAGATAAAAAATACAAAATTTCAAGTTGAAATATTAGGCAAAAGATATGATGCGAGCATTGCTAATGATCCTCCTTTTGACCCTACCGGTTCAGCAATGAGAAGTTAGATCAACTTTTCTTATATGGAAAATACAAACTTTTTAAATAGCAAAATTTTTTTTCCAACTGACTGGCTAGATTATGAATTAATTGACTTTGGGAATAACAAAAAACTTGAAAGATTTGGAAAATATATTTTCATTCGCCCCGATAATCAAGCTATATGTAAACCATGTCTGAGTAGAAAATTTTGGGAGAATGCTGATGGCGAATTCAGCTCTGAAATCAACAGTGAAAAAGGAAATTGGAAATTTTATAATGAAATCCCTGAATTTTGGGACATTAAATATAATAAATTAAATATAAAATCGCTTCCTACTCCTTTTAGGCATTTAGGATTTTTCCCAGAGCAATCAGTTCATTGGAAGTGGTGTCGCAATCTTATTCAGTCCTCTAAAATTGATCAGCCAAGAATTTTGAATCTTTTTGGCTATAGTGGAATAGCTTCATTAGATGCCGCAATTGCTGGTGCATCTGTTACTCATATTGACGCATCCAAAAAAGCTATCAATCTAGCATTTGAAAACAGAAATAGAAATAATTTAGGAACTTTACCGATAAGATATTTAGTTGAAGATGCAGTAAGCTTTGTAAAAAAAGAAATTAACAGAAAAAAAAAATATGATGGAATTATACTTGATCCTCCAAAATATGGGAGAGGACCAAATGGCGAAATATGGAAAATTGAAGAAAATCTTTTAGATTTGATGCTTCTAATAAAAGAAATTTTATCAGAAAATCCTCTTTTTTTAGTTATAACTTCATATGCAATTAGATCATCTCATATGTCTTTATATAATTTGCTGAAAAGTAGTTTGAATTTTGACTATGGCAAATATAGTTCAGGTGAACTTGGAATAAGAGAAAGTGGAAAAAAAAGAAGGGTTTTATCCTGTGCAAACTTTGCCAGATGGGAAATAAAATAGAATTTATTTTTTTGTTTTTAAAATTTCATACAAAAAAATTCCTGTCGATACTGATAAATTAAGGCTATCTGAAGTACCCATCATTGGAAGCTTTATCAATTCTTCTGCACTACTCTCAATTTCTTTAGAAACTCCTGATTGTTCATTTCCCATTACAAGTATAGGTTTTTCACCCCAGTTGCATTCAGTATAGAATTTATTTGCTTTAAGACTTGTTACTATTAGCTTATTTTTTCTTTGATGACTCCAAATAAGAAAATCATTTAAGCTTAGACATAATATTTTTATAGAAAAAATTGCCCCCATAGACGCTCTTACACATTCTGGAGAAAATGGATCACAACAATTACCTATAAGAATAACTGTCTTAATACCTGTAGCATTACAAGTTCTAAAAATAGTTCCTAGGTTTCCTGGATCCCTTACTCTATCAATAGCCAGCCAAGCTATTGAACCATCATCTATTAGATGTTCTATATTAAATATTTTTTGTTCAAAGACACCCAGTATAGTTTGAGGGTTATCTTTTTTTGAAATTTTTCCAATAATTTTTGTCGTTACATTTAAAACTAAACTATTATTTTTCTTACATTCAAAAATTAAATCATTAAAATTTATAGTTTGATTTTTTTCATTACTGTAAATTAAATATTTTGGGTTCCATTTATGCTCAATTGCCTCACGACAGGTTCTCTCACCTTCAGCTAAAAACAATCCTGTTTGATTTCTGTTTTTTCTTAAAAGTAAAGATTTTATATATTTAATTTTTGGATTTGAAATGCTTATAATTTTGTCTTTTTCAGAGATCACAAATACCAAATTAAGCTAAAATAGTCCTTGAACCAAATTTTCTTTATCAATATGAATTTTCTCAGCTGCTGGTACACTTGGTAATCCTGGCATAGTCATTATATCGCCGCATATTACAACTATGAACCCAGCGCCAGCAGAAAGCCTAACTTCTCTTATTGGTATAGTATGCCCTTCTGGAGCACCAAGTAAATTTGGGTCAGCAGAGAATGAATACTGTGTTTTAGCCATACAAATTGGAAGATTTCCATAGCCCGCTTTCTCCCAGTCATTTAATTGATTAATTATTTTCTTATCAGCAGAAATATCTGCGGCCCTGTATATCTCTGTAGCTACACATTTTATTTTATCGATTAGAGGAAGATCATCTTTATAAAGGGGTTGAAAGTCTGCAGCATTTGAGTCACATATTTCAACTACTTTTTGTGCTAATTGTTTTGTTCCTTCTGATCCATCGGACCAATGCTTACATACTATAGCTTCTGATCCAGATGTTGACACTATATCAAGTAGTTTTTCAACCTCGTTATCAGTGTCTGAGACAAAGTGGTTAATGCCGACAATCGCGGGTAAATTAAATTTCTTGATATTTTCTATATGCCTAAGCAGATTGACAGAACCCTTCTCAAGCGCATCTACGTTTTCTTTTGAAAGCTGATCTTTAGGTATTCCACCATTCATTTTTAATGCCCTAATTGTAGCTACAATTACCACTGCATCAGGCTTCAGATTGGCTTTCCTGCATTTGATATTTAAAAATTTCTCTGCCCCTAAATCAGCACCAAAACCAGCTTCAGTTATTACATAATCCCCTAATTCAAGGCCTGCACGTGTTGCAACAACAGAATTACATCCATGGGCAATATTTGCAAAAGGACCGCCGTGAATGAAAGCTGGGTTATTTTCTAAAGTTTGTACTAAATTTGGCTGGAGTGCCTCCTTCAAAAGAACTGTCATTGCGCCATCAGCACCAATATCTCTGCAAAATACAGGTGATTTATCTTTTCTATAACCTATAATTATATCACCAAGTCTTTTCTCTAAATCTTCAAGATTTTCTGATAAGCAAAATATGGCCATGATTTCAGATGCAACTGTAATATCAAAACCAGATTCTCTAGGAAAACCATTGCTAACTCCACCAAGAGAAACAACAATATTTCTTAATGCTCGATCATTCATATCCAAGACTCTTTTCCATGTCACTCTTCTTGGATCTATTTCTTGTTTATTACCCCAGTAAATATGGTTATCTATCATGGCAGATAATAGATTATGTGCTGATGTAATAGCGTGAAAATCACCTGTGAAATGTAGGTTAATGTCTTCCATAGGTACAACTTGAGCATATCCTCCCCCAGCTGCACCTCCTTTCATACCAAAACAAGGGCCAAGAGATGGCTCTCTAAGACAAACTATAGATTTTTTTCCAATTGCATTTAAACCATCATTCAAACCAACTGAAGTAGTGGTTTTGCCTTCTCCTGCTGGTGTGGGATTAATTGCAGTAACTAAAATTAATTTAGCATTTTTTTTCTTGGATTGGTTTTGTAGCCATGTTGGTGATAATTTTGCCTTAAAATGCCCAAATGGTCTAAGTGCTTTGAAAGGAATATCTAACTTAGTTCCAATATCCATAATTGGTTCCATGTTTGCTTTTCTTGCTATTTCAATATCACTGCTCATTTATTTGCCTTTAAGAAATTTGAGTAATTTAATTAATGTCGTGTTTAAGTTTTTTTTAATTCTCTTTACGACTTAATATTGTTGATTTTCGTCATAAAATATATTTATTTTAAATTTAGTTTAAACTTTTACACTCTCAAATAAGGACTTACAATTTCAAAGTGACAAATACTCAGAATAAGATTACAAAAATAAGCTTTTTACTAGTCGAAGAATTTTCTATGATTGCTTTTGCTTCAGCTCTAGAACCATTAAGGACTGCAAATAGAATTAGTAAGAAAAACTTATTTGAATGGGAATTTTTAAGCCTCAATAACCAAAAGGTGTTCTGCTCAAATGGAATATCAATTGATACACAGGATTTAAATGAAGAAAAATTACAAACTGATATACTATTTGTTTGCAGCGGAATAAATATTAAAGATAAAATAAATAAAAAATTACTTGCTGCTCTTAGAAGAGTTAGTAGAAATGGAATTAGCTTAGGTTCATTATGCACAGCAAGTTATATATTAGCAAAAGCTGGCCTGCTTACGAATAAAAAAGCTACAATTCATTGGGAAAACTTATCTGGTGTTAGAGAAGAGTTTCCTGATTTGGTTTTCACAACTAATTTATATGAGATTGATAAAGACAGATATTCTTGTTCGGGCGGAACATCTTCACTTGATCTTATGCTTAATATTATCTCAGGAATGCATGGAAATAATTTAGCTAAAAATATATCAGATCAGTTAATCCATGAAAGAATAAGGCTTCCTAATGATTTTCAAAGGATGAATCTTAGATCAAGATTAGGTGTCAGTCATCCTAAACTCTTAAATGCAGTATCTATTATGGAAGAAAATCTTGAAGAACCCCTGTCTCAAAAAGAACTAGCTTCTAAATCAAATATTTCCCTTAGACAACTTGAAAGATTATTTAAAAAATATATCTCGAATACCCCTAATCAATACTATCTTAAATTAAGATTAGAAAGAGCCCAAAATTTATTAATGCAAACTTCAATGTCAATTTTGTCAGTTGCTTTAGCCAGCGGCTTTACCTCATCATCACACTTTTCAAAATGCTACAAGGTTCAATTTGGAATTTCACCTAGAGAAACTAGATTTCAAGAATAAGAATTTTAAACCTTAGCAGCATTTTTTATGGCTGAAACCATTGATGAAAGACCATTTTTTCTAGTTACAGAAAGATGTTCATTTAAACCAATTTGAGAAATAAATTCTATTGGTGTACTTAAGATTTCAGAACTGCTTCTATTGTTATAGACTCTTAATAAAAGCGCTATAAGCCCTTGGACTATAGCTGCATCAGAAAAAGCCTTAAAATTAACTAACCCTTCATTACTTTTTTCAGAATAAAAATATACTGTAGACTGGCAACCTCTAAGTTTAGTTTCTTCAACTTTAAGTTCTTCATCCATTGGTTCAAGTTTTTTGCCCATATCAATTAAATATGCATACTTATCTTCCCAGTCATCAAAAAACCCAAATTCATCTATTATTGCATTAACTTCATCTACAATTTCATTATTTGAACTGTTCATTTGACACTCTTCATAATTTATTTTTTCTTTATAATAATTTATATAGTTTTAGATAGGTAACTTACAATTAATAAAAGATTATTAATGAAAAACATAATTCCTCAAAAATTTTTAATTAGTTCATTAATTATAATAGTTTTAACTTTTATCTTGTTGAGAGTTTTCGCAATAATAAGTACTCCATTAGAATTATCAGCTGATGAAGCTCAGTATTGGCTTTGGAGTAAAGAACTAAATTGGGGTTATTTTTCAAAACCTCCTATGATTGCATGGCTAATCCATGTTTCAAATAATATTTTTGGCGATTATGATTACTCAATAAGAATTTTCGCTCCTCTTATACATGGTATAAATGCTTTGGTAATTTTTAGATTATCACAAGAAATTAATGATAATTATTTAGCTCATTTTTTATCCTCTTTAATATGGTTAACCTTGCCAATTGTTGGAGTTGGGTCATTTTTAATGTCTACAGATACACCATTAATGCTCATATGGACAACTTCACTGTTGGTAATAGTCAAAGCTTATAATTCAGACAATTTATTTCTATGGAATTTAGCAGGATTAATTGCAGGGTTAGCATTATATGCTAAATATGCAGCTTTATATTTACCTTTAGGCTTAATTATTTTTTATATTATTAATTTTCAGAATGAAAAAAATATTAAATTAAGAGGTTTATTCTTATTCTTAATAAGTTTTATTATTGTTTCTTTACCAAATGTAATTTGGAATTATTTTAATAATTTTCATACAATTAACCATCTCTCGTCAAATGCTGTCATTGATGCTCCAAGTTACTCTCTATTCGGTTCATTAACATTCCTGATTGCTCAAGTAGCAATATTAGGACCATTACTTTTTATTGTATTTTTACTCACAGCTTACAATATTAAAAGATTAAATAAATTATCTATATTTTTATTATATTTTATCTTTCCAGTTTATATCTTAATGTTTATCCAAGGTTTTTTCTCAGAAGCAAATGCAAATTGGGCAGCTTCTGCACTACCTGCAATAACAATTTTATGTGGTTATTTCTTAAGTAAGCGTATCAAATTTGCAGTGCTTACAATTTTCTCAAATTTTTTTATTTGTATTTTTATTTTAATTGTTTCATTTAATGGCAATCTTATTTTCCTTGATTTAAAGTCAGATCCACTAAGAAAATTAAAGGGATGGAATGTTTTAAGTGAGGATTTAAAAGATACAATATCTAAGAAAAAAAGTGATGTAGTCTTAGTTGATAGACGTGGCATTGCAGCTGAATTAATTTATTACCTAAGAAATGAAAATATTAAAATTAGAGTTCCAGAAAGCTCAAAATCTCCTTCCAACCACTACCAACTTCATTATTCATTAACAGATAAAGAAAATAAAATTTTTTATTACGCTTCAGAAAATACAAAAATTCCTGAAAGTTATAAAGCTGGTTACAACGCTGTTAAAGTTGGAGTTTCAGATGTTCAAATTTCTAAGAAAAAAAATAGGAAAATCAATATTTATCTGATTGAAAAATGATGAATGTAATCTTTTATTTTATATAATTTTTAAATGCTTCAAGAGTTTCTATGCTTACATGATGCTCAAGACCTTCAGCGTCACTATGAGCTACTTCAGGAGCAACACCAATGTTTAATAAGAACTTATAGACAATTTCATGCCTATTTTTACAAAATTTTGCTAGTTCCTCACCCTTTTTAGTAAGAAAAATTGATCTATAAGGCATTGTTTGAACTAGTCCATCTTTTTGAAGCCTTTGTATTGAAGCATTAACCGTTGGATTGCTAACTCCAAACCGTTCTGCCAAATCAACAGACCTTGCCTCTCCTTTTTCATTGATTAGTTCATAAATCATTTCCACGTAATCTTCGGCAAGTTCAGTTTGATGAGCTGCCCTTAATTTATTAAATCTATGGCTTGTGACATCAGGATTTAAATTTTTTTTTACTTCAGACAAAGCGCTTTAAATTTTTTTAAGAATACATATTAGAGTAGTATTTTTTTTTCTAATTGCAATAACTAATATTTAGATTGGATTGAGACAATGATTGTATTAAGTTATTTCATAAATAATATTCGAAGGATTATAATGAAAAGCTCACTAGAAAATGAAATAGAAGCAGCTACGCTTAAGAGACTGTTATCACATTTAGATGAAAGAAAAGATGTTCAGAATATTGATTTAATGAATTTAGCCGGCTTCTGTAGAAACTGCCTTTCAAGATGGTATAGGGAAGAGAGTATTAAATTGAATTTAGATATATCAGATAAAGAAGCTAGAGAGAAAATCTATGGAATGCCTTATGATGAATGGAAACAGAAATATCAAAAAGAAGCATCACAAGATCAAAAGGATAAATTTAAAAAAAACCATAATCATTAATTGTGCATTTTGCAGATAAAATTACAGAAAAAACAAGAGAAACAGGCTCCCCACTCTGCTTAGGCCTAGACCCACAC
>CAZNBI010000032.1:7389-12559 GCA_964571065.1 uncultured Rhodobacterales bacterium | reverse complement strand
TAATAATACTCTCATTATATTGAATTTATTTTGTTCATTAAAAATTTAAATATTCTATTATACTCTAAATACCAATAATAAAACTTATATTTTGACCTAATATGATTGAAAATATTAATTCGAAAATTTGGAATATTAAAGAACTTTCACAGGCAATTAAAAATACAATTGAAAATTCTTTTGAATACGTCCGTATTAAAGGAGAAATTTCAAAGCCAAGCTTCCCTTCATCTGGGCATATTTATTTTTCTCTCAAGGATGATTCATCGATAATCAATGCAACAGTATGGAAATGGACAACCACCAACATTGGTATAAAACCTGAAGAAGGTTTGGAAGTTATTTGCACAGGTAAACTAACAACATACTCAGGAAGATCTTCATATCAAATTAATGTTTCAAAAATAGAGCACGCTGGAGAGGGTGCGCTCCTAAAAAAATTGGAAGAAAGAAAAAAACATTATTTTGAGAAAGGATACTTTAGTGAAGAAATAAAAAAAAAATTACCATCTTATCCTAATTGCGTGGGTGTTATCACAAGTTTACAAGGATCTGTTATTGAAGACATACTTGAAACTATTAGAGGGAGATGGCCGTGTAAAATTATTATCTATTCAGTTCCCGTTCAAGGCTTGAAAGCTGCAGAAAAAATATCAGCTTCTATTGATTATTTTAATAATTTACATGATCCAAGAAAAAAACCAGATTTATTGATAATTGCTCGAGGAGGAGGCAGTGTTGAGGATTTATGGGCATTTAATGAAGAAATTTTAATTGAAAAAGTATTTAGAAGTAAATTACCAATTGTTTCAGCTATTGGACATGAAACAGATACAACTTTGATTGATATGGTTTCCGATATTAGGGCACCAACACCTACAAAAGCTGCTGTTATTGTAACTCCTAATAAGACAGATATATTATCTAAAATAAAAATTATAAAAAGTAGAATTCAAAATTCTATAATTCATATTATTAATGAAAATAATAAGAAGACATTATTTCAAAAAAAATTTTTTGACAAAATTGAAAATTTTCTTTTATCACCAAGTCAAAGGTTGGATATAAAAACTATTGAACTAGGAAATTTAGTTGAAAAACATATTTCTGAGAAAAATTTAAACTATTTAAATTTAAAATCTCTATTAGGTGTCCCAGAAGAATTATTTAATAAGATTGAGAGTAAAGTTGTAAACTATTTCTATAAGTCATCTGATTTTGTAAATAATAAAATTAATTTTAATCAGCTTAAATTTACAAAATCAATGAATAATATAAATTTAAAAAACTTATTTTTACTTGTTGAAAAAAAATCTGATAAATCTGAGTCGCTTTATTTATCACTAAGAAAAACAAAAAAAAATAATTTAGCCATTTTAGAGCAGCGATTTAAAAATTTAGAAAGACTATTAGAAAACTCCAACTTAAAAAAAATTTTTGATAGGGGGTTTGCGTATGTTGAAAATCATGATGGAAAAAAAGTTACTAGATTGGAAAAACTAATACGAAAAAAAACAGTAAAATTGAAGTTTATTGATGGTATTGCTGAAGCATTAATTTTAAACAAAAATAATAAAGGTTAAACTTTCCATCTTCTGTGGTGCCAAAACCACTGTCCTGGATTTTGATTAATCCAAGAGGATATAATATTATTTATATCAATCATTATATTTTTAACTTTTATTTTATGATTTCCTCTAAATTTTGCTAAATCAAGCGCTGGATGTATTATTATATCAAAAGAAAGGCCTTTATTTCTTTTGATTTGTAAAGGTATAATTGGACAACCTAGTTTTAATGACATAACAGCTGGTGAAGTAAGAGTATTTGCTGGTTTTCCCATAAAGTTAATTTTGATACCTGTGTTCAATCTCTGATCAGAAAGCAGCAGTACAATTCCATTAGATCTCAACACAGATAACATTTTAATTGCTCCCTTATTTCCTTTGGGGACAACTTCGCCTGGTAATGGTGACTTCTTTTTTCTCAATATCCATTCAGCTAGTGGTGCATTTAATTTTCTGTAAACTCTCATAACTGGTCTATTAACTAAAGTGCCTGGATATGGTGTTAACTCCCAGTTTGCAAGGTGAGCGGCTACCAATATAAAGGGCTTTTCCTTTTTGGGTAGGTTACTTAACCCCTTAACTTTTATGAATTCTTGAATTCTTCCTAAATGAGGGTACTCTCCAGCATTTCTACCAAGATTTTCAATAGTCTCGCGAAGAATTTTATTTCTTTTAATTTCTGGTAAGTGTGGAAATATTAATTTTATGTTATCTTTGGCTCTTTTATTTTGAGGTAGGAGAAAAGAAATTTTCAGTGCTAGCTGACCCCCCAACCAACTGGCAGTTTCTGGTTTTAGGGATGCAAATAAATAGTATAATAAAATTGCAAAAATTCCTTGTAAAGGCTCAAAAATTATCTTCTCAATTATCCTATTTATTTTTTTCATAAATTGCAGACTTAATTTTTTCTATTAGTTGATCTTTATTATTAATCTTTAATTTTATTTTTAATGGTATAATTTGATTACTTATATTTGGGACGATTTCTTTTATTTTTATATAATCTTTTTCAGTAGTGATTAATTTTAATTTTAGTTCTTTACTTTCTTTTACAAGCTTTTGTAAGTCATATTGCTTATATTTATAGTGATCAGGAAAACTTCTTGTTTTAATTAAATTCAGATTAAAAGATTTTAAAAGCTCATAAAATTTATCCGGAATACCAATCCCAGCAAAAGCATATAATTTTTTATTATTTAATTCTTGAATTGTATTTTTGTCAGGAACAAAAATACCATTATAAACATTCACATGTTCTGCATTTTTTAAAATTGTTTGCTGAATTTTATTTTTATCCTCACCAATAATAATGGCTATATTTGTTTTTTTTAATCCTGAAATCAAACTCTCTCTTAGAGGCCCTGAGGGCAAAATTCTACCATTTCCTACTCCCATACTTCCATCAAAAATACAAATTTTTAGATCTTGATATATAGAATTATTTTGCAAACCATCATCCATTAGAATTAGACTTTTGTTAGAACTTTGTTTTTCAATCATTCTAATTGCTTTACTGCGTTCTTTTGATATCCATGTATCATTAGATAATGAATGCATCACAGCTTCATCGCCAACATCAAAAGTTTTATGTTTTGTGGTAACTTTCTTTGGACCGGATAATTTTCCACCATACCCTTTTGATAATATTATTGGTTTAAAATCTAATTTTTTTATCTGTTCTGCAAAAAACATTACAGTTGGTGTTTTGCCTGTGCCTCCTATAGTTATATTACCAATACATATTACAAATAATTTAGATTTTAATTTATTCTGTAGTAAATTTCTAATTTTGCTCAAAAGTAAAAAAATTATACTTAGGGGCAATAAAATATTTGAAATAAAGTTTTTATTGGTCCAGAATTTTGGTTGTTTGATCATGCTAAGAAACTAATAATGGAAATTTTTTAAGTATTTTATGTGCAATATTAGTTTTTATTTTTAGCCAGCTTTTTGCCAATTTTGATCCAGCTATTGATAAACTTTTGCTAAAATTTTCATTGATTATTATTTTTTCTATTGAATTAATAATTTCATCTTCAGAATTTGAGTTTAGTTGAATTAAAGCGTTACTATCTTTCATTTCTCTAACAATATCCTGGCACTTTTCAGAATGAGGCCCCATAATTATTTTAGTTTTATAATGGCAAGGTTCTGATGGGTTATGCCCACCAAACGGGTAAAGAGAACCTCCAACAAACACAATGTCTGATAAGCTATACAGATTTGACATTTCACCATAAGTATTTGAAATCCAAAAATTATCATAAGAATTTGGAAGACCATCCTTACTTTTAATTTTAATATTTAAATTATTTATTTTACTTATCTTTTTTGCCCTTTGAATATGTCTAGGAGCAATAATAAGAAGAACGTTATGATTTTTTTTATTAAGTTTTTGAATACTATTTATTAGAATTCTTTCTTCGCCTTCTCGAGTTGAAGCAGCTAATATTATTAACTTATTTGAAATACCCTTTTTTAAACTTTCTATGTAAAGTTGATCAGTTTTCTGAGGAGGCAAAGAAATTTTCAGGCTTTTTGTGGTTAACACTTTTTTTGCACCAAGCTGCAAAAATTTTTCAGATTGGTTTCTATCAGTTGCTAAAATTAAATCTATCTTGTTAAACAAATTAGACGTACTACTAAAACCTAAATTTTTCATTCTTGTGAAACTCTTATTTGAAATTTGGGCTGATGCCATAACAACTGGTAAACCAAAATTTTTAGAACACGAAATTAAATTCGGCCAGATATCTGATTCCATTACAATTAAAATATCTGGTTCCCAAAAGCTTATAAACCGATTAACCCATATTTTTTTATCTAATGGATGATATTGGTGAATAATATCTTTATAATTTTTTGTAAATTCACTTGAAGTTTTTGTTCCAGATGTAATTAAAATTAAACCCTTATAATTTGCCTCTTTGAAACCAATTGCTAAAGAAGTAGCAGATGCGACTTCTCCTAAGCTTGCTGCATGAAGCCAAATTAATTTATCCTTTTTGTTTCTTGTAGTAGAGGGGTATCCAAA
Source organism: uncultured Rhodobacterales bacterium (assembly GCA_964571065.1). GTDB lineage: Bacteria > Pseudomonadota > Alphaproteobacteria > Puniceispirillales. Next base: position 7,957 of record CAZNBI010000032.1, on the reverse strand, counting down.
TCTTTCTTTTATTCTTAAAATTTCTTCTTTACCTATAATTATTCTGTAGAAAATTAGCAAAGGCACAAATGGGGTTATTGCGAGCCAAATTAGGTCATATAACTTTGTAAAATTTATTGATTTAAATAATTTCATTAATATGCCCAAAATATTTATCAGCTTGTTTGGTATAAAAATTTAGGGAGTTCTCTAATTCTTGCGTTAATCTTATTATATCTTCCTTAGTAGCATTTTTTGGAACTTCTAATGGCTTACCCCAGACCCAGACACCCTTAGAAAAAGGTTTAGGAACTAAAGATTTATCCCAATTTTTTAGACGCCAAAAACTTGATGTTGACCATGCGATTGGAAATATCTTTATGCCCGCAAGTTTTGCTACAGCAACTGGACCTTGGCTGCATACTAGAGCGGGCCCTCTTGGGCCATCTGGTGTAATACCAATACTAACTCCTTTTTTTGCCTTCTTAATAAGTCCGATTATCCCGCCTGCAGCATTGCGGTTAGTAGATCCCCATACTGTTTGAAAGCCCAACATATTTATTGCTTTAGCTATAAGTTGACCATCTGA
>CAZNBI010000032.1:3172-7289 GCA_964571065.1 uncultured Rhodobacterales bacterium | reverse complement strand
AATTTTTTGATCATGTTTGTAACATTAAAAAAAAAGTTTTATCATAATAAATACTGAGTATATAAAGTTTTTATTGTAAATGTAATACCTCCTTAGATATGAGATGTTATAAAAAGCGTTTGTGATGGTTCAAAAATGTCAGACCAAAATTTTGAAAGTTCTTCAAAAAAAAGTATAATAATAAGATTTTGGTATGATTTTATAAAACCCAAAAAATCATTAGTAATTCTCTGTTTAGTACTTTTAGCATTAGTTGCGTTCAGTTTTGCAATATACCCAGCTATAATTGGATGGGTTTTTGATGCTTTGGGTGCAAAAGATACAAGATTATTATATCAGTTAGCAGTTCTTATAATAGTAGTTTCAATTATAAAAGCTTTTGCTGTGTATAGGCAAATACAAGTAGTGAATAAATTAGTTTTTTCAATTATCGAAGAAATTCAATTTAAGATGACCTCAACACTTATAGACTCTGATCTTTCTCTAATTTCTTCTCAGCCGCCTGGCCACTATGTTTCCCGAATTGTTAATGATTTAAATCTTATCAGAGATGCTCTGGTTAGAGTGGCAAATTCTTTTGTAAAAGATAGTTTAACACTTATTGCAATGATTTGCTTAATGGCTTGGTATGATTGGTTTTTGGCATTTTTAGTTTTATGCGTTTTTCCAATTGCAATATATCCGATTGTAAAAATTGGTCTTGATCAGAGAAAGGCTAGCTATAATCTCCAAAATCATATGGAGAATTTAATTTCTCAATTATCAGAAACAATTACAAATATACCAATAATAAAGGCATTTAGTTTAGAAGTTAATGAAAAGCAAAGAAGCAAGAATAACTTTAAAGAACTTTTCTTGAGAGTAATGAAACTAAACGTTGGTAGGGCAAGAGTTGAACCTATTTTAGAAATCTTAGGGGGCATTGCAATTTCTATTGTTATTATTTCTGGAACTTGGAGATTGGGAAAAGTAGATTTCAGTGTTGGTGATTTTGCAGGCTTTATAACTGCAATGCTTCTCATGGTACAACCGGCAAGGGGCTTGGGTAGCTTTAATTCCGTTGTACAGGAAGGTATTGCAGCAGCAAATAGAATTTATCAATTAAATGATAGTCGTCCCAAAATATTTTCTACTAAAACAGCAAAAGATATTAAATTAGGCAATGAAAGTATAAGGTTTGAGAATGTTTACTTTAGATATGAAAAAGCCGATATTGTAAAAAAGATATCATTTACTGCAGAAAAAGGAAAGGTTACTGCAATTGTTGGTCCGTCTGGTGCTGGAAAGACAACTATATTAGGTCTTATTGAGAGATTTTATGATACTTCCAGAGGATCAATTTATATTGGTAACCAGGAAATAAAAGATATAAAAATTTCATCTTTGCGTTCAAAAATAGCTTTTGTTTCTCAAGATGCTTCATTGTTCGATGACACAATAAAAAACAATATTTTGAACGGAAATCAAAAAGCTAGCCAAGATGAAGTTAAAAAAGCTGCTCAAAATGCTGCTGCACATGATTTTATCCAGTCAATGCCTGACGGCTATGAAACAAGAGTTGGAACTGCAGGAAATTTTCTCTCTGGTGGACAAAAACAAAGAATTGCAATTGCAAGAGCTTTTCTAAAAGATGCCCCTATTTTACTTCTAGATGAAGCCACTAGTTCACTTGACAGTGACTCTGAGTCAAAAATACAATTTGCAATGGAAAAATTAACAAAAGGAAGAACAACAATAGTTGTTGCACATAGACTAGCTACTGTAAGAAAAGCAGACAATATTATAGTTTTAGACGATGGTAAAATTGTTGAAAGTGGCTCACATAGTTCTTTAATTTCTAAAGATGGATTTTATACAAATCTTTGCAGACTTCAGTTGTTTTTAGAATAATTTTTATTCTCGGCGCATAAGGCTATCAAAAAAAACCCTTACAAAATTAATTTTAAAACTAATTTTTAGTTCTTCCGGATTATAAAATTTTTTTGACCACTCCCAAAATGAGATTTTACTATTTTTGTTTTTGTATTCTATAAAGCTCTCGAAAAAGTGATCTAATATCCCTGATTTTGCCAAACGAATATGCAGATATTTAAAAGACAGCTGTTTTTTTGCCTCATCTACATCTATTCCTTTATTTATCAAATATAATGTTGCCATTAACCCTGTCCTGTCAGCACCAGATTTGCAATGTATTAAGGCAGGGTATTCAATTTCCCCAAATAGTTTTTTGGATAAAAATATTTGATCAATGGTTGGGGCACCTCTAGAGTGTAATTTAAATTCAATCAAATTTAAATTTAAGTTTTTGCAAATGCGTCTTTCCATTTGATCAACTAGGTCTTCCCTCGAACCTCTTAAATTTATTACAGTTCTAATACCTTGTTTTTTAAATTTTTGAAAAAGTTTTGGTGATGGTTGAGCTGACCTATATAAATCATTATCAATTTTCCAAATATTTGGATATATTTCTCTTAAAAACCCATGATCAAAGAAAATTCTTTGTTTCCATTCCGCAAAACTTTCACCAACAATAGACACTAAATAATCACCTAATCTAAAATAATCTTAATCTTCAAAACTAATTAATAATAATATGTTATAATTTGACTTATTACCATTTTGAGTAAATAAAAATTTATGGCTATTAAAACTTATATTGACGGCGCAGAGGGTACTACGGGTTTACAATTAAAACAACGATTATTATCCCATCCTGAAATTCAAATTATTTCTGCAGATGTAAATAAGAGAAAAGATCTAAATTATAAGCTTGATCAATTTTCTAATTCAGATTTAATTTTTTTATGTTTGCCTGATAATGAAGCTTCACAAATAACAGATAAAATTAATGAAAATTTTGGCAATGAAAAGGTAATAATTGATGCTTCATCTGCACACAGAGTTTCAGATGGATGGGTATATGGTTTTCCTGAGTTAAATAGTTCACAAAGACAGTTTTTGAAAAACTCAAATCGTATTTCAAATCCTGGTTGTTATCCTACTGGCGCTTTATCAATTATAAGACCTCTTGTAGAAAATAATTTCATTGATAATACTAGCAAGTTAATTATCAATGCTGTTAGTGGTTATACTGGTGGAGGAAAAAAACTTATTGATTATTTCTCAAATAATAAAAAAGATAAGTTTTTTCATTATTCTACATTTTTAAACCACAAACATACAAAAGAAATTCAACACTATGGTTTATTAGAGCATTCGCCAATTTTTTGTCCTGCAGTAGCAGCATTTCCACAAGGCATGGCTGTTTCTATACCTTTGCATCTAGATTGGTTAAACGATAATTTAGATGGAAAAAAAATATATAAAACCTTTAAAGAATATTATGACTTAGATCCATTGATCACAATTTATCCTTTAAATTCGAAGGATACTCTAAGTGATGAGGGTTTTTTTTCTCCTGAAGTTTTAGTTGGATCAAATAGAATATCTATTTCAATTTTTTCTAATGAAAAATTAGGTCAAATTTGGCTAATTGCTTGTCTTGATAACTTAGGAAAAGGAGCATCAGGGGCAGCAGTTCAAAATTTAAATGTCAGATTTGGATTTAAAGAAGACACAGCTGTAAATTTATAATATATGGACCTTCTTGATCCAACTTGGACAGAAATACCTCAAGGAAATAAAAGGGCAGAGTTATACCCTTACACTGCTCCTCAATTTAATTTTTTATTGAATAATGGAGAATTACAGAAATTACCTAATTCATATGATTTGAAAAATAAAATAGCAATTCTTGCTATAGGATCAAACAGATCTCCATCTCAATTACTAAGAAAATTTGGAGGCAATGAACAAATCCCGGTTACAATTGTTAATGTTAAAGATATCGATGTGGTCTATGCCTCTATGATATCTTACTATGGAGCAGTGCCTGCAACATTGTGGCCTGTTATTGGATCTATTCTAAAATTATCCATAATTTGGCTGAATAATAGACAATTAAATATAATGCACGAAACAGAAGCAGTCGGAAAAGCATATGATTTTGTAAAGTTTGAGAAAAACAAAATTATTTGTCATTCAAATGATTATCTTCCTAAAGAAGTTTTTGGATATGTTTCAAAATTTGGAGCATTAAATTTTGGATTTGAAACTC
>CAZNBI010000032.1:1174-3072 GCA_964571065.1 uncultured Rhodobacterales bacterium | reverse complement strand
TTCTCCACTTGCGATTGGCCTTTTTTTTGTTCTTTCAACTTTGGCATCAATATCTTTGTCCCATAAATCATTCACAACGCAACCTGCACCTCTCATTAAAATAGCACCAATTGTAAATAGGATAATTAATTTTAAAGAATGCATTATTGAAACAGACTGAAGCAGAATAATCCACCATGATGGTAAAACTAATAACCACCACCCAATAGGCCTATCAAGCCTCAATAAAACTGACCATTGTTGTATTTTTTTTGGAAACTTTGAAATTAGTCTATTTGTAGAAATATCGGTATGCATGTTCATTGCTAATAGTTTACTATCTTTAACTAAAAATTTTAATTAATAATAATATAATTAATTTTAAATATTATTAATGGTTCATTAAAAGAAAATGAAAGTTTATTCTCAAATAATTAGATTATATTTGGATATTTCTTTTGAAAATAATTCAAATTTTAAAATTATAGAAAAACAGGCCCATTATTTATTAAATGTTATGCGAATTAGAGTGGGCAGTAGAATATTTGTTTTTAACGGTTTTGAGGGAGAATTTATTGCAGAGATAACTCAAATACAAAATCATACAGTTGAGTGTAAAGTTTTAGAGAAAATGCGTGACCAACAAGATGAAAAACAGCTTCAATTGATTTTTGCATTAGTAAAAAAAGATAGAATTTTTAACATAATCGAAAAATGCACGGAGTTAGGTGTAACTAGCTTCCAACCAGTTATTACTGAAAGAACACAAAACCATAATTATAACTTAGACAAATTAAGATTATATGCAATTGAAGCATCTGAACAAACAAGGAGGCTAACTATTCCAAAAATAAATGATGTACAAAACTTGAATTTGCTTATAAATGACTGGGATGCTAATAAAAGTATCTTATTTTGTAACGAAAATGATGGAATATCTTTCATGAACATAAGAAATAATTTAGGAAAGCCAGTATCAATTTTAGTTGGACCAGAGGGTGGTTTTTCAAAAAAAGAATTAGATTTTTTAAATTCATTTAATTTTATACAATCAATTTCTTTAGGCCCAAGAGTTTTGCGATCAGATACAGCTGCAATATCAAGTGTCTCATGTTATCAATCAAAATTTGGTGATTGGAATTAAAAATGAATGACAAAGATGCTATCCATTCAAAATCACAGCTAGTAGATTTTTTTAGACATAAAGAAAAGAAAAAAAACGATTGGTTAATTGGCACAGAGCATGAAAAGTTTTTATTTTCTTTGGATGATTTCAAGCCAATTCCATATGAAGGTGAAAACGGAATCGAAAAGCTTTTGAAAATGCTCCATGAGAATTCTGGTTGGTCACCAATCTTTGAGAAGAATAATATTATAGGTTTGCTTGCAGACAATAAAAGCTCAATCTCTCTCGAGCCAGGTGGGCAACTTGAACTTTCCGGAGCTGCTCTCAAAAATTTGCACATGACATGTGATGAGACAGGTACTCATTTAGCACAATTAAGAAAAGCATTAGAAAAACTAAATCTTGGAATGGCTGGTTTTGGCTTTCATCCTTTGAGCAAAAGAGAAGATTTTCATTTTATGCCAAAGGGAAGGTATAAAATAATGAGAAATTGGATGCCTAAAGTTGGTTCAATGGGCTTAGATATGATGCTTAGGACTTGTACAATTCAAGTTAATTTGGATTATTCAAGTGAAAAGGATATGGTAAAAAAATTTAGAACTGCCATAACACTGCAACCTGTAATTACAGCATTATTTTCTAATTCACCATTTTACGAGGGTGAAGCCTCTGATTTTTTAAGTCTCAGAACTGAGGTATGGAGAAATACTGATAAGGCAAGATGTGGGATCCCGAGATGTGTTTTTGATCATGATTTTGGTTATGAAAAATGGGTTGATTACTTATTAAGTGT
>CAZNBI010000032.1:0-1074 GCA_964571065.1 uncultured Rhodobacterales bacterium | reverse complement strand
AAAATCTCTATAATTTAGGTAATATATACTTGTATAAAGCCTTATAGAGAGTTATTTTGCAAAATAGAACAATTGAGTAATTAAATTAAAATGAGCAATTTTTTGATATTGAAAATTAGAAATTTAAACTACTTCTTTTTTTTCACTTTGAGTGGTTTATTACTTACTAGCAAAAACCTGTTTGCAAGTGAACCTTTGCCTTGGCAACTAGGTTTGCAACCTCCATCAGGTAGCATTGCTACAATGGCAAATGATTTACACAACTTATTACTTGTAATCATAACTTTTATATCATTATTTGTTCTTTTTTTGCTGATTTACGTTTGTATAAAATTTAGAGCTGACAAAAATCCTAATCCATCAAAAAGAACACACAACAGCATTTTAGAAGTGTTATGGACAGTTATTCCAGTTTTAATTTTAGTTGTAATTGCGGTTCCTTCATTTCGTCTCTTATATTATTTGGATAAACAAATTGAGCCAGATATGACGATAAAAGTAACTGGTATTCAATGGTATTGGAATTATGAATATCCTGATCAAAACATTAGTTTTGATAGTTATATGATTGCAGAAGAGGATTTGAAGCCTGGTCAAAAAAGATTGTTAGATGTTGATAACCCTTTAGTTTTGCCAGAAGGTTCTAAAGTTAAAGTTCTTATAGCTGGTAATGATGTAATGCATTCTTTCTTTGTGCCATCACTTGCTGTTCAAGAATATTCAGTACCGGGAAGGTTAAATGAAGTTTGGATGGATATTCCTATGGGTGAGAAAACATATTATGGTCAATGTAACCAAATATGTGGTATAAACCACGCTTATATGCCAGTCGCAATTAGGGTTTTGTCGAAAAAAAATTATGAAAGTTGGCTTAAAAACGCAAAAATAGAATTTGCTAAAAGTGATATTCTAAATAGTAATCAAATTATTTTAGCAGAAGTAAAAAATTGAAGGAGAATATGTAAAAATGAGTACGGCACTGCATGTAAATGATCACGATCATGATACGCCAAAAGGTTTTGTTCGTAGATGGTTATATTCTACAAATCATAAAGATATAGGAACTATGTATTT
>CAZNBI010000031.1:0-12826 GCA_964571065.1 uncultured Rhodobacterales bacterium | reverse complement strand
AAGTTAAAACCATAGATTTATATAAAGAAGAATTCAATCCTGTATTAAGTTTAAGTGAATGGAACAGTTATTTAGAAAATACTAATAAAAACGTAAAAATGCTTAAAACTGATATTGATCTTTTATTATGGGCTGAAGGTTTAATATTCATTTTTCCAACTTGGATGTATGGGCCACCAGCAATTTTGAAGGGGTGGCTTGAAAGAGTATGGTTGCCAAGTATTGCATTTGATATTGCATCTGAAAAGAAAAATATACCTGTAGGGAAACTCAAAAATATTATTAAATTTTGTGTTGTAACTACTTCAGGGTCACCAAAATGGTGGCTTTGGTTTATTGGAAATCCGGGGAAAAGTATGCTGTTCAAAGGATATAAAATTTTATTTAATAGCCGTTGCAAATTTAAATGGCTACAATTACACGATATGAACCATACAAATTCTTATGATAGAGAAAAATTTCTTAATCAGGTTTCAAATTATTTTTCTTCGATTTAAGATATATAATTTTATTGGATCTTAAATGACATCAAATTTCATTGAAATAAAACCTAAAAATATTTATAAGCCATTTGGAAATTATTCACACGGTATTTTAAATAAAAAAACTGGTTTACTTTTAATATCTGGACAACTTGGGATTGATATAAATGGAGAGATACCAAAACTCTTCTCTAAGCAAGCTGAATTGTGTTTTTCAAACATAAGTGAAATACTTGAGGAAGCAAATTATAGCTTATTTGATGTTTTGAAAGTTACTACATTTGTAACAAGTAGAAAATATTTTAAAGATTATATGAAAGTTCGTGATAGTATTTTTAAGAAAGTTAGAATTAAACCGGCTTCAACTCTTTTAATTGTTTCTGGATTTACAAAGCCTTCATTTTTAATCGAAATAGAAGTTATCGCTCAAAAGTAAATAATATAAAAGTTTATTGATTAGTTATTTACTAAGGTTTCATTTTCTTAATAGCATTTTTAGCAACTTCAATTAAGAGATTAGCTTGCGACTTGTTTAATGATGCTAATTTATTGTTTAAGACTTCTGCTGGCACCGATACTGCTGCCCCTGAAGTGACACAAACTGCTTCAGTTTCTCTTTCTTTAAAGCCTGCGAAAATTTCAATCTCTCCAAATAACATGTTGGGCGAAACACCTGCAACTTTTTGCCCTGATTCATTTAAAATATGCACAGACCCCTTTTGAAGGATAAAACAATTACTCGGTGGATCACCTTTTTTGTATAAGTTTTGACCTGCAACAATTGTTACTATTTCAGCACTCATTTCTATTTATATTCCTTATATATTGCATTAATATCATCGAGCATTTTTATACTATCTTGGTTATTACAAAGAACAAGAAAAATGAATGTGCCTTCATCTTTACCAGCTGTACTAGTTAAAATTATACCAATCTTTGGCAAAAGCTCAATTACTTCAAAAGCAATTTCAGGCTCGGCTTCTTCATTTATCTTTATTTCCAATAGTGGGTCAGAGGAAAGCTGACTACTAGAGATTTGAGAAATAGCTTCTAAAGTAACCAAAGATGATATTTTGTGATCCACACCTCTTTTATCTAAAATATTTATTATGTCACTTTGAACAAATCCTTTAGTTCTCTTACTATCTAACTCGTCAATTAGTTTAGTTAAATCATCAGGGTAATGAGATTGAATTTTTTTTCTTAATTCTTCTATATTATCGGTATTATGAAACAAATCTGCTATTTTTTGAAAAATCATTGCATTTTCGCTATTGTTTTCGGACCATTGAGATATTTGGGCAATATATCTTAGATCGTAGTCATTACTAAAATTATCTATTTTTTTTCTAATAATTTCTTTTGAATTACTATAGGTTATTTGCCATTGATCACTTAAATCATCGGAGACTGATAGATTTGGTGTTATTAAATTGATGACTGCTAAAAGGGATAGCTTTGACGAAATATCGTGTAAACTAAAGTTACTTAATGCTGAAAGAAGTCCACCGAAATCGTTGCTTATCGAATTATTTTTGACTTCACTGATATTGTTAAGAATTTTTTCTTCATCTTCTTCAAGTATAATACTATCAAAAAGCTTTATTAAACTGATAGCAAAACTCTTCTGGTTGTCAGTATCTAAAAATCCTGCAAAATCAAAATCTGTCATCATAATCAGTATGTACCATGCTGAATTAAAGATTTTAAAAATATAGCAATATTCTTATCTGTACTTTCCATCATATTAGTAAAGTTTTCATTATTAAATGAAAGCAAATCAGTATCTTTTTTAGCAGAAAGGGTTTTAATTTCAAAATTATTATCAAGAAGCTGTCTTAATCCGAAAATTTCATTTTTAGAACATTCAAAATTCTCAGGAACCTTATTTCCAAAGGTTCCAATCACAAGACCCTCTTTTATGTAAAAAAAACTATTTGCAATTTGCAGGATATCGCCAGACTTTAAAGAAATTTCCTTGTAAGGAAACATATTTTTAAGTGCATCTTCTAACATGATTACTTATATCACTTTAGAAAATTAGGTAAATATAATTTATGAATTTTGATATTGCCAAAAAATTGAATTATTTATAGAAAACATTTTCCAAGGTTTTGGCGGCTTTGGATCAGCACTTCCCATGACAAGCCATCCCATAGGTTTTATAGCTAATTCAAGATTCTTAAAAACTAGTTCTCTAGCCTCTTTATTCATATAGATTAAAACGTTCCTGCACATTATTAGATCAAACTTTTTTAATGGTGGAGATGTTAATAAATTATGCTGAAAAAAATTAATCTTATCTTTGATCTTATTAGGGATGGTAATTTGCAAATTATTTAGATTATTTTTTTTCAGTTTTTTTGAAAGATTAGGTAAAAACATCTTTATTCTTTTTTGCTCATCTTTTCTATAAATTGAGTAGTTTCCCTTAATAGCTGTCATAACTGCTTTTTTAGAAATATCAGAAGCATAAATATTAAAGTTTTCAAGTTTAGAATTGCTTTCATGCAGCATCGCAAGACTGTAAGCCTCTTGACCATATGAACAGCCTGCTGACCATATTTTCATTTTATTTCTTAAAATCATATTTTTTAAAATCTGATAAACCTCAAAATCTCTAAAAAATGATGTTTCATGATTTGATACCATTTCTGCAAGATTAGTTATTTTGGATATTGTTGAAAGACTTAATTTAATATTATTTTGAGAATATTGATTATAAGGAAAATTATTTAAGACGTTTAAAACATCATTATTTGGTTTCAAACCAGTTATTTTTTCAAAAACATGTTTATTTATCATTTATATAAAATTTCATAGTTTAAATATCATCTAATATTAAACCAAAAGATTTTTTATTATCAGAAACTGTATTAAAGTATCCAATAACCTTTTCTCCCGACAAATATGGTAAATCAATTTTATTTCCTATTATAACTTCTTCTATTTTTGGCATTTCCTGAGTTGGAAAAAAATATCCTGATTTTAATGCTAAACTGCTAGTTTGTTTAGGAACTTTAAAATCTCGAAAAAATGGATGAATTTTTTTCATATTCCGTATGCCATTATTTGCAGATTTTAATTTATCTAATGAGATTGCATAGGAATTTCCTTCCCATTTAAATGTCATAAGTTTCATATTATGAAACCTCAGATTTACGAGGATCTTCTTGACCAAATAAATGCATTAAGTCAATTTGGAAAACAACTTTGTCCCCATCTGAGATTGCAGCTCCACTAATATATGGTAGTGATGAAACAAATTTGTCTGGCTCATCAAAGACTAAATCTCTAATTAAAACCTTTCCAGCGTACTGAAGTGCAAGTCCTTGACCTGAAAAATTAACAATTAAGTAATTTATTTCACCATCATTATTTTTTGAGAAAGCGAAATCTTCAAAGCTTATAATCTGATATACTTTATTTTCTATCTGCAGTTTATTCTTTTCTATAAAGTTATTATTGTTTAAATCAGAAGTTCTATAAATAGAAATTATATTTCTAGAAGGGATTGCATAATAAGTATTTACAGACTCAAGGACAATACAATTTTCCGTATTTGTAATTTGTGGGTAAACAATTGTAAATTTTGTTCCTTTTCCAAGATCAGAATTCAGATATACACTCCCACCAGATGATATAACATTAGTTTTAACAACATCCATACCAACACCTCTACCAGAAGTGTCAGTTACTTTTTCAGCTGTTGAAAAACCAGGTTGAAAAATAAAGTCAAAAATTTCTTCATCCTGCAATTTTTTTGATTTTTCTCTATCTACAAGTCCATTAGTAATTGCTTTCTCTAATATTTTACTTGTATCAATCCCTCTTCCATCGTCCTTTATAACAATCTCTAGACCACTAGAAGAAGTTGAAATATCTATTTCAACCTTACCTTTTTCATCTTTATTTCCACGTTCAGTAGGTGGTTCAATTCCATGATCAACAGCATTTCTTACAATATGCATTAGAGGGTCAGTTACTGCTCTAACTACATTTCTATCAGCGCGACTTGTTTCACCATTTACTATAATATCTACTTTTTTCCCAGAGGATCTTGCAGCTTCAAAACCACTTCTCTTTACTCTTCTCATAACATCTGTCATTGGAAAAACTCTCAAATCTAATACTTCCTCATTTAAAAGAGAAGCTTGTAAATTAGATTTTTCAATTAAATCTTTTGCTATTTTAAGATCTGAATGTGGATTTTCTAATAATTTGGAATTTATAATTCTATTTATATCAGATAATGATGTTAAAACATTACCAGTCCTTGAAAAAATTTTTTCTATAACCTCTGATGCAACAGATATGGACTTTTCTTTTTCAATTACTGTATTATTTTCTGTAATTATTTTTTTAGCACTATCTTCTTTAGAGTGCTCATTTTGATTTTCTTTTATACTTTTTGTTGGCTCTTTCCCTACATTTAAATTATTTTTTCCATCAGAAATTTCACTAAGTTCATTATCTTTTGTTTCTAAATTTTTACTATCAAGTTGTCCTTCTCTGATTTGATTTAGATTTATTATTAGTTCTTTTGGGTCATCAGCAACTTCAACCATTTTTTTTGCTGAATTTTCAGATATGACTCTCATTTGATCATTTGCTTTTAAAAGTACTGATATTGCGTCATCATCTAATTTTAATTTACCTTCTCTAACGTCACCAAGTACATCTTCAGCTGAATGAGCTATCTTTTCAAGAGTAGATAATGATAATGAGCGTGATAAACCCTTTATAGTGTGAAAGGCTCTAAAAGCAGAGTTCACCTGCTCCTCAGATAATTCATTCGAACTAGCACCAATTAAAATTTCTTCATTATTAGAGCAATGCTCATCTACTTCGATGGTAAATTGCTCCCAAATTTCTTTTAAAAATTCATCATCCATTTTGAAAATTCTTTTACATAAATACTATTTTAAACACCTAAAACTTTCCTAGCAATTTCTATAAATTCTTCCCCTTTTTGTGTTGCTAAAGTTGGATCAACTGCCCCACCTGGTTTTTCTATTATTGCATCTGCACCAAGTTGGTTAACTTCTGCTGCTCTTGAACTGCCCATCTGAGCAACTGAAGATACTACAACAACTTTAGTTGAATATTTTGCTCTTATTTCCTTCAAAGCTTCTACACCGTCCATTTCTGGCATTTCTATATCTAAAAAAATTATATCTGGTACATCTTTTTCAATTTCAGCTAATGCTTCAATTCCATTTCCTGCTTCACCTGTGACAACAAACAAATCATCATTAGATAATATTTTTTTTATAATTATTCTCATTAGTTTACTGTCGTCGACAATTAAAACTTTTTTTTGTGTCATTACAATCTCCCTTTAAAATTTAATTTTCCATGATTCCTTGATCTTTGCGGCTAAGTTTCTTGGCGTATCACAGTATTTTACACTACACGAATTAAGTGTGGCTATGGGCATGCTTGAAGCAATTGCAGTTTCAGGCATTTGAACTAAAATGTTTCCACCTTTTTCTGAATGAGTTTTACACCCCTTAGAACCATCTTCACCAAGACCACTTAAAAGAATTACATCACAAATTATGTTATATTTAGCCGCACTTTCTAACAATTTATCAATTGATGGTGTAAAACCAAATTCATTATTACTTGCATCTTCAGAGCGAAGCAAAATTTTATCCTCAGTCAACTTTGTTTTTTTCAATACAGAGTTATAGCCACCTGGTGCAATTGCAACTTTCCCTTTTTGAAGACTATCAAAAACACCAAATTCAATATTTTGCTTATTCTGAATTGCAAATTGATTTAGTCTTTTCACTAAATGATTCTCCATATTTTTTGGAATATGTATTGCTGTTATCACAGGTACTTTTGGCTCACCTAATTCATTAAAAACATCTGACAACGGATCTAAGCTACCTGCTGAGCCTGCCAAAACCAAAACGTTTGAAGGCTCAAAATCATCTTCAATTTTTGCCTTTTGAATATTTCTATTGATGCCTTCAGATTTAACCTTTTTAATAATTGATTTTGTAAGATCATTTAGGGCCTTTCCCATTGTGTCTAAATTAGACTGTCCAGTATCATCATTTTTTGAAACAAATCCGACTGCACCTAGCCTAATTGCTTCAAGAATTTTAGGTGCACCACTCTCATGCTGACCACTTACAATAATACACTCTGCGTTAACATTATTTTCTTTTAAATATTTTAGTAAACCCAAACCATCCATTTTTGGCATTTCCATATCACTAATTATTATATCTGCTGGGTTCATATTATTTTTTTCTAGAGCTTCTTGCCCATCTGAAGCATCCCAAATAAACTCTAAATCTGTATTTTGAGATATAATCTTTTTAAGAACCAATCTCATAAAGCCTGAATCATCTACAACACCTGTTTTCATGTTAGATATTCACCCAACCTATCTTGGAAATTTTCCATTTGAGGAAAAAATGTTTTTTTATTCCCATCATTATAAATATTGGTTGGCATCCCATCAAAGTTTGAGCTCTCTTTTAAATTATTTAAGTTTACAGTTTTAATCCCTGTAATCTCATTTACTGCTAAACCAATTTTTCCTTTTTCTGTGTCTATAAAAATAATTTCTTTATGTTTGTTATCAGTATCTTCTATCTCATGAATATTTAATAGATTTAAAAAATCAATTATAACTACCGTCTTCTGTTCAAGATCAGAAACGCCTAAAATTCCTTTTTTAAGATTACGAATTCGTTTAGGTTTTTTAAAAAAATCTACCCTTTTAATTTTTTCAAGTGGGAGTCCAAAATTAAAGTCTAGAATTTTAAAAAATAAAAAATTATTATCATAGGATTTTTGAGTTATATTTTCCAATATGAGGTTTTTAGGCATCCAGTTTTCTATTGGATTAATTTTTAGTAAATCAATTATATTAATAATTTTTGTGTCAGATAAATTTTCATTTTGAAAGGCAATATGTTTTTTTTCTCCATTCTTAGTCTCTTCAAAAAAAATGTTTTCATTTTTAATTTTTCTTATTCCTACTATTTCATCACATGCAATTCCAAAAATTCTATCGTTTAATTTTGATAAAACTAAATTTTTTTTTGACGTATTCTGAAAAATAGGAACAAGCTGATTATTGAGATTTCCTAACACAACATTTTTTTTAATTTTTACAAATGGTTCTTCACATTCATTCATATTATGAACTGAAACCACATTAGACATCTCAATTGCACTATCAATTGAATCTCTCATAAAGCATAAAAAAGTTTTACTTTCAGTTGACTGATGCGAATTAATTTTATCATTTTCAATTTTTGTAAATTCCCTTTTTTCAAAATTATTTTCAATAGTTGGTAATACATCTTCTATATTTAGAAGGTCTCCAGATTTTCCTTCAAACTCAAAATTATTGATTACAATTTTTTTCTTGGAAGTTTTACCTTTTAGTAAAATTTTTTTTATACCAATAACATCATCTACAGCAAAAGCTGATAATCCATTGCTTGTTTCAGTAATGATCCACTTTCTAATTTGGTGTTTTTCTGTTCTTCTAAGCCCGCAAAATAATCCAGTGTCAACCACTGCTAAAACTTTATTCAAATATCTACCAAGTCCTAATAGTGGAGATCTTAATTGTGGAATTTTAAAAATATCACTATTTTCAGTTATGCCCAAAATGTTTCTAACTTCAAAACCTATTAACCTACCACATGATTTTGCAATAATTAATTCACACTCCATGGTTTTCGATTTTTGATTCATTGATTAAAGCTTTATGAATGTATTTAAATTATTTTTTTTCAGTGTCGCTTTCATCATTGTATTTTTTTGTGTTGTAAATTTCTTCTTCATTCTCAAGTTTGAACTCTGAGACTTTATTTTTAGTATTGTTAGCTATGTTTGAAAGCTCAATCATTGATGCTGATATCTCCTCAGCGGCTACTGAGTTGTTTTCTCCTATTTGAGTTAAATTAGAAATTGAATTTTGAACACTTGTATTTTTATCTTTTTGCTCATTTGATTGATTTACAATTTCTAACATCATTTTTTCTACAGAATTGATGGTTTCACTAATTTTTTCCATTTCTTCTTTTAATTCCTTCATTCTTTCAGCTCCACCTGAAGCTTCATTTCTAGCTACTTCTGTCAATTCAGAGATATCTTTAACAGAACTTCCAGATCTTTCTGCCAGTTTCCCAACTTCAGTAGCAACAACTGAGAAACCTCTTCCTTGTTCACCTGCCCTAGCTGCCTCAATTGAAGCATTTAATGATAACATGTTTGTTTGTTGTGCAATCTCATCTATTAAATCTGATATTTTACCAATCTCCTCACTATTGTTTTCTATCTTCTCAACGACTCTCATCATTTCTATAGACTCTGATTTACCATGATCAGAAATTTTTGCTGCTTCTCGAGCCATGTCAGAAGTGTTTCTAGCCTTTTCATTAACATCATTGGAAATATCTGAATTTTCCTGCATCTGTTGAGATATTTCTTGCGTAGCACTTAATTGTTCCTTAGCTCCATCAGCTACCTGACTAATTGCACTCTCAACCTGAGAAGAGGCTGACGCCATCCTTTGAACCTCAACAAGTAATCCTTTAAATGTTTCTGATAGTTTTTGTAAAGATGTTGATATATGAGCAGCAGATCTTCCAATATCACCTCTAAATTCTTTATGAATTCTAGCAGTTAAGTCACCATCAGCTACCTTGCTAAACAAACCCTCAATTTCTGTAAAAGCTTCTTTTGTATTCGAAACCATTAAATTGATTGCATTTGCTGCTTCACCTATTTCATCATTGTTTTTTATATCAATTGTTTTGCTAAAATTTCCCGTCTTTGCAATTTCCGTTGAAACAGAAGCGAATTGCCGCATAGGCTTAACAATACCAAAAAATGCAACTAAATAACCAATCACAATTGCAATACTTAAACCTACTACTGATACTATAATTATAATTAATATAAGTGTATTTAAATAAGTAATGTTGGCTTTGCGCGCATTTTTAAGCTCTGAATTAGCATATTTTTCTAACCATGCTAATAATGTAATAGTATCATTAAATTGCTCGTCGAGAGTATCTCGCGCTTTCACTAAAGATCCAATCCAGTCTGTTGCAAAAATTGTAGTTCCAGGATCAAAAGATGTTTTTCCTTGATATGGGACTGAAACATTAAAAATATAACGAACATATTTTGTAAAATATTTATTTATTTTTTTTGCTTCTAATGTGGAATTTTCTAAATATTCATTTAAAGATTTTAGGGTAAACTGCTTTGATGTATCCAATTCCATTGCAGAGACTTGCATATCTAGAAGATAGGAAATTTGTTCCTGATAAATTTCGATATTTTCAAAATCTAATTTTAAAGCCTCTACATCTTTAAGAAGTTCAATTGCAAGCAAATCTCTTTTTTCGCTAGAATAATTGATAGTAAACAATTCTTTCTCTTTAGCATCAATGAATGAAAACTTTTTAATTAAATCAGTCAGAAAATTATTGTAGTCTTGAATTTTTCTTAAAATAATTGAATCATCAATAACGAGAAGTACTTTATTACCAGCTTTCAGGCTCTCAATTATTGATGAATTTAACTTATACTTATTCTGGCTCGCTTTTTTCTCTATTCTATTAATAACATCAACTGAGTTTAATGCTTCCTTGGCCGCAAAAGACACCTTTTTAGCTTGTTTTGGGATGATATCGTTAATCAATATTTTTCCTTTTTGAAGGTCTAAAAATATAGATCTTTTCAAATCATCCTTCGAAGGATTGAACTGCTCATAAATAACTTGAGTATCAGAAATGGATGATGTGTTATCAAAAGATTGATCATTTTCAAATTTATATATCTCATTAATTAAGTACTCAACGTCTCCAAATATAGTTTCAAAAGAGATTTTTGTTTTCTGAGCATTGTTATTAGCATTTTGTAATAAAGTTTTGTTTTCCTGTTTAACAGCCATAACAAAATTATCTGTATTGGCATTTTGCCAATCATTAAGGGCTTTAGTTGCAGATTTAATTTTTGAAGTTAATTCAGCCTCTTTATCGAGAATACTCTCAAAATTATTATTAAGGCTATTCATTCCATAACTAGCAATTACAGCAACAACTACTGCAACTATAAGAGCTGGGACTAGATCAAGAACTGACTTAATAATAAGTTTAGTATTTCCCAAAAGTTTTGTAATATAGTCAAAATTCATTCTTAAAATCTCAAATATTTAATATAAATTTTAAATTCATAATTATTATGTGTTTAAATTCTCATCTTCACTTTTTTCTATTTTCAATTTAAATTCTGAAATTTTCTTTTTAGCTACAGATGCTATTTCAGATAATTCAACCATAGAAGCTGCAATCTCTTCTGCGGCGACAGAATTAGTTTCTCCAATTTTTGCTAAGTCATTAGCAGAAGATGAAGCACTATTAATTTCAGTTTGTAAGTTATTCATTTTTTCACCGCCAACTCCTGCCTGTTCATTAGCAACATTTGATAAGGATGAGATATCTTTAACAGAAGTTGCCGACCTATCTGCAAGTTTTCCTACCTCAGAAGCAACAACTGAAAACCCTTTACCTTGTTCACCTGCTCTCGCAGCTTCAATTGAAGCATTTAGTGAAAGCATATTTGTTTGCTGTGCAATATCTTCAATTAAAAGAGAAATATTTGCGATTTCTTTACTGTTTTTTTGGATACCATCAACGGCTTCCATCATTTCATTAGCAAGATTTGTGGATTTTTCCATTTGTGAAACAATAGATTGTGTTTCATTAAGTTGTTTTTTTGCTCCATCTGAAACTTGGTCTACTGCATTTCCAACTTGTGAAGAAGCTGATGCAACTCGTTGCACATCTTCAAGTATATCAGTTAAAACATTACTCAATTTTAAAAGAGATGTAGCTATGTGTTGTGCACATCTATCGATATCAACACCAAAACTTTTTGGTATTCTTGTAGTTAAATCTCCATCTGCAACTTTTGTAAAAACCAACTCTATTTCTGAAAATGCTTCTTTTGTATTAGATAATAAATCATTTATAGCTCTTGCAGCCTCTCCAATTTCATCATTAGATTTAACATCAATACGTTTTGAAAAATCTCCATTTTCTGCAATATCTTTGGCAACAAGTGCAAATTTTTGTATTGGTTTTACTACTCCTCTTTGTGAAACAGTATAACCAATGAAAATAGCACTTACCAGACCAATGAATGATAAAGCTGCAACTACTAGAATTAATTGTTGTAGGAACTTTCGACTATTATCTCTTGAATTTTCAATTTGCTGATCTGAAAAAATAATAACTTCTTTTAGAGTTTGATTTATTACCTCATACTGTGAAATCCAATCATTACTCAATTCTGTCAGTTTTGAGGACCAGTCATTTTTTGCCTCTTCAAGGGCTTTCACTAGATTTTTATTGTATTTTTCAAACTCTGATAAAATTTTACTAGATGTTTGAAGTTCAATCATTGGCTGCAATAAAAAGGTTGTATTATTATCTGAAACCGATTTCGATTTTGAATAATCCTCGAATGAAGACTTTTCAAAATCTATCAAATCATTAATCTCTTTTTTTATTATTATTGTTCTGCTTTGAGTTTTTGTTACAGTTCTAATTCTTTTTTTTCTATCAAGCGTACCTGAAAAAATTTGATTTTGCATATTTTGCATTGTGCTTATAAAACCGCCTAATCTTATCAGATAATTATTATATTTGTTTAACTTTTGCGCATCTTCTAAAGTTAGCTGATTATTTACCTCTATAATTGTTGAGTTAGCCACTAATGCTTCCTCAACAAATTTATTTATGCTCTCAGAACTTGTACTTAGTTCTGATCTAAGTTTCTTAAGATCCATAGCAGACTTTTGTGCAGATAAGGAAAGACTTAATATTTGATTTGTAGTGTTCTGTATTTTATTTCCCGATACTATAGCTTCACCAATTTGTGCATAATTGTAAGATGATTGTTCATTTTTGACAGATACTCTTTTCTTAAATTCTTCTTTGTGTTTATTAACAACCATATTTGCCTGGAACATTATTGAAGTGAAATCAGAACTTGCATCTTTAACCTGTCTTTGCTGAGTTTCTATTGCTTCTGAGTTTTGTTCTGTTGCAACGACAAGCCCAAGTACAGAAGCCTTCCAATTAACCAAAGCTTGACTTGCAGATCTAGTCTCGGTGCCAAGTTTAGCATCTATTGATAAAAGCTTATCAAAATCATTATTGAGACTGTTTAAACCATAATAGGCGAAAGTAGCTATTAAAATGGTAACAATTGATAAAGGAACTAAATCCAAAAGTGATTTATGTAACAATTTCATTCTATCAAAAATATTTATAATTTTTAAAAAATTG
>CAZNBI010000030.1:0-13255 GCA_964571065.1 uncultured Rhodobacterales bacterium | reverse complement strand
TTAAATAAAATGGCAATGCACCAAAAAATGCAATTGTTATCCATGACATGGTTGTTAGAACAAAAGCTTGTCTCAATTCAATGTTTTGGTCATTATGTCCTCTAGTTGCGAGAAATACTGACATTCCAACAAAAAGAGTTATCGTTGCAGAAATAAAGAAATTGACCCAGTTTTGGTTATTATAAACGAAATCAACAAAACCAGAGATCATCATAAAACCTGAAAGAGGCATTATTAAAATGCTTAGAATATGAAAAATAGGTGTTATTTTCATAAAGCTAACCTATATTCTTTGTCATAAGTATTAATATAAAAAATTGTAATTTTAAATTATTTACTGGTCAAAGAGTGAAGAAATCTGTTTTGCAAGTTCTGGCTCTCTATAAAGTCTCCTGTAAAAAATGTTGTACTCATGTCCACATGCGCTTTCTTTACGCCCCTACTACTCATACAATGGTGCTCAGCACTAATAAATACAGCAACTCCTTTTGGATTTAGGTTGTTTTGAATACTATTAGCTATTTGCGATGTCATTGTTTCTTGGGTCTGAAGCCTTTTAGCAAAAACATCAACTATTCTAGCTAATTTTGAAATTCCTACAACTTTACCATCTGGGATGTAGGCAACGGAAGCATGACCAATTATTGGAGCTAAATGATGTTCACAGTGGCTTCGAAACTCAATATTTTGCAACATTACAAATTCCTGGTAATTTCCTGTTTCAAAAAATGTTTTTTCTAAAATATTTTTTGGACTTTTACTGTAACCTGCAAAATATTCCTCAAAAGCTTTAACAACCCTCTTGGGAGTTTCAATTAATCCTTCTCTGGATGGATCATCACCTGCCCATTCAATTAAAACTTTTACAGCTTTTTCAGCTTCTTCTCTTGTTGGCTTTTCATCTTCTTTATCTTTTAGAAGAGCATTTGCACTATCTATAATTGTCATAACAAAAACTTATCAAAAATTAACATTATCCTATATAATGTATTTTTATTTATTGGCTATAAAAAAAACCACTGTTTGTTCAATTATTTGTATCTTTCTCTACAAATAGAACTTGATTTTGAAGGTTTAAGTAAGCCCTGAATAGATCTGATTCATTGATGGATCCTACGTATTGATTAGTTTCAAAGTTTTTAACTGGTATAAATTCTCCAACAAAATTACTAGCCTCTTCAATTGATTTTACGAGGGAAATATTGTTGTTTAAGACTAAATGATTATCCTTTAACAGTTTTTTAATTTCTTTTTGATTATCAACTTTTGAATTTATTGTGTCGTAAATAGTTATTTTGCCAATATATTCATTTTTTTTATTTATTATAACAGCTTCAGTAACTTTATCTTTAGTCATTTTGATATTTACATCCTTGATTGATGTTTCTTCTTTAAAAGTTAGTGCTTGATTTGAAAGTATTTTTTCTAGAGGCATATCATCCATTTGAATATGTTGTCTTCCTAGACCAATTTTATAGCCCCTGTCATTTAAAGCCATATCAAATAAAGAATCTCCATATAATCTATGAGCAATAAAATTACTTACTTGAACTGCGATCATTGCGGCAACAGCAAATTCATAACTTCCCGTAAATTCAAGAATGATTAATGTTGTTGCAATAGGAGCTCCTATAGCTACGGCACCAACGGCTGCAGTACCAGCCAAAGCAAGTGCTGGCAAAGACACTGAAAATCCAAAAAATAAAATAACTTTAGCTAATAACCCTCCACCAGCAGCCCCAACGTAAAGAGCTGGAGCAAAAATACCTCCAAAAAAACCAAATCCAATACATAAAGAAGTCATCAAAATTTTTCCAAGTAAAATAATTAATAAAAATAGTAATCCATATTCATTTGAGAAAATATTATTCATTTCATTTGAACCTAGGCCTAGTATTTCTGGTAAAAAAATACCAAAAGATCCACAAATCAATGATGCTATAATAATTAAGTATGATGGATTTAAACCACTTAATTTTGCAGTTTTGCCACCAAGACGAATGCCAAACATAAAAAGAATAGCTAGCAAACCAAAAGCAGGAGAACAAATTAAAACAATTGGTGTAATTTCAGAAAGACTTGGGGCATTTGCAACTATTTTCAGACCAAGATTTTCATTAAAAACTCCAGTGCCAACAGTTGATGCAGTTATTGAAGATATTGCGATAGCGCCGCCAGCCCTTAAGGAAAAATGTCTTAAAATTGCTTCATGTGCAAAGACTAAACCTGCAATTGGAGCATTAAAGCCAGCTGATATTGCAGCAGCAACCCCACAGCCAATAAATATTCCAGGTGGAAGTCTTTTTGATGTAAAACCTTCTAAGAATGTTGCTACAGTCGCGCCAAAATGTACTAGAGGGCCATACTGACCAACTGAGGCGCCTCCACTTGCGGAAATAAATGCTGTTAAAGTAGATCCAAATCCTTTCTTTACATCTATAGAATTATTTATTTGGTGTGAAGCTAAAATTGCGTCTGGTGGGCCATGCCAGCGGTCAATATTAAAAATTTTTCTTATAAATATTATTAATATGGCAGCAATTAAGAGGGAAATAATTGGAGCTAATGAAGATGAAAGGATGTCTGATGACAAATTATTTTTGAAATCAGTTAAAAAGGATACACCTTTCACAAATAAATTAGAAACAATGCCAAGAGTGCATCCAACACTAAGTCCTATTAGGAGCAATGAAAAAAGATCTATTAATAGATTTTTAATTTTAGTGGTAATTGATTTGCCCTATAAAATTTTCTATAGAATTATATCCTAATTGAACTGTTTATTAAATGCACCAAAAATACTCTTTAATCTTGGTGAAGTCCCACAATCAGCTGTAAGTTCAATATTTTTTTTGACATCTACCTCATCACCATCATATCTAAATTGAGAGTATTTATCATTTGCAGCAAGCCTAACCTTCCAGTCTGTCATTACTTTTATTCTTGTAACGCCATTAGAAAAATATGATTTCCTATTATAAGGTCTTGTGACAACCATAAATGTATCATCATGTACTGAGCATAAATTATTAAGTTTGATTGTTGCAACCATCAAAGTAGGTTTTTTAAATGAATCCAATATTATGGGAACTATAATTAGTGCAAATACCAAAACTACAAATATTGATAAAATACCACCTATTAAATATATTTTTTTCATAATTAAGATTTATCTTATCGCAAATGCTGTAAAATGGACACCCTCAATTGCTGGTTCCTCAGATAGACTTTCAAGTTTTGAATTAATTTCAGATAACAGTTTTTGAGCCAGGTTTTCTTTTCCTATCTTTGTTCTGGCATCTTCTTCTGGTGTTTCAGCAATTGTATCAAGTATTACCCTCCTCAGAGCTGGTTCATGATGTTTAATTCTGGCTAAGTAAAACTCGCCTTTAAAAGTTGATAAGGCAATTTCAGTATTCATTATATTTTTATCATTTTTGAAATTTGCTGAAAAAGATAATTGAAATTGAAAATATGAAAGTTTGGGAGGTAATAATGCACTTACAAGCCCATTTTCATCGATGTTTTCTTCTGAAGAAACATTGTCTATTTGCAAGTGGTCTTCTAACAGTTGCTCTGAAGTTTTTGGAGGAACAGTTAAAACATTATAACCAAGCAAGTAAAATAAAATTACCAATATACTCGCAGTTACGCATAGAACAATTAAAATTGGAATTTTTTTAAATATCATTTCAAATTAGAAAGAAAAGTTAATAAATATCTCAAATAATATAACGACAAAAATATATTTTTATAAATATATAAAGTTTAATTAAAGTTTTAAGTATTGGGTCGTATTTAAATTGTACAAATACTATAAATTACCCTTAGGCGGATCAATGAAAAAAAGTCATTTTTACTTACCGATTTTAATATTTTTATTTGGGTGTCAGGTTTACATGGACCCAAGGAATGAACCTTTAATGCTGGTAACAGAAGAAGAATGGTCAGAATTAAAAACTGTAAAAGAAACAAATTTTGAAATTGAACCTGATCCAGTTCAACCACCTCCTGAACTGCCAGGCAGTGAAAAGATAGGGTTTATTGACGCAACCACAGCCAGACTTTATGGTTGCAGGGCTCTTACAACATTAAAAATGATGCATGAGGGACCATATGATCATGGTATTATTGCTACAAAAAATAGAGCACTAAGTTTAGGTGCTGATATGATGGTAGCTGGAAAAATGGGTGAGTACAAAGTTGGTACAGCTGAAAACAAGATCACTATAAGTCAATTTAATGTTGAATTGTACAGATGCCCTGATAGTGCTTTTGAAGAGGAAAGAATTAATGGATAATGTTATAAACTTAAGTGAATTTAGAAATTTTTCATCAAATAAGGATGATGACCAAAATACTGATCTTACATCTAAACAAATCAAAAAATTAGAAAATTTAAGAGATGATATAGAAAAGTTACTAAATACAGCTACTGCTATTCATGGAGAACCTTTAGGTGTTGGTCTTGCTGCTGGTAGATATGCTGCTATGAAATTATATCAGATGCACGGCAGAGCTGAAACAATGGCTTTTTTTGATAGTTGTATTCAAACAGTTGAAATTTCAGAAGATATTTCAGCAAAATAAAAATTATGAAACTCTAGATATGCTTCCAGCAATCTCAGCTCCTGATGCAACTTCAATAGAGTTTGTTAATAATTCACCGTCAACTCTTGCAGTGTGAGAAACTTTTAACTGGTAAGATTTAACTTTACCTTTTAAATCCCCTTCAATCACTATTATTCTAGCATCAACTTCACCTTCAAATTTGCTTCCTTCTTCTAGAATGACTTCATTTGCATTTATATTTCCAGAAAAACTTCCTGCAACAACAACTTTTGAATCTTCGGCGGTTAGAACACCTTCTACCACCGAAACCTCTTTAGATATGTAAGTTATTTCACTCATTTTCTATATTTTCCTCAATAATTTCATCTGATGTTTCAACAGTTTTATCTTTAGTTTTAGATTTTTTTGATTTTTGGTCTGTATCATCCCAGTTGTAGACAACTCTACAATTTAGCGCAGCACCTCTATCCATTTGTAATGATTGATATCTGATTTCACCGCTAACTCGTGATGTGTCAGTTAACCATATTGACTCAGCTTGCATAGTGCCTTCGTAAATTCCTGAGATAACTGCTAAGTCAGCCTTTATGCCACCTCTAAAATGTGCGTCTTGCCCAATAGTAATTTTACCAATATCGATATCAGCTTCTACATCACCATTTATCTCTAATGCTTTAGCGCCAGTAATCTTTCCTTTAAACTTTGCGCCACTTCCAATTGATGATTGTTGGTCAGACATATTTTACATCTCCTCATTATTATCTAAATTTTCAACAGGTGTATCACTAAGTTGCTTTGTTTTTCTTAATTTCAATGCAATATTGGCGCCACTTTCGATTTCCAATTTTCCATAGCTTAACCTACCATTCAGGTCTCCAGTACTTAAAATATTTACAACTCTTGCTGACAATTTTCCTTCGAGTTTGCCGGCTAAATAGCATTGCCCTGCTTTTACAGTACCGGTCACCACGCCTGACGGTCCTATTTCTAGCGATTCGCAATTTATTTCACCGTCTACATTGCCATTAATAATTAAATTACCTGAACTCGTAACAGTTCCAGTTATTGTGATTTCATCACTTATAACTGAAACAGATCCCTCTAACTCATTGTCCTTCATAAGATTCTTTACTGGATTAAGCATTTATTTACTCTATACAAATTAACATTAAAAAAACAAATTTTTTTTATATTACATTATAACGACTGTTGCCGTTTATATAATAGGAAAATATATTATAAATATTATTCTATGTACTAGTAATTGTTAATTAAAGGCAAGTAAAATGACAAGTGAAGTTGTAAATTTGAGAGAAAGAATAGAAAAAGTTCGTGCTGAAATGGCGGGAGAAAGTAATCACGTCGATGATGATACAGTTAAAGATGACAATAATTTTGTTAATAATAACCAAAATGATAATAGTTTTACAGATAAATCCAGTAAAAGTGATTTGCCTGATTTTAAATTAACAGTACAAAACCCTGTTTCACCTAGAATTTTGCTTTTTCTAATTATTATGCAACTAATAACCAGCATTACTTTAGTGGCGGTTATTTATTTAAAATAAGTAAATTGATGAATTTTAATAACTTTTTATATATATTTTCTTTTTTCAATGGAGTTAGGACCAAAAGAGTTACTGAAGGTAAGCACTTTTTTTTGAGAAATTACTCAGGCCTCTCATGGCATTTACGTGAGAGAAGATATTTATTGATGACTAAAAGAGGTCCTGTAGAATATGTTTTTAGTTTAAAACATTACTTAGCATGTTTTGCTGTTTTTTTGTTTGGTTTATGTTCTAGCCTCACAATTTTGTCGTCATTTATAATTAATGTAATTAAAGATGATCTTGTTTCACCAGCAGTTGCTACTCCTATTGTTATTGCAGATTTTATAGACACTAGAGCACTTACAAAAAATTATGAAAATCCAGATCAAATTAAAAACCAAAACTCTATAAAGATTGTTTTTAATAAAACTGACTATTTAAAAAATGTTTATTATGAAAATTATGAAAAGAACCTAGACAAAAATATAATAGCGAACTTCTATAACCCTTTAGATGAAATTGTAATAAAAAGTCGTAAACATGAAGAAGATAAATTTAGAGATATTCAGACATCTAAACCAGTTATTTATACAGCATCTTTAAGCCCAAAGATTTTGAATGACAGCTTAAATATTGATCAATTTGTTAATTATAATACGCTAGAGAGTTTTGATAGTATTGAAATAGAAGAAGAAAATAATAATAATATTTCGAATTTAATGTCTTGGTTTCTACCAAAAGAGAGTAATACAAACTTGATAGTAAAAGATGTTTTTACTGTAAAAGATTTTGAAACAAAATCTAAGTTAAATAAAAATAAAGATTTAGACCAAGACTTTGGTACTAATGGTCTGCCAATCAATCCTGCTAAAATGCCTCTTGAGGCAGAAGCATACAGAATTTTAGCAGGTTTTGATAGCGAGATTATACAATTCAAAGATTTGTTAAATACTCTTTCATTAAGTGTTGGAGATGGAATAAATGCCAAAATTCAAAATGTTCTTGAAAACAGAAATGTTGTTTCTCCAGAATCACCTTTATTTTTCAAACTGTTATCTGATCGTGTCAGCTTAACTAAAGATTTGCGTTTAGCTTTAAATTATATCCCATTAAAATCTCCTATGGATTATTACTACATATCAAGTAAATATGGTTACAGGAAAGACCCGATAACCAAGAAAAAACGTTTCCATCCTGGTATAGATTTAGCTGGTACATGGCATGAAGATGTTCTTGCTCCAGCAGATGGCACAGTCTTCTTTGCAGGTACTAATGGCGGTTATGGAAAGATGGTGAAAATTAAGCATAAGTACGGTATTGTTACTACTTATGGTCATCTTCAAAAAATATTAGTTAGTAAAGGCCAAAAAGTTACTATTGGAAAAAGAATTGGTAAAATGGGAACTACAGGCCGATCAACAGGGCAACATCTTCACTATGAAATTTGGGTTAATAAAAAACATGTTGATCCATTTATCTTTATAAAAGAAGGCAAAAAACTTCTTACAAGAAATATTTTACAAGCTTCTTCAAATTAAAATTTATCTAATTGCATTAACTTATTTCAGCTAGTCGAGATTGTCTCTTTCTTTGTGCAGATGAAGGTATTTTCATTATTTCTCTATATTTTGCAACTGTTCTTCTCGCAAGATCTATTCCATCCTTTTTCATTATAGTAGCTATAGCCTCGTCACTAAGAGGTTTCTTAGAAGGTTCTTCAGAAATTAGCTTTTTGATTGTTTCTCGAACTGCTGTAGCTGCATGAGTTTCATTATTATCTGCTGAGTTAAGCGAAACACTGAAAAAATACTTCATTGCAAAGCACCCTCTTGGTGTTTCAATAGTAAGACCAGTTGTAACTCTGCTCACAGTACTTTCATGCATTCCAACATTAGAAGCAATATCTCTTAAGACCATAGGTTTTAAATGTGACAGTCCTTTTTCTAAAAATTCTTCTTGTTGCGCGATAATTGCTGACGCAATTGTAAGTGTTGTAGAATTTCTTTGTTCTACGGACCTTTTTAACCATCTAGCTGAGGCAATTGTATCAGAAATATATGTTGAAGAATTATCATCATGTTTTTTTGAACTTAATTCTGAAATATAATTTTCATCTATAACTACCGCTGGAAGTGTTGACTTATTAAGCTCTACAACCCATCCTTTTCTTCCTTTTGAAACTATAACATCTGGTGAATTTTGGATAGTTTCATCGAATGAATATGATTCCCCTGGTTTTGGGTTTAAACTTCTAATTAGAGTTATTGATTTAGATATTTCATCTTGATCAAAGTTAGTTATTTTCATCAAATGTTTTATTTCACCCTTAGCAAGCAGATCCAAATTATCTAATAAAATATCTAACCCATCAGAAAGTAGGGACTTTTCATAAAGTTGGATTCTTAGGCACTCGGATAAATTTCTTGCAAAAACACCTGCTGGTTCTAATTTTTGAAGTTTAAATAAAACTTCTTCAATTTCGTTGATATCACACTCAGTTTCTTTTGAAATTTGATCTAAGTCACTGCTAATCCATCCTGTTGGCTCAAGATAATCAATTAAAAAAGAAGCAATCACAAGATCTTTGGGTGTCTTTAATTCAAGGCTAATTTGTTTCTGAATATGTTCTTTTAATGTTTCCGGCTTATTAGCTAAGTTATCAATATAGTCATCAAAGTCTTCCGGTGTAACTTTATTCAAATTAGTGCCCGGTGTATCAAGTTTTGGTCTTTCGTTAACTTCAGTTTCATATCTGTTTTCATAATCCTGATTATTGGAGGGATCATCAGAGATCGAATTTCCATTTTTAAAATCATCTGAAATATTGGATGTTATATTTTCATTTTTATTTTCTTCACCACTACTTGATTTACTGTCAATGCTTGTTTCAATCTCTAAAAAAGGGTTTTCTGATTGTTGATTTTCTAAATATTGACAAAGCTCAATATTTGTCATCTGAAGTAATTTTATAGCCTGCTGAAGTTGAGGCGTCATAACCAATGACTGGCTTTGTCGCATTTTAATTTGTTGTGCTAATTGCATAATTCCCTCCATCGTTTAGAGAGATATTTGTTTAAAAAAATAATCTTTTCAAAATCTTAATTTGACTAGAGGAAAAGTCATATTTTTGACTGACTAAAACATTTATGTTTCTTATAAATTTGGATATTAAAAATTATTTAAATTTTTTTTTATTTATGCTAAATGTCATTTAATTGACAAAAAAAACAAAATTATGTCTCAATCCTCTTCATCATATAACACAAAAAAAGTATGTAGAACTTGTATGGTTGTTAGAATGTTTGTGTTGGCCATGTTAGTTCTTGTTATTGTAGGCCTTTTGGCAAGAGAGCAGATGAGCTATTTGTCATTTATTACAACTTGGAATGTAGCTATTGCAATAATGATCTTTGGAGTTTTGAGTTTTATTATAAAATTTATTCTTTGGAAACTTGAAGAAAAAAAGAATTCTAACGATCCTTTACAAAACGACTAGCTAAGGGTTTTGATGCCGTAAATCTGCTAAATGAATATCCAGTAAAAAAATTTACTGTCCAAAATCTATTGCTGGACCATTTATTTTTATCAGAAGTCCAAAACGGTTCTGCTGGTGTGGAAGGAAAAAACTCACTATCAATCTTATTTCCCCTCTTACATTTTTGACAAACAATCCCCTCAAGCTCTATTTTTGTTGGTAGTCTCCATCCACCACCAAGTTGCTCATTTGCTTGTTTGAGCGCATCTTGTATTTCTTCAAAACTTAACCTAACGACTTGGCCTTCACACTCTTTTCCATTCCATGTTTGCCCTGTTGAGCATCTGAGCCACTCAATACCACTTTTCAAATCAATGATTATATGGTCTCTTTCTAAAAATTGTCTTGAATAGGAAAGTATTGGAAAATTAAATATGAAATTTATTAAAAATAGAAAAAATAGAAAATTTTTACTTGAATATGTCATTTTAAAAACAAAATTATAAATATATTAATGATTAATTTATGCAACTATTATACCGTAAGTAACTAAAATATAGTATAAGAATACTTAAAATTAATAATATTGGTATTAAATTTGCAATTATTGATCGAATCGCCACTTTTACTAAGGGCTTAAAAGTATTTTTGAGGTATTATTATGGATTTAGCATCACTTATTGGATTACTTGGAGCTATTGGAATGATAGTTTTTGCTATGGTTTCTGGAGGGGGTGTCGGTCCTTTTATTGATGTTCCATCAATTTTAATTGTTTTCGGAGGTACCTTCTTCGCAGTTATGTATACCTGTCCTTTACCTACCTTCTTAGGTAGTTTTGGAGCAATGTCAAAAGCATTTTTGCCTCCTGTAAAGGCTCAGGATGAATTAATTACGAGAATGGTTGAATTAGCTGGCATAGCAAGAAAAGATGGGATGATGGCTCTAGAAGGCCAGGAAGTTCCTGATAAGTTTTGGGCTAAGGGAATGCAAATGCTTGTTGATGGCGCAGATGAAAAAAAATTGACGTCACAAATGCAAACTGAAATTGGAGCTATGAAAACTAGGCATGAAGCTATGCAAGGCGTAGTCGGTGCTTGGATTGATATAGCTCCTGCAATGGGAATGATTGGGACACTTGTGGGGTTGGTTCTGATGTTGGGTAACATGGCTGATCCAAAGGCGATTGGACCTGCTATGGCTGTTGCTCTATTAACTACATTATATGGTGCTTTTATAGCAAACGTTTTGTTTTTGCCTATGAGAACTGTATTAGAAAACTACACGTCTGCTGAAATTGTTTACAGAGGGATGGTAATAACAGGCCTACAAAATATAGCTAGAGGTGAATCTCCAAGAAATATTCAAGATGAATTGGTCGCTAATTTAGCACCAGCTGCACAAGCTAAACTAGAAGCTGCTGCGTAGAATTAATTTTAAGGACTTAAAATGGCTGAAGAAGCAGTAGAAGAAGAAGAAAAAGAAGAAGAAGAGTGCCCGAAATGTCCTCCCGTAGGTGCTCCTGCATGGATGGCAACATTTGCCGATATGGCAACGCTCCTAATGGCCTTCTTCGTTCTTATTTTATCTTTTGCTGAATTTAATGTACCAAAATTTAAACAAATATCTGGTTCACTTAAGAATGCTTTCGGTGTTCAAAGAGTTATACCAGTTGTTGAACAGCCTAAAGGTACAACAATATTATCTTTGAATTTTAGTCCTTCACCTTCACCATCTGTCACTGATACAATGCAGCAACAAACAACCAATGTTGAGCAACCAGAAGTTGAACTTCAAAATAAAACTAAAGACGATGAAGGAAAAGCTGGCGAAGCAGAACAATCTGCAGAAGATTTAGCTAAAGCTCTTGAAGAGGCTGTTGCAAGAGGTGATATCGAAATTGAAGTTCTTGGTGAAAAAATGGTTGTTAACTTTACTCCTACGGAGCAAGAACAAAAAAACTTGCCGCAACTTTTACAAGAAACTTTAAATGCACTTGAGAAGGCAAAAGCAGCTGGTGGTGGTAAATCTGAAACAGATGTTCTTTTTGGCGGTCTTGAGGGCGAATTACAAAAGTTGGCAGCTTCTGCTACTGAAGCAGCTAAATCTGGCGGTGGTACAGCTGACGGTAATGGTGATGGTACAGAAGGTGACTCAAAAGCTTCAGAGAACGAAGCAGCAAAAGCTGAAGAAGAATTAAAAATTGCATTATCTGAACAAATTGATAAAGGATTATTGAATGTTGAAAGGGAAGGCGATAAAGTTATAGTTACTGTTGGATCTGCTGGTTCTTTCCCTTCAGGTTCCGCGACACTCACACCTCAAGCAAGAGATATAATGAAAAAAATTGCTGACGCTAGTGAAGAGAGTAAGGGTGTTGTAACAGTCTCTGGGCATACTGATAATGTCCCATTAGTTTTTGGAGGCAGGTATAGAGATAACTGGGATCTAGCCGCTGCTAGATCAGCGAGTGTTGTTCAGGAATTATCAAGTTCTGGCAAGATTAAAGAAAAGAACCTACAAGCTATCAGTTATGGTGAGAGTAGGCCAATTGCTTCTAATGACAGTGATGAAGGTAAAGCAAAAAATAGAAGAATTGAAATTGAAATAAATTATTAATAATTTTAATTCGCTCCTTCAGATATAAAAATTAAAACCCTACTCGTTTCATTTATTTCCAATAATTCATTTTTTAAACAGTATATAAGACCAGCAAACCCTGCTCCACCAGAGGGTGATGTTTTTAAATTATATTTTTCTAAAATTTTAATTTCTTCGGCCACAAAATCATCTTCTAAGGTCATAAGGTAGTCAGCATCTTTTGCAAGACATTTCAAAGCAACGTGTGAAGGGGCTTTACAATCTAACCTGCCCATATTGGATACTGGGCCAGATGTCGTGACTGGTTTGCCTGATAAAATACTCTCTTTTATTGCAGGTGCTGCTGTAGGTTCAACAGTGCAAATTTTAAATTTATTCCCCCACATTTTTCTTAATTTAGCTGTTACTGCAGCTGCAAGTCCACCGCATCCTGTTTGTAAAAATACATGTGATGGAATTTCACCTTTCCATTGAGTGGCAGCTTCATAAGCCATAACTAGGTATCCTTCCATGACATCAATGCCGCCCTCGTAGCCTTCCCAAGTAACATCTGATAGTAATGTCCAATTATTTAATTTTGCATCTCGTTCGGCTGCCTCCAT
Organism: uncultured Rhodobacterales bacterium; assembly: GCA_964571065.1. Classification (GTDB taxonomy): domain Bacteria; phylum Pseudomonadota; class Alphaproteobacteria; order Puniceispirillales. Next base: position 457 of record CAZNBI010000030.1, on the reverse strand, counting down.
ACTTGCTTCGTAGTCATGTCCCTCAATAACCACTTTAGCACCATAACTTTTAAGTTTTTTTGCAAACTCAATAGGAACTGATTCAGATAAGTAAATAACAGCATCCGCTCCAAAAATTTTTGCTCCAGCAGCAACTGATAGTCCGTGATTGCCAGCGCTAGCAGTTACAAAGGTTTCTCCATTTAAAGCTTTGGACGCTTTTTCGGGTATCTTTATATTATTGGAAATTTCCTTATAAGCAGCTTTTGCTATAACATAAGCTGCTCCTAAAGCTTTAAAGCTTCCAATGTTCATTCTGCCCCGTTCATCTTTAAAAGCAAGACTCTTTAATTTCAAAGCTTCCGTTAATTTTGGCTTTACATCTAAAGGGGTTTTCTTTGCAATTGGGCAATAATTTAATAGTTTAATCACCCCAGAATGGTCGTCAATAACATTGCCAGGACAAATAGTATGAAAA
>CAZNBI010000029.1:0-13480 GCA_964571065.1 uncultured Rhodobacterales bacterium | reverse complement strand
AAACATTTAAAATACCAATTGAAGCACTGGCATATATACCTGTAAGTTTAAAAATTTTTAATTTTAAAAAAATAAAATTGTATCTTGACGATATGAACTGTGATAACCACATTAAGGTATGTGATAATTTTTTAATTTTTATTAGAAAAGAATATAATATTAATATAAAATTTCTTAAACCAACATTACCTAAGGCTATATTTTGAATACATTTACCAAAAATCTTTTTTTATGGATAACTATTATACTAGTAGTTTTATTGCTCTTTAATTTATTCCAAAATGGAAATTCAGGACGAGTTTCTACTGAATTAGCGTATTCTGATTTTGTTGAATCTGTTAAAGCTGGAAACATTCGTGAGGTAACAATATCTGGTAACTCTATTTCAGCTGCCACAACAAGTGGAAGAACAATTACTACCTTTTCTCCTCAAGGCGCTAATATAGTCTCATTACTTGAAAATAGTGGTGTGCGAATTATCGGGAAACCCGTTGAAAGAGAAGTTTCTTGGATACTTTCCACACTCCTTTCCTGGTTTCCTATGCTTTTATTAATAGGTGTTTGGATCTTTTTCATGAGACAAATGCAATCAGGATCTGGAAAGGCTATGGGTTTTGGTAAATCAAAAGCTAAACTTCTGACTGAAAAACAAGGTAAAGTAACTTTTGAAGATGTCGCAGGTATAGACGAAGCAAAGACTGAGCTTGAAGAAATAGTTGAATTTTTAAAGGATCCAGGAAAATTTCAAAGATTAGGAGGAAAGATACCTAAAGGTTGTCTTTTAGTTGGACCTCCTGGTACCGGAAAAACACTTCTTGCTAGAGCTATAGCTGGTGAAGCTGGGGTACCTTTTTTTACTATATCAGGGTCAGATTTTGTAGAGATGTTTGTAGGAGTTGGCGCTAGTAGAGTTAGAGATATGTTTGAGCAGGGCAAAAAGAATGCACCTTGTATAATTTTTATTGATGAGATTGACGCTGTTGGAAGACACAGAGGTGCTGGACTTGGTGGTGGAAATGATGAAAGAGAGCAGACACTTAACCAATTGCTAGTTGAAATGGATGGTTTTGAGGCTAATGAAGGGGTTATTTTAATTGCAGCTACAAACAGACCAGATGTTCTTGATCCAGCTTTGTTAAGGCCTGGTAGATTTGATAGACAAGTTGTAGTACCTAATCCAGATATTCTTGGTAGAGAAAAAATTTTGAAAGTTCATATGAAAAAAGTGCCTTTGTCAGATGATGTCCAGCCAAGAACCATTGCAAGAGGTACACCAGGATTTTCTGGAGCAGATCTAGCCAATTTAGTTAACGAAGCTGCTTTGTTAGCTGCAAGGAAAGGTAGAAGGTCAGTCTCAAATCTTGAATTTGAAGAATCTAAAGATAAAGTTATGATGGGATCTGAAAGAAGATCAATGGTCATGACTGATGAAGAAAAAAAATTAACAGCATATCATGAAGCTGGACATGCTGTTGTTGCGATTAATTGTGCAGCTTCTGACCCAATTCATAAAGCTACCATTATACCCAGAGGTAGAGCTTTGGGCATGGTAATGAGATTACCAGAAGGTGATAGAATTTCTATGGCACGTGATAAACTTTTTGCGGATCTTAGGGTTGCTTGCGGCGGTAGAATTGCTGAAGAAATGATTTTTGGTGAAGATAAGGTAACAACAGGTGCATCCTCAGACATAAGAATGGTATCAGACACAGCCAGACGCATGGTTACTGAATGGGGTCTTTCCGATAAGTTAGGTTTCTTAGCCTACAGTGCTGATGAACAGGAAGTATTTCTTGGCAGGTCGGTTTCCCAGCAAAAAAATCTATCTGATTCAACTGCTAGAATTATTGATGAAGAGATTAGAAAAATTGTTGATGACGCTTATTTAGATGCATCTAAAATACTTAAAAAGAAAAAGAAAGATTTAGATTTGATAGCTAATGCATTGCTTGAGTATGAAACACTTAATAGTGATGATATTGCTAACATAATTAAAGGTAAGAAATTAGACAAAGATGAAAAACTAGATCATAAAGTTGATCCAACTGTAGGGAAAAAACCTAGAACATCTATCCCGTCTAATTCCGGCAGAATAAAGCCTGGTCATCAACCTACATAAATGACAAATAAAAACTGTATTCTATATTTACCTAAAAATATAGATTCGATTCCAATCCCAGTTTTAATACAAGGCCTTGTGTGGTTAAAACCTAATATAATAAAACCCATAAACAATCAACTTAAGAGTGATATAGATATTATATGGTATGATAAAGAGCAATATTTTGCTCAAAGCATATCATTTAAAGAAGCTGAAAAAATTGCTAGTGCAGTTGGAGGAGTTTTAAGGGATAAGTTTAATAATATTTTAATTAAAAAAACAAATTTTGAAAATTTAGAAATGAATACTACTAAGATTATGGGTATTTTGAATGTTACTCCTGATAGTTTTTATGATGGGGGCAATTATGATGATGAAAATAAAGCTTTGGAGCATGCAAAAAAGATGTGTGATCATGGAGCGCATATAATCGATGTAGGAGGTGAATCAACAAAACCAAATGCGGAATATGTCAGCGAAAAAGAAGAAGCTAATAGAGTATTAAAAGTTATTAAAGCATTATCCAAAAAAGGTTATCTCGTTAGTGCAGACACAAGAAAACATTTAGTTATGGAAAAAGCGATAGATAATGGTGCAAAAATTATTAATGATATTTCGGGCATGTCTGATCCATTAACGCCATCTTTAATATCTAAAAATAATGTATCTATAGTTATAATGCATATGCAAGGCACTCCAGAGACAATGCAAATTCAACCATCCTATCAATTTGCTCCAATTGAAATATACAATTTTCTAGAACATAAGATTAACGTTGCTTTATCTGCTGGAATTAAGAAAAATAGAATTGCAATTGATCCAGGTTTTGGTTTTGGTAAAAGCCCAGTACACAATATGCAAATTATGGCTTGGTTGCCTATGTTTCAGACTCTTGGTGTTCCTGTATTGCTTGGAGCATCACGCAAATCTACAATAGCTGCTTTGTCAAACAACGAAGTTGCAAATGATAGAATGGCAGGTTCAATTTCTTTATTATGTTATGCTAATATTTTGGGCTTACAGATTATAAGGGTCCATGATGTGTTTGAAACTAATCAAGCTCTAAATATAAGTAATTATTTAAATAAACAATTTTGAGCTATTATAATAAATCCAGTGATGTTATAATTTGACAAAAATTTAAAGAGAAAAAATTAATGAATATCTTTGGCACAGACGGGATAAGAGGCAAGGTTAACCAATGGCCAATGACAGTTGAACTTATCCAAAAAGTTGCAATTTCAGCTGCTAGCATTTATTTTGGAAAAGGTGGTTCAAATTTAAACAGAGTAATAATCGGAAAGGATACCCGTTTATCAGGCTATATGCTTGAGCCTGCTCTGGTAGCAGGATTTGCTTCAATGGGCATGGATTGTCTTACTCTTGGACCAATACCAACCCCTGGTGTATCAAGGTTAACAAGGTCTTTTAGAGCTGATTTAGGTGTTATGATATCAGCTTCACATAATCCATCAGAAGATAATGGCATTAAGTTATTTGGTCCTGACGGTCTTAAGCTTTCTGATAGCATGGAAAATAAAATTTCATCTCTTATACGGCAAGAAATAAAACTTGCAGATCCAAGTAAATTAGGCCGAGTTAAAAGATTAGAGGATGCGGTGGGGCGTTATATAGAAGCTGTAAAATCCTGTATTGATAAAAATCAGAGATTAGAAAATTTAAAAATAGTTGTTGATTGTGCTAATGGTGCTGCATATAAAGCAGCTCCACAAGCGCTTTTTGAGCTTGGTGCTGAGGTTGTGCCTATCAATATAGATCCAGATGGGTTCAATATAAATAAAGATTGTGGTGCAGTTTACCCTAAAAATATGGCTGCTGCGGTGATTGATAATAATGCTGATATTGGTATTGCTTTTGATGGTGATGCCGATCGTTTAATAGTTTCTGATGAGAAAGGCAATATTATTGATGGTGATCAACTCTTAGCTGTTTTGGCAATTAAATTACAACGAGATGGTGAATTGAAGAACTCCACAATTGTAGGCACCTCGATGACTAATCATGCATTTGATTTATGGTTAAATAATATAGGAATAAATCTAATGAGAACTGATGTTGGGGATAGGTATATATCAGAAGCTATCAACCAATTTGATTATTCTTTGGGTGGTGAGCCATCAGGGCATATTTTAATTCCACATCTATCAAAGACAGGTGATGCTCTAATGAATGCGTTAATTATTTTATGTGAGTTGGTCAGAGAAAATAAATTATCAAGTAATTTTTTTAAAAAATTTACTCCTATACCTCAAACTATCTACAATATCAAAGGTCTTGATAAAGAAATATTAGATAAAGTTGAATTAAAGGAACAAATACATAGGGTTATCCAAAAGGTAAAAGATGATGCTCGCGTTATTGTAAGACCATCTGGAACTGAAAAAATTATTCGTATTATGGTTGAAAGTAATAATTCGACACTAATAAAATCAACAATTGGTGAATTCGAAAAAATATTTTCTAAGTATTAATTGCTAAATATGACTGAGCCCATAAAACCACTAAATCCTTCATTTTCTTCAGGGCCAACAGCAAAGTTTAAAGGATGGTCATTAAGCGAACTTAATAATAGTTTGATAGGAAGGTCACATCGATCAAGTGATGGAAAGTTAAAGTTAAAAAAATGTATAGAAGAGACAAAACAATTACTTAAATTGCCTAATGATTTTTTACTTGGAATTCTTCCAGGGTCTAATACAGGTGCTTTTGAAATTGCTTTATGGAATTCATTAGGAATAAAAGATATTGATGTCTTGGTTTGGGATTCATTTGGTAATGACTGGGCAAATGATATTTCTGAACAGTTAAAACTCCCAAATGTAAACATTATTAAAGAGGAGTATGGCAGTCTTCCAGATTTGAATAAAGTAAACTTTCAAAATGATGTTGTTTTTACTTGGAATGGGACAACCAGCGGAGTGTGTTTGCCTAATGCTGATTGGATACCTTATAATAGAGAGGGCTTGACAATTTGTGATGCAACTTCAGCAGTATTTGCTTATGAAATAGATTGGACAAAAATTGATATTTTAACATTTAGTTGGCAAAAAGCACTCGGTGGTGAGGGTGCTCATGGCATGCTAGTTTTGTCTCCAAAAGCTGTTAAACGTATAAATAATTATGAACCAAAGTGGCCAATGCCAAAATTATTCAATTTAAAAAAAGATGGAAAATTAAATCTTCAGATTTTTAATGGTCTTACTATAAATACTCCCTCACTCCTTTTAGTAGAAGACTGGCTCTCAATTATAAAATGGGCTGTATCAAATGGTGGAATGGATTTTCTAAAACAAAAAACTCAAGAAAATTATGAAGTGTTTAAAAAATTTTGCAGTGAGAATATGTGGATAGATTTTTTAGCTGAAAATGAGATTTATAGATCTAAAACCTCAGTATGTCTGAAGATAATTGACCCATGGTTTTGTTCATTGGAAAAAAATGAACAAGAAAAAAAAATGGAAAATTTAATATCTTATCTTGAAGAAAATAATGTAGCATTTGACATTAAAAGTTATAGAACAGCACCTCTTGGTCTAAGAATTTGGTGTGGTCCTACAGTAGAAAAATTAGATTTAGAGTACTTAACTAAATGGTTACAATTCGGTTGGGAAAGTATTTATAAAAAATGAAAGTTTTAATTTCTGATCATTTGAGTGATAGCGCTATATCAATTTTCAAAAATAAGGGTATTGACGTTGATTATCTACCTGACATAAGTCGTGAGAGGCTAAAAAAAATCATTCACAATTATGACGCACTTGCAATTCGATCAAATACAAATGTTGATAAAGAAATATTATTATTATCCTCAAATTTAAAAGTTATTGGAAGAGCTGGCATAGGTGTAGACAATATTGATATTGATTGTGCAACATCTAAAGGAATAATTGTGATGAATACGCCACACGGAAATTCTATTACTACAGCTGAGCATACTATCGCAATGATAATGTCTCTTGCTAGACAGATACCAGATGCAAATGTCTCTACTAAAAAAGGTAAGTGGGAAAAATCAAAATTTGTTGGTACTGAAATAACAGGCAAGAAGTTAGGCTTAATTGGTTGCGGTAATATTGGATCTATCGTCGTAGACAGAGCTAAAGGGCTAAAAATGAATGTTCAAGTATATGATCCATTCTTAACTGATGATAAGTCAAAGGAGTTAGGAATTGAAAAAGTATCTTTTGAAAACTTGTTAACTTCATCTGATATTATTTCAATTCATACTCCTCTAACAGATTCAACAAGGAATATAATCAATTCAGATAATATTTACTCAATAAAAAAAGGTGCATGGATAATAAATTGTGCTAGGGGAGGTCTTATTGATGAAAAAGCATTATCAGATGCAATTAACTCCAATCATATTCATGGCGCAGCAATAGATGTCTTTGAAAAAGAACCTGCCGTATCTAATGTTTTATTTAAAACTCCTAATACTATTTTAACTCCTCATTTAGGCGCGAGTACTCTTGAAGCCCAGGAAAAAGTTGCAAATCAGATAGCTGAGCAAATTTCTGATTATTTATTAAAAGGAGCCATAATAAACTCCTTAAATACACCTTCAATTAGCGCTGATGAAGCTCCCATCATAAAACCATATGTAAAACTTTCAGAATTATTAGGAAGTTTTTTAGGACAAGTTAATGTAAGTGAACAAAATATTATTTCTGTTAAAATAGAGTTTGATGGTAAAGCTTCGGAGATAAATAGTTCATCTATTTTATCTTCTGTATTCTGTGGTATATTTAAAAGTCATATTGACACAGTAAACATTATTAATTCTATTCAAATTGCAAAGCAGAAAGGACTTGAAATTTCTACAATTAATCATGATAGAAAATGTGATTATCAGAATTTAATAACTGTTACAGTAAATTATGAAAGTAAATCTCGTAAAATTTCAGGAACTTTAATAGGCGGTAAAATTCCAAGAATTACAGAAGTTCAAGGGATCCCAATAGAAGCAAATTTTTTTACAAATATGCTTTATGTTAGGAACTATGATAAGCCTGGGTTTATTGGATCCATTGGTACTTTGCTTGCAGAAAAAGATATTAATATTGCCTCTTTTCATTTAGGAAGAAGAGAAAACTCTGGCGAGGCTGTCGCTTTAATTGCAGTTGATCAGAAAGTAAATAAAATGATTATAGAATCTATCAGTAACCTAGAACATGTTGTTAGGGTCGATAGCATGAATTTTTGAGTTTTTGAAAATACTCTTTTTGTTTTATTTTGATTGTGAAAGGATTGATAGGTAAATATGTGAGTAATATAGTAGTTGTTGGAAGTCAGTGGGGAGATGAAGGTAAGGGCAAGATCGTTGATTACCTGTCAGAAAATGCTGATGTAATTGTAAGGTTTCAGGGAGGCCATAATGCAGGCCATACTCTTGTAATTAATGGAAAAACTTACAAATTGTCTATATTACCTTCTGGTATTGTAAGACAAGATAAAATTTCTGTAATAGGAAATGGGGTTGTAATAGATCCATGGGCACTGTTAGATGAAATAGAGGCTATTAAAAAAACAGGTATCAAAATTTCGAGTGAAAATTTGAAAATTTCAAACTCTGCTCCATTAATATTACCAATTCATTCTCAAATTGATAAAGCTCGTGAAATCCAAAGAGGTGACTCTAAAATTGGTACAACTGGAAGAGGTATTGGACCTGCATACGAGGATAAGGTTGCAAGAAGGGCCATAAGGGTTTCTGATTTAAAAGATAAAAGTCTACTTAAGGAAAAAGTAAAGAAACTTTTGGATCACCATAATATTTGGCTCAAAGCACAAAATTTTGAGACTTTAGATCCAGAAAATATTATTGCAAATATACTTGATATATCTCAGTATGTTTTGGAATTTGCTGATGAAACCTGGGTTACCCTTGATAACTATAATTTAAAAGGCAAAAGAATTTTATTTGAAGGTGCTCAAGGGACTATGCTTGACGTTGATCATGGAACATATCCATTTGTAACGTCCTCTTCTACAGTTTCAGGTAATGCTGCTAGCGGATCAGGTTTTGGATTATTAAATATTAGTAAAGTATTAGGTATAACAAAAGCATACACCACCAGAGTTGGATCAGGTCCATTTCCAACTGAACAAAAAAATGAGATTGGAAATAAACTTGGCGAATTAGGACATGAGTTTGGGACTGTTACTGGTCGTAAGAGGAGGTGTGGTTGGTTTGACGCTGTTATGGTTAAACAAGCTATTAAAATTTCAGGCATTTCATCTATAGCGTTAACAAAGTTAGATGTATTGGACAAATTTGATGAATTGAAAGTATGCACATCATATAAAATTGGAGACGAGAAAATAAATTATTTTCCTTCTTGTCAAATAGATCAAAATAAAATTGAACCAAATTATGAAATTATTGAAGGATGGAATATGAAAACTGAAGGTATAAGTGATTTTGATAAATTGCCTGCAAATGCAATTAAATACATAAAAAGATTGGAAAGTCTAATTGAATGTAAAATAAATATAATTTCTACAAGCCCAAGAAGAGAAGATACAATTATACTGGAGAATATTTTTAATTAATTATATTGCAAAAGATTTATATCTTTAGCTTTTTCAGTCATTTTAGTTTGTAATTTTTCGAATGCCTTGGCTTCAATTTGTCTAATTCTTTCTCTGCTTACACCATATCTATTACTTAACTCTTCTAAAGTAAGAGGATTTTCACTTAATTGCCTTTCAGATATAATATCTCTTTCTCTTTCGTTTAAATATTCCAAAGAATCAGAAAGTATATTTTTTTTAATTAAATATTCTTCTGTATCGGCGAAACTTGCTTCTTGGTTTTGTGTATCATCTTCTAACCAATCTTGCCATTCTCCACTACTATCATCTGTCACAGGGGAATTTAAAGAGTAGTCTGAACCAGAAATTCTTCTATTCATTGAAATAACTTCTTTATGAGGCACGCTTAACTCAGTAGCAATCTTATCAACTTGATCGGGAGTTAAATCACCGTCTTCTATTGCAGAAATTTTTGATTTAATTTTTTTTAAATTAAAAAAAAGTTTTTTTTGCGCAGCTGTTGTACCAATTTTAACAAGTGACCATGATCTCAAAATATATTCTTGTATTGATGCTTTAATCCACCACATTGCATAAGTTGCTAATCTAAAACCTTTTTCAGGTTCAAATCTCTTAACGGCGTGCATCATACCTATATTCCCCTCAGAAATAAGATCGGACAATGGTAATCCATATCCACGATATCCAGAGGCAATCTTAGCGACTAACCTTAAATGACTTGTAACTAGTTTATGAGCTGCTTTAACGTCCCCTTGATTTTTCCAAGCTTTTGCCAACATGTACTCTTCTTTTGCTTCTAAAAGAGGAAATTTCTTAATTTGCTCCATATAAGAGGATAGATTCCCCTCATTGGAAATTGATGGTATCATATTGTTTTTCATAATTTTTATATAGTTATCACAACATTATATTACAAGAGTTAAATAAAATTACTTATAAGGTTATTAATGTCATCTGGTAATTCACTTTCAAATGACATTTTTTCATTAGTAGTTGGATGCAAAAAACTAAGATGTTTAGCGTGTAGAGCTTGTCTGGGAAAATTTTTTAATAAATTGAAAATATTTTGATTATTTTTATTTAAATAACGCTTCTTTGTTTTTGGATTATAATAAACTTTATCTCCTATTAGATGATTTCCGTTATTTGCAAATTGGACTCTAATTTGATGTGTTCTGCCAGTTTTTAAATTGCACTCAATAAGAGAGGCAATATTTGAAAAATTTTGTTTTAACTTCCAATGTGTAATTCCAAGTTTTCCATTTTTACTTATATGCATTTTTTTCCTATTATAGGGGTGCCTAGAAATATTATTTTCAATAACACCTTTCTTATTAATTACACCCCAAACAATAGCCAGATAAGATCTTGTTATAGAATGTTCTTTAAATTGAGTAGATAGTTTTAAATGTGAATAATCATTTTTAGCTGAAACTAATATACCTGATGTGTCTTTATCTATTCTGTGAACTATGCCTGGTCTTGAAACTCCTCCAATTCCAGATAAAGTACCCTTACAATGATAAAGAAGAGCATTAACAAGTGTTTGATCCTGGTTCCCAAAACCTGGATGCACTACCATTCCAGCAGGTTTGTTTACAACTATTATGTCTTGGTCTTCGTAGATTATGTCTAAAGGAATATTTTGTGGTTCAGGTTTGGCTGATATGGGTGGTGGAACATTTATTCTATATTTTGAGTTTGAAATTGTTTTTACTGACGGTGAAGTGATAACTTTGTTGTCTTTTTCAACACATTGATTTTCAATCAATGATTTTATCCTGTTTCGAGATAGTATTTCATTGGTATTATCATTTATTTTTTCAAAAAGAAAAATATCTAATCGTTTTCCAGATTCACTAATTTCACAAATAAATTCAAAAACCTTTTTCATTTATTATCTCTTAAATATAACTTCAATAATACTAATACTTTTGCTAATAATATTTAAGTTTGAGGAATATAATTCATATGAACAACAAAAAAACCAATGACCAAAATAAATCAGCTGAACTATACCCTAGACTAAATATTAATTTTTTAAAAGTTATCGTTATAGTTCTTGGATTGGCAATCTTTGTAATGATTTCTATTATAGTATTAAAGATTTTAAGAGGAGACTTAAATAAGAATAATACTGAATTTACTAATACCTCAGATGACTTTCACTCTGAATACATTTTAGAATTACCTAATATTAAATCAATTAAGTCTATTGCTTTGGATAATGAAAATATATTAATATTTTCAGAAGATAACTTATCTTCTTCTTTGATTACTATTACTAAAAATAATAAAATTAAAATAATTAAACTACAAAATTCAAATGTAGTTAAGTTCAATAAATTAAAATAATATTTAAAGGTTTTCGATGTCAGTTCAATATGTTTACACAATTCAGCAATTAAAGAAAGTTTACCCAGGAGGGAAAGAGGTTTTAAAGAACATAAATCTTTCATTTCTTCCGGGAGCTAAAATTGGAGTTCTAGGCATTAATGGATCTGGAAAATCTAGCCTTATGAAAATAATTGCTGGCATTGATAAAGAATTTTCTGGTGAGGCGTGGCCAGCTGAAGGATTTTCAATAGGGTATCTTCCTCAAGAACCTATATTAAATGAAGATTATAATGTAGTTGAGAATGTGATGTCAGGATTAGGTGAGGCAAAACAATTAGTAGATGAATTTAATACTGTCAGTGCAAAATTTTCAGAAGTTGTAACTGATGAAGAAATGAATGAATTAATTAATAAGCAAGCAGAATTACAAGAAAAAATTGATGCTCTTGATGCATGGGATTTAGAAAGAAAAGCTGAAATAGCCATGGACGCTTTAAGACTGCCACCTAGTAATTCATCTGTTAATAATTTATCCGGTGGGGAAAAGAGAAGAATAGCTCTTTGCAAATTATTGTTGTCTTCACCAGATATATTGTTATTGGATGAGCCTACTAATCATCTTGACGCAGAAACTGTATCATGGCTGCAGCGTTTTCTTCATGACTTTAAGAATACTGTTATTACAGTTACACATGACAGATATTTTTTAGATGAGGTTGCAGGATGGATATTAGAATTAGATAGAGGAAATGGAATTCCTTACAAAGGTAATTACTCAGGCTGGTTAGAGCAAAAAGAAAAACGTCTAGAATTAGAAGGCAAAACTGAAATAGCAAGACAAAAGACACTTTCTGAAGAATTAGAATGGGTAAAATCTGCTCCAAAAGCTAGACAAGCTAAATCAAAAGCTAGGTTAAATGCTTATGATGAATTATTTAAAAAAAATAATGAAAAAAGAGATCAGATTAATCAAATCTCAATTCCTTCAGGACCTCGTTTGGGGAATATTGTTATAGAATCAAAAAATCTTACAAAGTCTTATGAAAATAAATTGTTATTTGAAAACTTAACATTTAATTTACCGCCTGCTGGAATTGTTGGAATTATTGGTCCTAATGGAGCTGGTAAAACAACTCTTTTTAAATTACTTACAGGCCAAGAAGAACCTGATAATGGAAGTATAAGAGTAGGTGAAACAGTCAAAATTGGATACGTTGATCAGTCGCGTGATAATCTAGATGGAAATAAAACTGTATGGGAAGAAATATCTGATGGTTTAGATGAAATTGAAATTGGTTCAATAAAAATGAATTCTAGGGCATACGCAGGTTTATTTAATTTCAAAAGTACCGACCAGCAAAAAAGAGTTAACCAGCTTTCTGGTGGGGAAAGAAATAGAGTACACTTGGCTAAAGTTTTAAAAATGGGAGCAAATCTTTTGCTTTTAGACGAACCTACAAATGATCTAGATGTTGATACTTTAAGGTCTTTAGAAAATGCTTTATTAGAGTTTCCTGGATGCGCCGTGATAATAAGTCATGATAGGTGGTTTTTAGATAGAGTAGCAACACATATACTTGCTTTTGAGGGTAATAGTCATGTTGAATGGTTTGAGGGCAATTATCAAGCATATGAACAAGATAAAAAATTACGTTTAGGTGCAGATACCAATGAGCCTACAAGAATAAAGTACAAACCTATTTCAAGATAACAAACAAATATTAATTATATAATTCTTTCTTCAATACATCAATTAATGATGAGAATTTACCTTTATTATTTCTTATAATAGAAGTAAATTCATCGTTTTGTGCAACTATCATCGATATTTTTGCAATTTCTATATCTATAATTCTCATTTTATTTTCTTCATTCAAAAATAACCGCCAAGCTACTTGAGTATTATCTCTTTTATTTCCAGGCGCTTTTATGTGGCCGTCAACAAGAAGCATCTTACTACCTCTCTTTTCAATTTTAGAAATTATATATTCAACATCTTTAAATTCATCAAATCTCTTTGCTGCTAAATTAACTAGATATTTTTCAAATAGGGTAATAAATTCTTCCTTTTCTATGGTTGTTGCTTTTCTCCATGCTGGCATTGACGAAAATTTTGCAATTTGAAGAGAGTCAAAATATTTATCAAGCAGTTTAGTTAATAATATCCTACCTTGATCTGCATCAGTTTTACCTACCTCAAGTAAAAACTGTATATCTTCCATCATTGTTTCAACATGATATTTAGCCTCATTAAACAATTTTGTATCAGCTTTTACGTTTGTAAATGTTACTGATGTAAATAAGAAAGCTACAAGAAAATAAACAGATAAAATAAAAGATTTTTTACTGATTTTGAATAAAGAAAGCATCTACTGCGCCACTATTTAAATCCGTATTATTATCATTTGAAAGTACATCATTTGTATCAGATTGCAATTTTTGAAAGTAAACAGATCTAAATAC
>CAZNBI010000028.1:8237-13963 GCA_964571065.1 uncultured Rhodobacterales bacterium | reverse complement strand
AATTATAATCAGTGAACCCAAATTTTCTTCCTCATTCAAACTGATTTCTAACTTCTTTGTTCTTGCAGTAATTTTATCAAGCGCATTAAATTCTGCAGATTTATTATCTAGCCATTCAGAATTTGAATCTTGATAAAAAAATAAAGCTAACGAAAAAGATATAATAAAATTAAATTTTCTAATCAATTTTATCGTTACTAATTAGTTGCAGAAAAAACAGCCTGTCCCAAAAGGTCTGTAATGCTAACTGGGTCACGTGTATTATATATAGTTTCTTCATCTTTTAACATAATATCAGATGCACCTGGAATGATTTCTACATACTGTCCACCTAGCAGAGATGCAGAAGATATTTTAGCAATTGAATCATCTGGAATCGAGATACTTTCTTCTAAATTTAGCTCAACTATTGCAAGAAAAGATTGTCTATCAAGTTTATTCGATGATACTTCCCCAACCTTTATACCTGCTATAACTACGTCATCACCTACTTTTAACCCACCAATATGTCCAAATTCAGCGTTTATGTATTTACCTTTTTTCTGAATGCCTGTTGACGAAACTGTAAAAAGAACAAAAGATAATGCTAGTATTATTACGATAGTGCCAACAACAATTTCTAAAATATTTTCTTTCATATTTTTTTATCCACTATGTTGGTGTCCATGGCTTATATTCATCATTTTCTTTATTTCTGCCAAAATTCTCACTCACATTTTTTGGAGAATATGCATATTTAGTTCCAGTGAGATTGGGCAAATGTTTTTTTTGCCATTCATGTTTTTTTTCATTATCAGACGGAAATTTTTCAGAATAATGATGAAGCCAACCATGATATTTCCCTGGAATTTTTGAGGCTTCAGGTAGCCCATTATATCTAACCATTCTCTTTGTTTTTTGAACATCGGATTTTTTTTGTTCGTAATATTTATTACCAAATTCATCTTGCCCAACATAACGATAAAAAAAGAAAATTTTTAATTTTAATGCTAAGTTCATATTAGCTGTCCTGAATACCATTTAATTTTATTGTCATTATAAATTATTTAATAAACTCTAAACAACTGATTTTTTGCAAAGATACAACATTAAAATTATAAAATTTATTTTTTTTAAAAAAAATAAAAAAAAAACTTGCAACTAACACCACATATTAGGTAGCTTGTCTTATCCAACTACAAGATGTAGTATTTTGTTTCGAAATTATAATCTTTCGGAACAAATCTGATTGTGCTTGTGGATAATTTAAAAAGTGTGACAAAAATTAAATTTAAAAGATTTAAGTTACTAGAAGGTTTGGAAGGAAAATAAATGCAATTCAAAAGACATTTTACTAATGATAAAGAAGATATATATTCAAATATTAAGTTTCAATATACTACTAGTGAAATTAAAAATATGGATGGTAGTGTTGTCTTTAAAGCAGAAAATGTTGAAACCCCAAACTTTTGGTCACAGGTCGCTACTGATATTCTTGCACAAAAATATTTTAGAAAAGCAGGTATACCAGTTAAAATAAAAAAGATTAAAGAAAAGAATGTACCTTCATGGCTCTGGAAATCAGCTCCAGATGAAACGGCTTTAAAAAAATTGCCACTTGAAAAGAGATTTGTTGGTGAAACCTCTTGTAAACAGGTCTTTCATAGACTTGCAGGAACTTGGACATATTGGGGATGGAAAGGTAATTATTTTTCTTCAGAAAAAGATGCTAAAATTTACTATGATGAGATGGTTTACATGCTTGCACACCAAATGGCAGCACCAAATTCACCTCAATGGTTTAATACAGGTCTTTATTGGGCCTATGGAATAGATGGACCCAGTCAAGGCCATTACTATGTAGACCCTTTTACAAAGAAACTAATTTCATCAAAGTCAGCATATGAGCACCCACAACCACATGCATGCTTTATTCAATCAATTAATGATGACCTAGTAAATGATGGTGGAATAATGGACTTATGGGTGAGGGAAGCAAGACTTTTTAAATATGGTTCCGGAACAGGGTCTAACTTTTCACAATTAAGGGGTGCAGGTGAAAGCCTGTCAGGTGGAGGAAAATCATCTGGATTAATGAGTTTTCTAAAAATAGGCGATAGGTCAGCAGGCGCCATAAAATCTGGTGGCACGACAAGAAGAGCTGCCAAAATGGTAACTGTTGATATAGATCACCCAGATATAGAGGAATATATAAACTGGAAAGTTATAGAAGAAGAGAAAGTCGCAGCTATTGTTACAGGATCAAAAGTTATTGAAAAAAATCTGCAGAATATTTTAAATTCTATAAATAATAGTGATCTTAAAAATGAAGAGAAATCTAATCCAAAAGTTAACTTTGAATTAAAACGTGCTATTGTAGAAGCTAAAAGTTCAATGGTTCCACAAAACTATATTGATAAAATACTTCAGCTTTCCAAACAAGGTTACATATCTATAGAATTCAAAACTTATGACACTGATTGGGACTCTGAAGCTTACAATACCGTTTCTGGGCAAAATTCTAATAATTCGATTAGAGTAACAAATGATTTTCTTAATAGTGTAGAAAATAATGGTGATTGGAACTTAATTAAAAGGACAGACAAAAGTGTTTACAAAACAGTTAAATCAAATGATCTGTGGGAAAAAATTGGAAACGCTGCTTGGTCTTGTGCAGATCCCGGGCTACAATATGATACAACCATAAATGAATGGCACACATGCCCCGAGGGTGGAAGAATTAATGCTTCTAACCCTTGCTCAGAGTATATGTTTCTGGATGACACTGCATGTAATCTTGCTTCATTAAATTTAATGCAATTTAAAAATACAGACAGCACCTTCAATACCAAAGCTTTTGAGCATGCTGTAAAGCTATGGACCCTAACATTAGAAATATCTGTGCTTATGGCTCAATTTCCATCAAAAGAAATTGCTCAGAAATCATATGATTACAGAACTTTAGGATTAGGATTTGCAAATATTGGTGGGTATTTAATGTCTTCAGGAATATCATATGATAGCTCCGAAGGCAGATCATTATGCGCTGCTATTTCTGCTTTGATGACTGGCACTTCATACGCTACATCTGCATTAATATCCAAAGAGTTAGGGAGCTTCCCGAAATATAAAAATAATTCTTCACATATGATAAGGGTAATTAAAAATCACAGAAATGCAGCTTATGGTAAAACTGAAGGATACGATCAATTAAGTATTTTGCCAGTTCCTTTATTAGAAAGTGAATGCCAAGACAAAGAGCTTATTAATTCTGCCAAGTTAGCTTGGGATAACGCTTTTAAATTAGGAGTTCAATACGGTTTTAGAAATGCTCAAACAACTGTAATTGCCCCAACCGGTACTATTGGATTAATAATGGATTGTGACACAACTGGGATTGAACCAGATTTTGCTCTAGTAAAGTTTAAAAAACTAGCAGGAGGCGGATATTTTAAAATAATAAACAGAATAGTTCCAGAAGCACTCAAAACATTGGGATATAATAAAGAACAAAGAACAAAAATTGAAAACTACGCTGTTGGTCATGGCACACTAAAAAATTGTCCCGAAATAAATGAAAACACTTTAAGAGAAAAAGGCTTTTCCGATGAGCAATTCACTTTACTAGAAAGTTCATTAAGTTCAGCCTTTGATATCAAATTTGTATTTAATAGATACACTTTTGGGGACGATTTTTGTAAAAACACACTTAATTTTTCAGATCAACAACTTAATGATATTAATTTCAATATGTTATCTGAAATTGGTTTTACCGATGATCAAATTGAAATTGCTAATACATTTATCTGTGGAGCCATGACGTTAGAAGGTTCACCTGAAATAAAAGATGAACACTTGCCAGTTTTTGATTGTGCGAACATATGTGGAAGAATAGGTAAGCGTTACCTATCAGTTGATAGCCATATTGAAATGATGGCAGCATCACAACCGTTTATATCTGGTGCTATTTCAAAAACTATAAATATGCCAAGTACTGCCTCAGTTGAAGACTGCAAAAATGCATATATGAGATCTTGGAAGTTAGGCATTAAAGCTAATGCACTTTACCGAGATGGATCTAAACTATCACAACCGCTATCATCATCATTATCTGATATTGAAGATGATGAAGACGCAATGGAGGCAGTTAAGCCAATAACCGAAAGAGTTATTGAAAGAGTTATCAGAGAAGTCAGACGATCAAGATTACCAGAAAGAAGAAAAGGGTATACTCAGAAAGCAACAGTTGGTGGACATAAGGTTTACCTTAGAACAGGTGAGTATGAGGATGGTAAAATTGGCGAAATTTTTATTGATATGCACAAAGAAGGTGCTGCATTTAGGTCTTTAATGAATAACTTTGCTATTGCTGTTTCAATTGGCTTGCAATATGGAGTTCCTTTAGACGAATTTGTTGAGGCCTTTACATTTACAAGATTTGAACCTCAAGGACTAGTAACAGGAAATGATACTATTAAAATGGCAACCTCGATACTTGATTATATTTTTAGGGAATTAGCTATTTCATATTTAGATAGACATGATCTAGGACATGTAAATAGTGATGAACTAGGAGAAAAAGATATTGATAAGGCAGATACACATTCACAACTTATCAATAATACAAAAAAATTAAGTAGAGGTTATGTCAGACAAGAGTTAGAACTTACTGTTCTTGAAGGAGGTCAATCAAGACCTAAATCATTTGCAGGAAGTAGTATACAAACTTCTAATGTGATTTATGAAAATGATGCCGATTTTTCTACTAACACAATCGACGATAAGCAAACTGCCATTCAAAAAGCTAAAATCCAAGGATATGAAGGCGAAGCATGTGGGGAGTGCGGAAACTTTACACTAGTTAGAAATGGAACATGCATGAAATGTAATACTTGTGGATCAACTAGCGGCTGTTCATAAAAAGGAATAATATGTCATTAATAAATGAAAGATTGAAACAATTAAATATTGTATTACCTCCAGCACCAGCACCAGCAGCGAACTATGTACCATACGTAAAAAGTGATAAATTAATTTTCGTATCTGGACAAATACCAATGCTAAATGGTGAATTAATCACAGGTAAAGTTGGTAAAAATATAGAAATTGAAGATACAAAAAAGGCTGCAAGATTATGTGGTCTTGCAATAATATCTCAACTAAATGAAGCAACTAATTCAAATTTGGATAAAATAAACAGAATTGTAAAATTAGGAGGTTTCGTTAATTGCATAGATGAGTTTACACAACAACCAGAAATAATTAATGGTGCATCCGATTTGATGGTTGAAGTCTTTGGTGATAAAGGAAAGCATTCTAGATTTGCAGTAGGAACTAATTCATTGCCTAGGAATGTTGTTGTTGAAATTGAAGCAGTTGCAGAAATTCAATAATTTTGACAATTTATTTGTCTAAAATTAAATGAGTAAAATTGAGAAAGAACCCTCAAATACTTACACATCAGTAGTTGAAAGTGTTTTTCAAGTAGAAAGATCAGCGTGGAATAATTGTGCAAATTTTATTGATGATAATAGGAATATCGGCAACCCTTTTTTATCTCATGAGTTTTTTAGTTGCCTAGAAGAAAGTGGATCTGTCTCAAAAGAGACTGGGTGGATTAGTCAACATATTTTACTATTTGAAGAAGCTTATTCTCTAATAGGTATTTTACCAAATTATTTAAAGAATCATAGTTGGGGTGAATATATATTTGATCAAGTTTTTGCTAATGCATGGGAAAATGCTGG
>CAZNBI010000028.1:1316-8137 GCA_964571065.1 uncultured Rhodobacterales bacterium | reverse complement strand
AATTTAATTGATCAAAGTACAATCTATGGTAGGAATTGGGGATCAATCAAAGATATAAAATTTATGCATTTTGAAGTTTGCTATTATCAAGCAATTGAGTATGCAATAATGAATAATTTAAAAAAAGTTGAGGCTGGAGCTCAAGGATTTCATAAAATACAAAGAGGTTACCTTCCAACTAAAACTTACTCCATACACAATTTTTCCAATAATAATTTAAGTTTGGCGGTACAAAAATTTTTGGACTCCGAACGTATACAAATTGGTAATGAATTAGACCTGTTGATGACCAAATCACCATACAAATTATTATAAAATATAATATTAATTTTATATGGTTTCGTGACTTTTAATTGTTTTTATTTTTTTCTTACCTGTTATTTTATCATTTGGCTTTTCTTTGTTTTGATTAATAATAATAATATCATCCTTTTTGATATCAATTAATACTTCTCCACCCATAACTAGTTCACCAAAAAGTAATTTATCAGCTAAAGGCTTTTTAATGTGTTCTTGGACAACTCGTCCCAAAGGTCTAGCTCCGTAAGCTGGCTCATAACCTCGTTCGGCAAGCCATTTTCTTGCTTTATCACTCAATAAAATTGTTACACCTTTTTCTTCAAGTTGAGCCTCAAGTTGCATAATAAATTTGTCCACAACAGACATCATAATTTTAATTGAAAGAGGTGAAAATGGAATTATTGCATCAAGTCTATTTCTAAACTCAGGGGTAAAAATTCTTTCTACTGCCTCTGTATCAGCTCCTTCTCTTCCATTTCTCGCAAAGCCAATAGCACTTTTGGATAATTCTACAGCACCAGCATTGCTAGTCATAATCAAAATGCAACTCTTAAAGTCAACGCTTTTCCCATTGTTATCCGTAAGTTTACCATGGTCCATAACTTGAAGAAGAATATTGAAAAGATCTGGATGAGCTTTTTCAATTTCATCTAAAAGTATAACTGTATGCGGATTTTGATCAACAGCTTCAGTTAACAAACCACCTTGATCATAGCCAACATATCCTGGTGGAGCTCCTATTAATCTACTCACTGAATGACGCTCCATATATTCAGACATATCAAATCGAGTTAATTTAACTCCCAGCGCTAGCGCAAGTTGGCGTGCCACCTCCGTTTTTCCTACTCCAGTTGGACCAGTGAATAAATAATTGCCAACTGGCTTTTCGGGTTCCCTTAACCCTGCTCTTGAGAGTTTAATTGCAGACGCAAGAGATTCAATTGCTTTATCTTGTCCAAAAACTAGTCGTTTAAGATCATTTTCAATATTAAGTAGTAATGTTTTATCATCTTTGCTTATACTTCGGCTTGGTACTCTTGCCATTTTTGAGATTGTATCCTCAACTTCTTTAACACCTATAATTTTCTTTCTTTTTGATTTTGGAAGTAAGTTTTGAGCAGCTGCAGTTTCATCTATAACATCAATTGCTTTATCAGGTAATTTCCTGTCATTAATATATTTTTGAGATAACTCAGCGGCAGCTTTTAATGATAATCCTGAATATTTTATATTATGATGATCCTCATAAATAGATTTTAAGCCATTTAATATTTGAATTGTATCTGATAAACTAGGCTCTTCAATATCAACTTTTTGAAATCTTCTGGACAATGCACGGTCTTTTTCAAAATAATTTCTAAACTCTTTATAAGTTGTTGATCCCATGCATTTGAGTTGTCCAGATTGAAGAGCCGGTTTCAACAGATTAGAGGCATCCATAGATCCTCCGCTTGTTGCTCCCGCACCAACAATTGTATGAATTTCGTCAATAAATAGTATAGAATTATCAATACCTTCTATCTCCGAAATAATAGATTTAAGCCTTTCTTCAAAGTCTCCTCTATACCTTGTTCCAGCTAATAATGAACCCATATCTAGTGAATAAATTTCATACCCATCAAGAAATTCAGGTACTTGATTTTTTGCTATCTTAAGAGCAAGGCCCTCTGCTATTGCAGTTTTACCTACACCTGGATCACCAACCAACAAGGGATTATTTTTTGTTCTCCGACACAAAACTTGTATACATCTCTCAACTTCTTTATCTCTCCCAACCAAAGGATCGATTTTTCCTTCACGCGCCAGTGAAACTAGTGGTTTAGCAAATTTATCTAAAGCTTTTTGGTTGCTTGAAGTATCACCTTCATCTTCGCCAGTTCCTCTAGTGTCTCTTGATTTAGCAAATGATGGGTTCTTAGCAGTTCCATGACTTATATAACTAACAGCATCTAATCTTGTCATGCCTTGATTAGAAAGAAGCCACACTGCATGACTTTCGCGTTCTGCAAACATTGCTATAATTACATTTGCACCATTTGCCTGTTTTCTTCCAGAAGATTGAACATGAACTAAAGCTCTTTGAAGAACTCTTTGAAAAGATACTGTAGGTTGTATTTCATCAGACTTATAGTCAATCTGTTTATCCAGAGTGTTAGTCATAAAGTCATCTAATTCAGATTTCAATTTATTTAAATCTACTGAGCATGCATTAAGTAATTCTGAGGCATCTTCATCTTCAACTAATGCAAATAGCAAATGTTCTAATGTAACAAGCTCGGCACCTCTGTCTGCAGCACATGTCATGGCTCTGTGTAACGATTGCTCTAAATTTTCAGATAACATTATTCTTTCTCCAGTTTTATTTGAAGAGGATGTTGGTTTTTTCTAGCTTTATCAAGAACCTGTGCAGCTTTTGATTCAGCAATCTCGAAGGTATATAGACCACAAACCCCTAACCCTTTTTGATGTATGTGTAGCATTATTTCAGTTGCTTGCTCTTGAGACTTAGAAAAATAAGTTTGAAGCATCTCAACAACAAATTCCATAGGCGTATAATCATCATTTAACATTATGACTTTATAAAGTGGTGGCTTTTTTAACTTAGGCTTCTCTTGAAGAGTTAATGAGGAAAAATTTTTATCAAAATTTTCATTATCATTTTCTTCTGAGCTCAAAACAGTATTGAAATATGGTTCATTACTTTTTTCTCTTTTCACTTTTTCCTCATAAATTAATATTTTTTATATATATATTGTAACTTTTACAGATAAATTCAAAGTAAATATTAAAATTAGCATAAAATTTGCTCATTATTTTTAAACTTTAATCAAATTGAATTAATGGTAATCATAAAATAATTAAAAAAGTTAATAAATTACAAAAGGATATTGCATTATCTTATTGAATCTGTATGATTCAATATAAATTTAAAAATAATTTAGTCTTATGCTTAAAAAGCTACTTGAAATATTAATTTACATATCTTTATTTTGGTTAACTCTACTGTGTTTTAATAGCTCAGTTTATGCTAATTCAAAATATGCTTCAATTATCATGGAAGAACATAGTGGTAAAATTCTTTACTCAAGATCAGCTAATGAAAAAAGGTATCCTGCAAGCATGACGAAAGTTATGACGTTATACATAATTTTCGATGAAATTAGAAAAGGTAAACTAAATTATAATTCAAAGATCGTTTTCTCAAAAAGAGCTGCTGGACAACCACCGTCAAAACTAGGACTTAAAAAAGGCCAGTCAATAAAATTGAAAGAGGCAATGTACGCGTTAGTAACAAAATCTGCAAATGATGTGGCGACAGCTGTTGCAGAAAAGATTGCTGGCACAGAAATTAATTTTGCGAAAAGGATGACTAATACAGCAAAAAAACTAGGAATGCAAAATACAAGATTTATGAATGCTTCAGGTCTTCATAATAAATACCAAAAAAGTACAGCTAAAGATATGGCGATATTGGCTATTGCTATTAGAAGAGATTTTCCTTCAGAGTATAAAATTTTTAACACTAAATCTTTCAAATGGAACGGTAGAAAATACAATAACCATAATAATCTCCTTAAATCTTACTATGGAACAGATGGCGTTAAAACGGGTTATATTGATGCATCAGGATTTAACTTAATGGCATCAGTTGAAAGAAAAGGAATACGTTTAATAGGAGTAGTTTTTGGTGGCAAATCTGGAAGTAGTAGAGACAGACATTTAATGGGTTTATTCAATAGTGCTTTTAAAAATGCTACCCCACCAAAATTAATTTTAGTTAATGCTCCAGTTTCAAAACCAAAGTTTGTAAAGTTAAGCACACCATTGGCAAAGCCTAGTAATCTAAGTAAAATAGTAACCAATTTAGAGACACCTACAACAAAACCAACTTTATTATCTATAAATGACACTCAATTAATTAACAATTATAAGGATTGGGGAATACAGGTGGGAACATATTCAAAAAAAGTTAATGCACACCATATAGCAATTAAAGCTAGGAGAATTGCGCCTAATTTATTGAAAATGTTACCTGCGCAACTTACACCTATCTACATAAATCAAAATATGGCATGGAGAGTGAGATTTAACAGCTTAGATGAAAAAACAGCGAGGAAAACTTGTTTAAAATTACTCTCAAAAAATATATCTTGTATTGCAGTACCGTCAGAGCAAATATTAGGGTATGTTGTTAAACAATAGTATTTACTCTTTTATTTAAAATAGAACACTTCAAAAATAAATTAACCACTCATTAACAATTGTATCACTAAATGGTACATTATTATGGGGTATGTTTTTTATTTTATTTATAACTTTAATATAAAAACAACATTAAGAGTTTTGAAATGTCAAATCTAGAAATTAAATATCCAGAAAAATCGAGCAAATACTCTCAAAAGCAATGGCAGCAAGAGTGGATTTGAAAAGCTAATGACTATATTAAAAACTAATTTTTCGCCTGCCTTCAATATTACAAGATTAAGCCATGTAGTATTAACTAGCAAGGATCTGGATAAAACCAGATTTTTTTATGAAAAAGGTCTTGGCCTAGAAGTGACTTTCCAAGATAGTAATTTTCTATTCATGCGTGCTCTCGAAGAAACAAGTCATCACTCGTTAGTTTTTGAAAAACAGGACCATGGTGAAAAAAGTAAGTGTTTGCAAATTGGTTACAGGGTAGCTGATGAAAGTGAATTAATTAAAGCATATGATTATTTTTTTAGCAGAAATTACAATGTAAATTATATTGAAAGGCCATTTCAGGGAAAGACTATAAGAGTTGAAGACAATATAGGCACCCCCATAGAAATTTGTGCAACTATGGATCAAAAAAAATCAAATATGCAAAATTTTCATCACCACTCAGGCGGAAAACTTGCATTTCTTGACCATATCCAAATAACTTGTCCTGACGTTTCAAGTGTTTACAAATGGTATAATAATTTGGGATTTAGGCTAACGGAGTATACTGCAAATGATAACTCCGACGAGTTGTGGGGTGTATGGCTGAAAAGAAAAAACAATACTCAAGATGTTGTTTTTAGTAATGGTGTTGGACCATGCCTACATCATTTTGCATTCCATACACCTGAAGTATCAAATGTTATACACGCAGCAGATGTAATGGCTTCCCTTGACCTTGCGGTCAACATGGATAGACCGCCAGGAAGACATGGTATAGGAAACGCATTTTTTATTTATTTCAGAGACCCAGATGACCACCGTGTAGAAATATTTACAAGTCACTATAATGTAATTGACTCCAACCAATTACCCAAAAGATGGAATTTAAGTGACACTCGGCGATCACAGTTATGGGGCTTCCCCGCTCCTAAAAAATGGTTTTATGAGACAACAGAATTTGAAAATGTTCAACCAGTAAAACCTAAACTAAATGCACCACCAATTACTTTAGAAGACTTTCTTTCAAAATGGTGAATTCTTAAATGAAACTTGGAACAATTAATGAATTAGGTAAAAGTCATGTAATTGTAAAAGTTGATGATGAATTTGCCTGCAAACTTAATGATTTAGAAAAAGCTATTGGACACAAACTAAGCAATAATTTAATCGAATTTATAAGATCTACTAAGAGTAAAGAGCTTTTTTCAAAACTCCAAAAAAATATCAACAATGTAAGAAAAATAAATATCAAAGATTTGGACTGGCTTCCACCTATAACAAACCCTTCGAAAATTCTTGGTGTGGCTTTTAATAATAAGGAATTAATGAAAAAAGCACATAAAGATCCTGGTGTCCCAAACTTCTTCCTAAAACCACCTTCTGCTTTGGTTGGTCATAACAAACCAATAATTGTTGATCCTGAGTGGGGAGCTGTTATTCCAGAGCCTGAAATTTGTGCCGTGATTTCAAGAAAAGCTAAACATATAACTACAGAAGATGCATTAAATTATGTTTTTGGGTTTTTGATTCATAATGATGTTACTTCACATGGATTGAAATTTCAGAAAGACAGTATTGCCATCACTTATGATAAGGATTTAGCTAGACCTGAGTTTTATACTTGGAGAAATTTAAAAGACCCTAATGATACTGATGCATTTTATGTATACCACACACGTTCAAAAGGAACTGATACATTTGGACCTATGGGGCCATGGATTACCACATCTGACGAAATAGATGATCCTAATAAACTTTCAGTTACTGGATCCCTCAATGAAGACGATTTTACTAATGACCATACAAGTAATTACCGTTTCTCGATTCAAAAATGTATTTCAGAAGCAAGTAGTTACTTTACACTTGAAGCAGGTGATTTAATCTCATTTGGTACAACTGGTAAGGGAACAGATAAATTTCCCAGAGGCCATAAAAGTCTTTTAATTGGAGAACAAAAAGGGCTAATTAATATAAGAATTGAAAAACTTGGTATGTTATCTAATCCTATCAAACATCAAAAAGGTGGTGCTTAACATAATACTCTATTTCTAAAATACTTTTAATAGTTCATCCCATCTTGTGGTATATGCAGGTGAACGATAATAAGATTTCAT
>CAZNBI010000028.1:0-1216 GCA_964571065.1 uncultured Rhodobacterales bacterium | reverse complement strand
TCAAAGCCTGATCTGAAGCTTTTAATAGTTTAAAAGTATTTTGTGTTGGTTCAGAAAATGAAATTTCATATGCGTTCTTATATTGAAGTTCCTCAACACGAAATTTATTAGTTTGAATAAAAACACAAATACGACCACATAAGCTTCTCTGAGACCTTAATTTTTTTACTGCTGTAACAACATGGTTAGATATAGCCTCTTTTAATTCAGAAATATCAGTTACTACTGAGCCAAAAGATCTTGAGACCATAATTGATTTTCTTGGCTGAGTAAGCTCTATAGGGATGCAAGAAATCTCATTCAACTCACGTACTATTTTTTCTCCTACTACTGATAGGCATTTTTTTATCAGCCTAGGATCGGAGTTTTTCAATTGGAATCCGTTGAAAATTCCAATAGAGTTTAATCTAACTTTCCATCTTTTTGATATTCCCCAAATATCTTCTACTTTTATTTCTTTCAGTGTAGTATCGAGCTCATTATGATTATTATTCATTATATAAACTCCACACTTTTTATGTTTCTTTGCAATATGATTTGCTATTTTAGCTAATGTTTTAGTCTTAGCCAAACCAATTGAAACTGGTATTCCTGTACACTGAAAAATAAATTCTCTTATTTTTTTAGCTTTATTAAATAAATTATCGTTAGTGACACTGAAATATAAGAAAGCTTCATCAATAGAATAAACTTCGACCTCAGGAGTAAATGCTTTCAGACAAGACATCACTCTTGATGACATATCTCCATAGAGAGTATAATTAGAGGAATAAACCATTACATTATTATCTTTCAATAATGTCTTATATTTAAACATAGGCGCGCCCATGGGTATTCCCAAAGATTTGGCTTCATTTGATCTAGCAATTATGCATCCATCATTGTTAGACAAAACCACAACAGGTTTTGATTTTAAGGATGGATTGAAAACCCTTTCACACGAAACATAAAAATTATTGCAATCAACTAATGCGTACATGAATATAAATTTAGTTTATAAAGAATGAATAACATTTGTAGCTACGCCCCATATAACCATGTCCATGCTATCTAAAATCTCAATTGGTTTAAAAAGCTCATTTTCTGGTAACAACATTATTTTATCATCACGACGATAGAGTCTTTTAATAGTCATCTGCCCATCTAGTGCTGCTACTACTATCTTGCCGTGCTTTGGTTTAATACTTCTGTCAACTATTATAATATCGTTATTATA
>CAZNBI010000027.1:0-14011 GCA_964571065.1 uncultured Rhodobacterales bacterium | reverse complement strand
AAAGGCCGGGATGGGAAACTTGTTTCAAATTGGTTGACTACTGAATTATTTGGTTCATTGAACAAAAATAATATAAAAATTGAAGACAGTCCAATAAGCCCAGAACAACTTGGTGAGTTAGTAGATTTTATTTCAGATGGAACAATTTCAGGTAGGATTGCAAAAGATGTCTTTGCTGAAATGTTTGAAACTAAGAAAAATCCCTCTAAAGTAATAGATGAAAAAGGTCTGAAACAAATCTCAAGTTCTGATGATTTAATACCAATGATTGAAAAAGTGATTTCAAATAATTTAGATAAAGTTGATGAATATAAAAATGGTAAAGAACAATTATTTGGTTTTTTTGTTGGTCAGGTTATGAAGGAAAGTTCGGGTAAAGCTAACCCCAAATTAGTAAATCAACTATTGAAAGAAAAATTAAATTAGTTTTAAATTTGTTTAAAAAATTATCTTTGACTTCCAAATGGGAACTCTTGTAATTTTCATGTTCAAATTTTGTTTTATTACAAAAAAAAAATATTATTTATTTCAAAAAGTTAAAATTATATTATAAGTATAGGAATAATATTTTCGAGAGTTATAATGCTAACTTTTAAACGTACAATTTTAATACTAACATGTTTTTTAATGGCAGGCTGTATTGGACCATTCTATAATCCATATCCATTATCAAAACTTGTCGCTAAAGTTGGTCCCCCGCTTAAACTTAATACCATGTCTGTTGAAGAGCAAATTAACGCAGAAATTCAAGCAGAAGCTAAGACTGAAAACAGTGATGAAATAAAACAAAATAGTGAGGAAGATAATAACTCTGAAAGTTCAGATGTAGTTCAAGAAAATTCTAATGATTTAAATATTAATGTAGTTGACGAAAAAACTATAATTGCCCAGTGGCAACTAGATTTAAAAGAAAATCTTATTTTACCCCCTGATGAAATTAAAAATGCAGTTACTAGAAAGTGCTTGAATGGAAATAGAGCCCAACTTATTACTTTTTCATCCTCAGAAGGAATGGCTAAAGCAACATTCAAATGCTGGTAAAATTATAAATTTAAAAATATGTTTTTAAGAATATCTTTAATTTGATCAAGCTTTTGTTTTAAAACGAAATTTTCTTCTTTTAATTTAATTATTTCATTTCTAAGATACTCTAATTCCATGCGATTTTGGTTCCTAGCCATTTGCATTTGATTGGCAATGCATTGATTATATTTATTTATGTCATTTGCAGAGCCACTATTCAAAATGCAATTTTCTGAACGCAGATTGTTATTTTGTAAAATTATAAAAATTGCAATTAGTAAAATTCTTTTTTTCATGCTGTAACTTAAATCTTAAAACGGGAATCTAGAATTTGAACCATTCCTATAAACTTTAAATTCTTTTCCTTTCGCCATAGGAATACATGTAAATTGAGGCGGTGAAATATTAATTGCAGTTAAATCTGATCCTGTATTTTGAGCCTGAGCAAAACATTCTTCTGCAGTGGTGTATCTTAAACCACTGTCTATGATGTCATTTCCTAAGAACCAAATAATTAAAAATTCTATCACGCAATTCTCCAAACATTATCTATAGTTTAAAATAATATTCACTAATATGAAAACTAAATTTTACGAAAAAACTTAGATCTTATATTTAAGGATACTATCAGAAGGAGAAAAAAAACAATTCCCTCTAATCCCATGATTAAAGTTAAATACTCAGTGGTGTAAAAATTAGCCATAAAAGCAATATTGAAAGATCCTAATGCGCCACTTCCTATTGCAATTGTAAGAAAGCTAAATGTGGAAGATCTTAATTTAGGTGTTGTAGAAAGATAGACTATACTGCTTTGTAATGCTGAGTAAGTTGATGTAACAAAACCTGCGAAAAATAAAAGAAATATTAATAATAGTGAGTTGTTATTAAGAGATATAAAACATATAAAAACAAATAATAAGAGCAAAGAAACACAAAATGGAACTAACTTATTTTTTGGGGGAAAAGCTGAAATAACAATTCCTCCAATTAAAGCTCCTAGACCTTCTAGTGATACAATTAATCCAACATCAAAAGCATTAAATGAAAACTTTTCTATTATAAGAATTCCAATTAAAGAAAGAAATGGAAGGCCAAAAATATTAAATAATGGTGTTAAAGAGATTACATTTATAAGATTTGGTTTTTTTGAAATTTCGGAAAGAACATCTTTTAGAGATCCTAAATATGAGTTTGTTTTTTTGGAATTTTTGTTTTGGTCTTGCTCATCAAAAATAAGGTATGTTGAGAGTAAATATAAAAAAGATAAAAATAAAAAAATAAATTGAGAGTAAAAATAAGTAAGTATAATGCCACCTAAAAATGGTCCAATTAACCTTGTAGCATGTGTTGATAAAACATCGATTGAAACCCCAGTTGGAATTAAATATTCTGGTAAAGAATCACCTAACATTCTCCTTCTAAAAGAAAAATCAACACTCCATAGTGAGCCGCTTAATGAAGATATAATAAATAATCCAACAAGTTGTAAGCTTGCATTTAAATAGAAGCTAATAAAAACAAGACTGCATAGAACACCACAACACCCAGTAAATAAAATCATAATCTTCTGACCAGAGTAGAGTCTTCCATTAACACTAAAAAAAATTCCGGTTATAGCTAATGCAACGAATCTAGCAGTCATTATATAACCAACAATAGCTGCATTACCTGTGAGTTCCCAACTTATAATTGAGAAGGTAAGGAATTCAAACCATCTAGAAATACTTGTTAAAAAACCTGCAAAGAATAATTTTTTAAATGATTGATATTTCCAAATATCATAGGTTAATTGAAAGCCCATTGACTTAATTACGGAAAATTAAATCAGTAGTTTCTAATTTTTCATTTATTTTTAATTGATATTCTGTTGGTTCAGCTGTGCTTATGATATTACCTTTTTTAATAACAAATAACCTTGTTGGTTTTAATCTTAAAGCTTCAATTTTATTATTGCACTGGAGTATAACTAAATCCCCATTGCATCCTTTCTTGAGACCATATTTATCAAGATGGAGAACTTGTGCTGATGTTGATGTAACTGAATCAAAACAGGATTTCATTTCATTTTGCCCTGTTAAATGAGCCACATGTAATGCCATGTGAGCAACTTCAAGCATGTCATGCGAACCTAATGGATACCATGGATCTAAAACGCAATCATGCCCAAAAGCTACATTTAAGCCTGCTTTGATTTGTTCTGGAACTCTTGTCATGCCTCTTCTTTTTGGATAAGTATCATGCTTCCCTTGAATGGTAATGTTTATTAAAGGATTAGGTATAATATTCATTTCTGCTTCCACCATTAATCCTATTAGTTTTGAAAAATAATAATTATCCATAGAGTGCATTGATGTTAAGTGTGATCCAGCTACACGACCATGCATTCCTAGCCTATTAGTATGATAAGTAAGAGTTTCAATATGCCTTGAAAGAGGATCATCGCTTTCATCGCAATGCATGTCTACAAGTAACCCTCTTTTCTCAGCTAATTCACATAAAATTTTTATTGATTCAGCACCATCTGCCATTGTTCTCTCAAAATGTGGTATCCCTCCAACAACATCTACACCCATATCTAAAGACTTTTTCAGGTTTTCTAGACAATTTGATCTTAAAACACCATCTTGAGGAAATGCTACAAGTTGAAGGTCAATGTAATCCTTCATTTCCTCCTTTATTTCTAAAAGCGCTTCTACTGCTAATAAACTGTCTCCTGAAACATCAACGTGAGACCTTATAAAAAGAGTACCTCTTGCAATAGACCATTTACATAGATCGAGTGCTCTTTGTTTAATAGCATCTTTAGTAAGGCTTGGCTTTAGTTCGCCCCAGAGTTTAATGCCCTCAAGAAGAGTCCCTGATTCATTTACTCTTGGGAGACCATAACTTAAAGTAGCATCCATATGAAAATGACTGTCAATAAATGGAGATGATACAAAATTGTTATTAGCATTTATCTCGGGACATCCTATTTCTGGTATTTTTGGATCTATATCCTGAATGACGCCTTTTTTAATGTATATGCAAGTTTGATCATCATTCCCAAGATTACAATTTCTAACAATTAGGTCTTTCATTTCTATCTCCTCTAGTGACGCTCGCCTCTTCGAAAAGGGATTAACAAAGCCTTAGGATATCGTGTTCGTTTTGAAGCAATTATCATTGCTACAATACTTAAGAAAAAAGGAAGCATTAAAAAAAATTGATAAGGAATAAATGCTCCCGCAAGTTGCTGGGCCCGCACTTGATAAGCGTCTAATCCTGCAAATAAAAGTGCTCCTAGCAAAGCCCTTTCTGGTTTCCATGCTGCAAATATAACTAAAGCTATAGCAATCCATCCACGTCCATTAATCATTCCAAAATAAAATGCATCAAATGCAGACATTGTTAAATAAGCTCCTCCAATTGCCATCAAGGAACTTCCTAAAATAACTGATACTGTTCTGACTAATAATACATCAATACCTTGTGCCTCTAGTGCCATAGGGTTTTCACCTGCCATTTTAATTGAAAGTCCAAAAGGCGTTGAGTTTAAAAGCCAAAAAATAATAATTACACTTAAAAAAGCTAGATAAGTAAAAGGTGTATGTTGAAAAAGGGCTTCACCTAAAAAGGGTATTTCTGAGAGAAATGGAATTTCAAGTTTTTCAAAAGGTATAATTTTTGGAGGAGTGGTACTACTGGGCAAAATTAATTTAAATGAAAAAAAACCTACCGATGAAGCAAACATAGTTATGCCAATGCCAGTAACATGTTGTGATGCACCTAGATAAACAGTAAATATTGCATGTAGTAAACCAAAAAGAGCGCCTGTTAATGCTGCTATTAAGATACCAGAATAAAGGTCTGCACCTAAATATACAGACATCCAACCAACCATAGCTCCTAATGACATTATGCCCTCTATGCCTAGATTAAGAACTCCAGATCTTTCACAAATAACTTCACCAAGCGTTGCAAAAATCAAAGGACAAGCAATCCTAATTGTAGCGGCCCAAAATCCTGCAGTAAAAAATATTTCAAAAAATTCTAAAATCATTTGTTTTGCTCTAAGAAACGAAATTTATATTGGTTGATTATTAAACTTACTAAAACGCATAAAACTGTAATAGCAACTATGACGTCTGCTAAATATGTTGGAACATTCATTGAACGGCTCATTGCATCAGCACCTACGTATATTGATGCCAAAAAGATCCCAGAAGCAATAACACCAAGTGGATGCAATGCAGCTAACATAGCTACAGCTATACCTGCATAACCAAATCCAGGAGATAAATCTAAAGTTAAGTAACCTTTTAAACCTGCAGTTTCGGTTACACCTGCCATACCTGCCATGCCTCCACTTAACAAGGCGACAATAAAAATTGTTTTTAATACTGGAACCCCTGAGTGGTTTGCGGCAGATGGATTAAATCCAACGGCTTTGATTTGATAACCAATTAAATGTTTTGATATTATGATCCAAATTAGAATTGCAAAGAATATTGAAAATATAAATCCTAGATGCAACCTTGTTCTTGAGAGAATTTGAGGTAAAACTCCTTGATCAATTACTGAAGCACCTTGTGGCCAACCTAATGACATTGGATCTTTCCAAGGACCTTCTAATAAATAGCTTACTAGCAAAACAACAATAAAGTTTGTAAGTAAGGTAGTTACAACTTCATCCACCTTATAATAGTTTTTTAGTAAGACTAGTGGCAGCAAGAGAAGTCCTCCAGCTAAAGCTCCAACCAAAAATAAAAAGGGTATCATTATAAATGAAGGCAACTGAACCAACCCTGTTCCAAAAAAAGTAACTGCCAGTGCGCCAGCATAAAGTTGCCCCTCTGCACCTATATTCCAAAACCTAGCTTTAAAAGCTATGCTTGCAGCTAGACCAGTTAAAATCATTGGCGTTGCTCTTGATAAAGTTTCAGCAATAGCATTTCTCGAGCCAAATGAACCTATAAAAAGTTCTTTGAATGAATCAATGGGACTTACACCTGCCAAAAGAATGAAAAGACTAGATATAATAAGCGCAACAAATACAGCTAAAAACGGAGATATAATTTGTCTTCTTAAACTTTTGTTTTCACGTTCCTCCAGTCTAAAATTTATCATTTAGAAACCTTTTCCAGACATTAGCATGCCAATGGTCAATTTGTCCGTTTTTAGTGTATCTAGTGGCTTTGAAAGATGGCCATTATACATTACGCAAATTTTATCTGATAAAGAGAGTAGTTCATCTAGGTCTTCACCAATAATAATAACACCATTTCCATCTTTTCTTGCATCTAAAATCATTCTATGGACTGCTGCAATTGCACCCTCATCTAATCCCCTTGTAGGTTGGCAAGCAATAATAATTTGTGGGTTCCTGTAAAGCCATTTGCCGATTAATAATTTTTGAACATTACCGCCAGATAATAATCTTGCTGGCTGATCTATTTTTTGAAGTCTTACATCATTTGTTTTACAGATTGATAAAGCCTGATCATAAGAATTTTTGGAATTAATAAAGCCTAGTTGGTTAAAAATTTTAATACTGTCAGTTTCTGTCATAATAATATTTTCCCAGATACTCATGTCACCAACAAGACCATCTTTGTTTCTGTCTTCAGGAATATACGCAACTTTTTGGTTCATAAAATTTTTAGGACTATTGTTGATGACTTCATTCTGGTTAATATAAATTTTTCCTTCAGTTGGTTTTAAGTGACCAGTCAATAACTTAGCTAAACTTTGCTGTCCATTTCCTGCAACACCAGCTATACCAATTATTTCTCCTCCATATAATTTTAAATTTAAATTATTAATTTTTACATCAAGATCATGATCTGATTTGTAAGAAACCATTTCTAATCTTAAAACTTCTCTATTTGGTTTGCTTTTTATTTTTTTTGGATAAGAAATTTCTTTTCCAACTATCATTGAGGCAATTGATTTGTAATCTGCATTAGCAGTTTTCTTTTCACCAACTTTTTTGCCATTTCTCAATACAATTATTCTATCGCTTACTGACAAAACTTCATTAAGTTTGTGAGAAATTAAAATTACTGAAAGCCCTTGATTAACCATATTTTTTATTGTCTTGAAGAGGCCTTCAGTTTCTTGTGGAGTTAATGCTGCAGTAGGTTCATCAAGGATCAATAATTCACAGTCTTTGTATAGCGTTTTTAATATTTCGAGCCTTTGTTTTTGACTTACTGATAAATCAGATACCATTGCATCGGGATCAATTGGTAAACTAAACTTTTCAATCAAAGAATTAAGTTTATCAAGGGCAGTTTTTTTTGATAGAGAAAAACTGAAAAGTGATTTTTGGCCTATTATAATATTCTCAAGAACGGTAAGATTATCAGCTAGAGTAAAATGCTGGTGAACCATTCCAACTCCTAATGAAATAGTATGACGAGTATTGCCAAATTTTATTGGATTATTTTTAAAATAAATTTTCCCATTATCTGGCATATAATGGCCAAATAAAATATTCATTAATGTTGTTTTACCTGCTCCATTTTCTCCAAGAATTGCTAGTACTTCTCCTTTGTTAACATCAAAGCTTATTTCTGAATTAGCAGCTAGTTCTCCAAAACTCTTGGAAATGGATTGTACTTTTAGTAAAGGGTTCATAATTTTTTAGCCACTTTTTTTAAAAGTGGCTAAAGTGTTGTTTAATTAGAATGTTGATTTTGGTTCATCATCAATGATTTCAACTGTAAATTTTCCTGCAACAATATCACTTGCTAAATTTGCAACTTGAGTTTTAACTGCACTTGGAATTTTATCTTCAAACTCATAATACGGAGATAATGAAGCACCACCTTTCGCCATCATGGTCCAGTTATGATATTCCTCAGCTCTAAAGTTGCCAGCTTTGGTCAAATTGATGGCATGATTTATAGCGCCTTCCATATGCCAAAGAGCAGATGTAACAACTACATCTGTACCATTCTCTTCTTTATTCATGTCATTAACATTTCCAAAAGCTAGTATACCTTTTTCTCTGCATGCATCTACCACTCCAGCTCTTTCAGCATACATAATATCAACACCTGCTTCTATTTGGGCAAATGCAGCTTCTTTTGCTTTAGGTGGATCATACCATGATCCTATAAAGGTAACTTTGAATTGAATGTCAGGTTTTACAGATCTAGCACCATTCATAAATGCATGGAATAGTCTGTTTACCTCTCCAATGGCATAGCCGCCGACCATTCCGATCTTTTTTGCTTTAGTCATATTGCCGGCAATTATGCCCATTAAGTAGCAAGGTTCATGAATATAATTATCAAAAACAGAAAAATTATTTCCATGCGGTTTGAAAGGGTCACCCATTAAAAAAGCAATTTCTGGAAAATCATCAGCTACTTTTCTAGCTTCTTTACTTATCCCAAAAGCTTCCCCAACCACTAATTGGACACCTTGAGCGCAATACTCTCTCATTACTCTTACATAATCTGTATTTGCTGTACTTTCTGAGTAAACGTAATCTATTTCACCACGTTTTGAAGCAGCATCAAGGGCAAGATGAAGTCTTGCTACCCATTTTTGTTGAATTGGTACGGTATATATTCCAGCAACTTTAATTTTTGAGCCTGCAAATGATGAAAAATTACTCAACGAGGCCAGTAAAGCTGTCGCACCTATTGAAAACTCTCTTCTATTAATCAAAAGTTTTGCCATAGTTTCTCTCCCTATTGTAAAATTCTAAATATAAACAATTTTTTTAATTTACTTATTGTTTTTGTTTTGTCTAATCTATGCAAATTTTGCATCCAATTACGACTCTTTTTTTTAGTAAAATAAGAAAATTATAAATATTAAATTTTAAACTTCTCTATATTTTCGTTATTAAATAGTTTAAGAATTGGCATATAATATAAAATATGGGGGGAAGTTTCGTTGAAATTAACAGATGTTAGAAAAGTAGTTTTTCAGATTGATGAAACACATAAGGAAATGGATAAAAAGGTCAAAATTCCACCAAAAAAAATTATTGGAGCTGCAGTAATAAAGAATCAGTTTGCAAATAAATATTCAGAAAACCTTGAACCACTTTTTGATGTAGGTGCAGAGATAGGTGGATACCTAGCTGAGAGATGTGTAGATATTTTACAAGTAAAACCAGACGATATAGAAAGTTATGGAAAAGGCGCAATTGTGGGGGTTGACGGTGAGATTGAACATGCTGCTGCATTATTACACCCTAGATTTGGTGCACCAGTCAGGTCTGCTGTTGGATCAGGTAAAGATATTATACCTTCAACTAAAAAAATTGGTGGTCCAGGTTCATTAATTGTGATGCCAATGACAAATAAAAATAATATATGGGATTTTGATTTTATGGATGCAACTGAAATTTCAATATCTGACGCTCCTAAAGCAGATGAAATATTAATAGCTGTCTGTTTAGGCATAGGAGGAAGGCCATTAAAAAGGGTTAAGCCTGATTAGGGGGAAGAAAAATGTTTAAAGCAATTATACTACTGAAGAAAAAAGAAAATATTACATCTGAACAATTCAAAGACTGGTGGATAAATTCTCATTCTCCGAAAGCTGCTATGCTTCCAAATATTAGGAAATTGTGTTTTAACCTTGTTGAAAATGAAGGTGAAAAAG
Source organism: uncultured Rhodobacterales bacterium (assembly GCA_964571065.1). Lineage (GTDB taxonomy): Bacteria > Pseudomonadota > Alphaproteobacteria > Puniceispirillales. Next base: position 4,381 of record CAZNBI010000027.1, on the reverse strand, counting down.
CTTTTGACGGTGTCGCTGAGCAATGGTTTGATAGCCAAGAAGATTTCGAGAATGCTTATGCAAGTGAAATTGGTCAAAAGGTTGCTGCAGATTCAATCAGTAATGTTTTGAAAAGAGAAAGATTATTCGTAAAAGAACATGATATAATCTGAAAGATTAATAGGAGGCGCATTTGAAAAATAGTTCTGTAAATTCAGCGGGTCTTAGAGGGCAGGTAGCTGGAGAGACTGAACTTTGTACGGTAGGGCAATCTGGAACAGGATTAACTTACAGGGGTTATGAAATTACAGATTTAGCAGAAAATGCAGAGTTTGAGGAAATTGCATTTCTTTTACTAAAAGGGCATTTACCAAACCTTCAAGAACTAAATAATTATAAATCTAAACTTAAAAAATTAAGAAATTTACCTGAAGAAGTTAAAAAGGTTTTAGAGCAAATTCCTCCAAATAGCCATCCAATGGATGTCATGAGAACGGGGTGCTCAATATTAGGTTGCATTGAAACTGAGGCCAACTTTTCTCAAGAAGATGATAAAATTGACCGAATGCTTGCGTTATTTCCATCAATTATCACTTACTGGTATAAATTCAGCCATGAAAATAAAAAGATAAATACAGAAACAGATGACGATACAATTGGCTCTCATTTTTTAAGTCTTTTGCATGGTGAAAAGCCATCCAGCCTTTACACTAAGGTAATGAATGTTTCTTTAATATTATATGCTGAGCATGAATTTAATGCATCAACTTTTGCAGCTAGGGTATGTGCATCAACTCTGTCAGATATTCATAGTTGCATTACTGCAGCTATAGGAACTCTACGAGGACCATTGCATGGGGGTGCTAATGAAGCTGCAATGGATCTCATACAATCATTTGAAAATCCTGATGACGCAGAGAATAAACTTATGGATATGCTGGCCCGTAAAGAAAAAATTATGGGTTTTGGTCATGCAGTTTATAAGGTAAGTGATCCAAGAAATAACGTTATTAAAGGTTGGTCTGAAAAGCTAGCAAATGAGACTAATGACGATAAGCTATATCCTGTTTCCGTAAGGTGTGAAGAAGTAATGTGGAGAGAAAAAAAGCTATTTTGTAATGCTGATTTTTTTCATGCATCAGCATATCATTTTATGGGAATTCCAACAAAACTTTTTACACCAATTTTTGTTATGTCAAGAATATCTGGCTGGGCTGCTCATGTAAAAGAACAAAGAAAAAATAACAGAATAATTAGACCATCTGCTGATTATACTGGGCCTAATAATAAAGACTTTGTAAGTATAGAAAATAGATAAAGGTTTCATATGTCATTAAATGTTGATTATAATTTACGTCCTGATTACGACGAAGTGATACAAGATATTGCAAATTATGTAATTAATTATAAAGTTGTATCTGATGAAGCCCTCACAACAGCAAGAAATTGCCTAATTGACAGTATTGGATGTGGCTTGCTCGCACTTCAATTTAAAGAATGTACAAAGCATTTAGGCCCAATTGTTGATGGCACTTCAGTTCCATTTGGCTCCCGTGTTCCAGGAACTGATTATATTTTAGACCCTGTTAAGGCTGCATGGGATATAGGATGTATTATTCGTTGGCTGGATTATAATGACACTTGGCTGGCGGCTGAATGGGGGCACCCCTCAGATAATCTTGGCAGTATTTTAGCTTTATGTGATCACTTATCTCAAAAAAGATTAAGTAAAGGATACGAACCATTTAGCATGAGAGAAGTGTTAGAGTTTATGATTATGGCTCACGAAATACAAGGTGTTTTAGCAATTGAAAATTCGTTTAATAGAGTTGGATTAGATCACGTTTTACTAGTCAGAGTAGCATCTACTGCAATTTCAGCTAAAATAATGGGTGGATCCAAGGATCAAATTTTATCTGCAATTTCTCACTCTTGGGTAGATGGCTCTTCATTGAGGACCTACAGGCATGCTCCAAATGCAGGGTCAAGAAAATCTTGGGCTGCTGGCGATGCCACTTCGAGAGGTGTAAGGTTAGCTGATATAGCATTAAGAGGCGAAATGGGTGTACCTGGTGTTCTTACAGCACCTCAATGGGGTTTTTACGACATTAGCTATAATAAGACTAATAAGGATCAAAAGCTGAAAGATAAAAGTGATCAAATATTTAAGTTTAATAGAACCTATGGTAGTTATGTGATGGAACATATACTATTTAAAATTCAATACCCTGCAGAGTTTCATGCACAAACTGCTGTAGAGGCAGCTATAAAGCTACATGAAAGTGTGGCATCTAAATTAGAAATTATAGACAAAATAGTTATTCGAACTCAAGAGCCAGCAATACGAATTATTTCAAAGGTTGGTAAACTCGCGAATGCTGCAGATAGAGATCACTGCATTCAATATATGGTGGCTGTTGGTTTAATTTTTGGAGACTTGATTGCAGAATATTATGAAGACGACTTTCATCAAGAAAATCAATTAATTGATAAATTGAGGGACAAAATGATTATTGAAGAGGATAACCAATTTTCAATGGATTACCTTGACCCAGAAAAGAGATCTATAGCTAACGCGGTTCAAGTTTTCTTTAATGATGGCACAAGTTCTGATGATATCCAAATTGAGTACCCTATTGGGCATAAGAAAAGAAGAGAAGAGGGTATACCATTACTTGAAGAAAAATTTTGGAATAATTTAAATACTTGTTTTGATAAAGATAAATCGAAATTAATTTATGATCTTTGTTTAAACCAAGAAAAACTAGAGAAAACAAAAGTACATGAATTTATGGAACTATTTGTGAAGTAAATCTATTATTAAAAGATAAACTAATAAATTGACAATAGAAGTAAAAATTGATCACAATCAACAAACTATATTTTGGAGATAGAAATGAGCTCAGTAGGTAAAAATTTTAGGGTAAATGGTGATAGATTGTGGGATTCTATTATGGAAATGGCTAAAATAGGTCCTGGTGTAGCAGGTGGAAATAATAGGCAAACGCTAACGGATGATGATGCAAAAGGTAGGGAGCTTTTTAATTCCTGGTGTGAAAAAGAAGGATTAGCAATGGGCTTAGATACTATGGGAAATATGTTTGCTAGAAGGGAAGGAACAGATCCTAATGCATTGCCAGTTATGGTTGGAAGTCATTTGGATACTCAGCCAACTGGTGGAAAATATGACGGTGTTTTAGGTGTTTTGGGTGGATTAGAGATAATAAGAACTTTAAATGATTTGGATATTAAAACTAAGCATCCAATTGAAATTGTTAACTGGACTAATGAAGAAGGAACCAGATTTGCTCCACCTATGCTATCTTCGGGTGTTTTTGCAAGTATGCATACTGAGGAATGGGCTTATAATAGAGAAGATTCTGAAGGGAAAAAATTTGGTGATGAATTAAAAAGAATTGGATGGAGAGGGGAAGAGCCAGTAGGTGAAAGAAAACTTCATGCATTTTATGAACTTCATATTGAGCAAGGCCCAATATTAGAGGATGAAAATGTAGATATAGGCGTTGTTACTCATGGACAGGGTTTAAATTGGCTACAAGTGACTTTAGTCGGAAAAGAATCTCATACTGGATCAACTCCAATGCCTAAAAGAGTTAATGCTGGGCTTGGCATGGCTAGAATTACGCAACTAGTTGATGAGATTGCTCTATCGCATGCGCCTCACGCAGTAGGTGCGATTGGTCATATAGATGTATATCCCAATTCGAGAAATATAATACCTGGTAAGGTCGTTTTTACTGTTGATTTTAGGCATCCAAATAAAGAAGTAATTCAAGATATGGAAGACCGAATGAGAAAAGGCGCTGCAGATATAGCTGAGAAAATTGGTTTAACTATGGATATTGAAAAAGTTGGAAACTTTGATCCAGTTGAATTTGACAAAGACTGTGTTGAAAAAGTAAGAGATGCTGCAAAAACCTTAGGCTACTCGCATATGAATATTGTTTCAGGTGCTGGTCATGATGCCTGCTGGATTAACAGGGTAGCGCCAACTGCAATGATAATGTGTCCGTGCGTTGATGGATTATCACACAATGAAGCAGAAGAAATAACAAAGGAATGGTCAACAGCTGGAGCAGATGTATTATTCCATGCTGTTGTTAATACCGCAGAAATAATTGAATAGAACTGGAGGAAATAAAATGAGTACTGTTATAAAAGGTGGAACAATTGTTACATCAGATTTAACTTTTCAATCCGATGTTTTAATAGAGAAGGGAAAGATAGCCTCAATTGGGAAAAATCTATCAGGCGATAAAACATTAGACGCTAAGGGATGTTATATTATGCCTGGTGGTATTGATCCACATACGCATATGGAGATGCCTTTTATGGGCACATTTTCAGCTGATGACTTTGAGTCTGGAACTAAAGCTGCTGT
>CAZNBI010000026.1:9807-14347 GCA_964571065.1 uncultured Rhodobacterales bacterium | reverse complement strand
CGACAAGCATCTGGAAGACTTAGAAGAATTATAAAAATTAATAAAAAATTTTAATATACTTTCAAAATGATAAATACACTTAATGATCACAAAATAAAAGTTATTGGCTTTGATGCTGACGATACACTTTGGGAAAATGAAGATTTATTTTTTAACTCACTAAAAGAAATCAAAAATATTTTAAAACAAGACTCAAATAATTTTGACAAGGAATTTTTAAAAACTGAAAAATTAAATCTAGATATTTATGGTTATGGAATAAAAGGCTTTATACTCTCTCTTATTGAAACATCTGCTAAAATTTCTCACAAAGAGTTAAACAAAAGAAATATAATTCAGATAATAAAACTAGGGAAAAAAATGCTTAAATCCCCTGTTAATCTTATTGAAGGTGTTGAAAAAATTTTGGGCACTTTGTCAAAAAAGTATGAATTAATTCTAATAACTAAAGGTGATCTTTTAGATCAAGAGAGAAAAATTAAAAAATCAAGGCTTGAGAAATATTTCAAACATAGAAATATAGTTTCAGAGAAAAATAAAAAGACATATTTAAACATTCTTGATGATCTTAAGATTGAACCCCGAAATTTTTTAATGGTTGGAAATTCATTTAAATCTGATGTCTTGCCTGTATTACAAATTGGAGGAAATGGAATTCATATTCCATATAAAATTCTTTGGGAACACGAGAATATTAGCACTAACAAATACTCGAAAAGATATATAAAGTTAGATAAAATTTCAGACTTAACTTCAGTAATAAATTAATAAATTTTAAGATTTAAATTAGGGAGTAAATTTTGCTGTATGAAGAAATGAATTGGAAAGAACAAAACTTTATACTTAAAAGATTCAAAGTTAAAGTTTATAAAATATTAGAAAACCAAAATTGGATACAAGAGCCTCAAAAATGGCAGCTTTTACTAACAGATGGCTTTAATATTGTATGGAATAACAAAGAATCTAATTCACTAAAAAAGGAAGGCGAGACTATTTGGGTTGTTACTGGCTGGAAAAAATCTGTTATTCATTCAGAACCTTCAAACCCCTTTGATTTAAAATCTTTTGAGGAAACTCAATATGAACCTCGAATATACGTAGACCACAATCAAGCTAATGATGTAAATTATGAAAATATTCAATCATAAATAAAAACTTATTTCTTATTTAAAAGTTTCATAAAGGCATTTTTGAAACGAGGATTATCAACTTTTTTTGCAACTTTAACGGTTAAGAGTTTTTCTTCAATTTGACCGTCTGAATTAGTAAGAATTTCTTTAATTAAACGTTCTTTCTTTAACTTTTCTTTAAAAAGATCATTTTTTTTCATTTATTCACTTTAAAAATTTAAAACACACTTTATTTAAGTTAAATCTATTAATATTATGATTATTATAGTTTATAAAACAAAATTTAAACATGTTTAATTATAAAAATTTCCTATATATTTTTATTTTGCTTATATTCACCAATACAAGTCAAAGTCAGGTCATTTCAGAAAAGTATATTTGTATTGAAAAAAATTTATTTCAAATTTCTATGGAAGCTAAAAAGTATTACAATGAATTAAATAATTCATATTCTATCAATGTAACTCCATCACATCTTGTATTTTTGAATGGTTCACTAAGTAATAAAAATTATATAAAATTTCCAATTAAAAGTAAAAACGGACAATATTTTAAAATTTACCAAGACAATATAAATTTACATATACAATTTGGACCCTCTCAAAATATAGAAATGCCTTTCTATCTTAAGTATTCACGAAATGATATTTCATTTTCTGAAATGTCGTATTCAGAGTGCAAAATTTTAAAATAATTTGACAAAATTTTATTATCTGTAATTAGATATTTTTATGGAATATATAATTTTTATTTTCAAAAACTTTATCTTTTTGTGAATGTAAAATGGCTCTCAGACCACCAATTAGAATTGCTTCCGCAAATACACCAAGTGGTCTTACCTTAAGTACAATTTATGGATTAGAAAACGCAAGCAGAGCAACTCTAGGGTCTTTAATAACAATTGCTGGTCTTGAAATATTTAACTCAGCTAAATTAATGTCTGTCTCAATTTTTATTTCTTCTTTAATAGCGCTTCCTATTGTATTATTTGCTGGCAATCTAATCAATTTATTTTCAAGAAAATATATTTTTTCATTTGCCAGTGTTTTGATTATTATTGGCAGTTTATTATTATCTTATAGCGATATAATTGCCTATACACTTGGAAATATTCTTAGGATGGCTGGTGCCGGACTTACAATGATTTGTGTATCATTATACACAATGGACTTCATCCCAAGAAAAGAACTTGCTCAGGTAGAAAGTCGAAAAATTTTATTTGCTGCTATGTCATGGGTCTTGTTTCCAGGAATTGGAACTTGGCTATGGGTTAATACATTTAAAATGGCGCCATTTTTATTGTCATCTATTATTATGACTTTACTTTTGCTTATTTTTTGGTGGCTCAGAATAAAAGAATCTGAGTTGGTTAAAGAGCCTAATAAAAATCATTTGAACTTTTTATCTAACCTTAAAATATATTTTTATAATCCTCATATGAGGGTCGCATACTTAATTGCAGTAACAAGATCTGCATCTTGGGTATTTTTCTTTACCTATGGCCCCATTTATTTTATTGAAGCTGGCATTGCTATTGAATGGGTGGGCTTTGTAATGGGATCAATAATAAGCATCTTTGTGTTTTCATCATATTTTGCGAAAATTGGAGAAAGTTTTGGTATAAGAAGAACTATTTACTATTCATTTTTAATAAGTGGTATATCGCTTGGGATTATTGGATTACTTCCTAAACCAGCACTAATAGGAATTATATTTCTTGTTATAGCAACCTTAGGCATGGATATGCTTGACATTATAGGAAACTTACCATTTATGAGAATGGTTAACCCTAAACAAAGAACTGAAATGACAACTGTTTACTCAACATGGAGAGAATTTTCATTTGCAATAACACCAGGTTTTGCAAGTCTTTTTTTGTTTTTTATGAAAGTGCAAAGTCTCTTTATCGTTATGGGATTATTTTTAATATCAGCCGGATTATTATCAAAAAGAATGCCTGGCCGTGTAGATTAGAATATTATATGTCTGGCCTTATGTCCCAAAAACTAAGTTGTTTTTCTAATGCGTATGCAGCTCTTAAAAGTAATTTTTCAGAAAATGGTTTTCCTATTAATTGAACGCTCAATGGCAAACCATTGGGATCAAAACCTGTCGGAATACTGATTGCAGGCAAACCCAAATAATTTATTGGTCTTGTATTGTGGCCTATTCTTCTTACTAAATTTGCAGCATCTGAATTTGCTCCTAAATCACTTTCTTTAATAGTAGGAATATAACATGGCCAAACAGGTGCAATCAAAATATCCACCTCCTCAAAAGCTTTATATAGAAATTCATGAATAAATTGTATTCGATACCTTAATAACTTTTTATATTCTTGAATTGATGTAAAAGCACCGGCCAATATCCTCATTAGTGTTTGCTCATTAAATAATTTATGCTTTTTTAGTACTAGGTTTTTGTGAGCATTTGCAGCTTCTGATGAAATTAACAACATATTTAAATCATTGGCATTTTCTATATTTGGTATTTTTGTATCCAAACAAATTGCACCTAATTTTTCTAAAATTGAGAATGTGTTTATAACATCGATTCTAATCCCTTCATCACTGCCATCTAAAAAGTAACTATCTGGTAATCCAATTTTTAAACCTTTTATTCCTATATCTAATTCTGAAAGATAATTCTGTTTATCAACTTGAACTGATGATTTATCATTCTTGTCTTCTGCAACTAATACATTAAGCATTTTAGCTATATCAGTAACGCTTCTCGCTAATGGCCCAACTGTATCCAAGGAGACAGAAAGAGGAAACACTCCGTCTCTGCTAATTAAACCCTGTGTAGGTTTTATACCAAATAAACCGCATGCAGATGCAGGCAGCCTTACAGAACCACCAGTATCTGTGCCTAATGCAGCTGGCACTAATCCAGCTGCAACTATAGCAGCGGATCCAGATGATGAACCTCCACAGACATAATCTTTATTCCAGGGATTTTTAGGTGTTCCAGCATAATTATTATGCCCTGTAACTCCAAAAGCGTATTCAACTGAAACCAGTCTTCCACAATCTATTGAGCCAGCTTTATCTAGAAGGGATATAACTTTGGCAGTTTTATCTGATTTAAGTCCCTCTCTACTTCTTGATCCTCCCTCATTAGGCCAGCCTATTCCATTTTTTTGAAGTCTCTGAAAGAGTTCTTTATGAGCAAGTGGTATACAGTTTAATGGTAATTCTTGCTCTTGTTTCTCTAATAATTTTTTAGCTCTTTCAATTGCAAATTCTTTAAAAACAAATCTTACAGCATTTAAAGATCTTCCTACTCTTTCAAGTTTATTAGTAACATCATTAACAAGTTCTATTGCATTTATCTTATTTGTATCAATTAAATCTTTAATTTCTAGAAATGATTTAAAGTCAATCATCTTTTTGAATTTAAAAATAATT
>CAZNBI010000026.1:0-9707 GCA_964571065.1 uncultured Rhodobacterales bacterium | reverse complement strand
TTTAATTTCTAGAAATGATTTAAAGTCAATCATCTTTTTGAATTTAAAAATAATTCAAATGCTTCATTAACAGTATTAGGTTTCTTTAAAGATATTTTTTTTTGACCAAGTGTGTTGAGTTGTTTTTTACTAACATCATAAACATTTTTAATTAAACTTTTATTGATTTCTGAATTGTTTAATTCAGAAAGTATCTTTATTCGATACTCATTTTTTATTTCCTTGCCCATTCTATAGCGTCCTCTAAACGATCATCACCCCAAAATAATTCATTTCCAACTATAAATGTTGGGCTCCCAAATACTGATATATCTTTCGCTGTTTGTGTATTTTGTTCGTATTGCTGCAAAATTTTACTTGAATTTGCAGTTTCAATTATTTTTTCTGCATCAAGATTTATTTTATTAAAACTATCATTTAAATTCCCTTCACTTCCTGCCTCAATATGATCAATAAACCAAAGCTTGTAGGCTTGTTCTAAGTATTCAAGTATCCAACCTTCATTAACTCCTACTAAAGCAACGCAATTGGCTAGATCAAGATTATTGATTGGATAAGGCACAGGAACTTTTGGAACTTCAATATTATATAAAATAGACCTCCTTTGGATATCTCTCCACATATGATCTACTTTAGGTTTTTTTGAAGGTGGAAACGGTATATTGTCCATATCTTTCATAACTGTTCTTACGCTAAAAGGATGGAAATTAATTTTTAAATTTAAATCATCAATTTTAGCTCTTAAGCGTTTAACCGTAAGGTAAGTGTATGTGCTTCCAATAGAAAACCAAAAATTTATTTCTTGCATTTAAGTTCCTTTAATTCTTTATTAAGAGAAGACTAATTTACTAATATGCCAGTTATAAACAAAATAGCAGATTTTTTTGAAGAAATGAAGGGATGGCGACGCCACTTACACGCTAATCCTGAGTTGGAATTTGATTGTTTTAAAACCTCTTCTTTTGTGATTGAACGTTTAAAAGAATTTGGTGTTGATGAAATTCATGACAGTATTGCTAAAACAGGTGTAGTTGGAATAATAAATGGCAAAAAAAATGGCAAAACAATTGGCTTAAGAGCTGATATGGATGCCTTACCTCTTCAAGAGGAAACAAATCATGAATATAAATCTAAAATAGACGGAGTAATGCATGCTTGTGGTCATGATGGACATACAACAATGCTCTTAGGCGCCGCTAAATATCTTTGTGACACTAGGAACTTTTCTGGACGTGTAGCATTAATTTTTCAACCTGCTGAAGAAAAAGGTGGCGGTGCTGGCGTGATGTGCAAAGAAGGTATTATGGATAAGTTTGAAATTGATCAAGTTTACGGAATACATACGGCACCTAATGTTGCACTTGGAAGATTTGAAACTAATTCAAACACAGTTTTTGCAGCTGCTGATGATTTCACAATAAATATTAACGGAAATGGGGGCCATGGAGCATACCCAGAACACACAATTGACCCAGTAATGATTGCAACTCAAGTATCGCAAGCAATTCATTCAATATCCTCAAGGAACCTTCCAGCACTTGACCCAGTTGTTATTTCCATAACACAGATACATTCTGGAACGACTTATAATATTATACCTGGTAGAGCATTTATTAATGGTACTATTAGAACACTTACAAAAGATACTCAGGAAATTGTTCAAAGAAGAATGCAAGAAATTTGCAAAGGCTATTCAGAAGCATATGGTGCAAATATCGAATTAGATTATAACTTTGGATATCCTGCAACTATAAATTACAAAAAAGAAACAGATTTTGCTGTAAAGGTTGCTAAAGAAATTTCTGGAGATAACAACGTTGAAGATGATGCAAAACCAGATATGGGTGCAGAAGACTTTTCATTTATGCTTCACGAGAGGCCAGGAGCTTTTCTCAATCTTGGACAAGGAAAAGGTCCAGGAGTTCACAATACAAAATTTGATTTTAATGATGATTTATCTCCAATTGGTGCAAGCTTTTTTGTAAAATTAGTCGAAAAAGCATTATCAGTATAAATAATTAAAATAGACTAAAGTTTTTCAAAAGAATTATTTTTTTTATTGAAGCACCAAAGATTAGCTTTTTCCATATCAAACCACCATCCATGAATTTCCAGCTTATTTTCAGCTAATGATTTTGAAATCCAAGGAAATGATTTCAAGTTTTTTAACGAATTTTTTATAGAATTTTTCTCTGCAATATGTTGTATCTCACCTGGCCAATTTGAAAAATCTAAATCTATTAAAGCATCTTTAGATATTTTTACCCAATTTTCTATAAATTCAGTTTCATTTTTGACTTTACTATTTTGTTTTTCAGCCTCTTTTTTACAAAAGCTACACAATGCAGAAATTCCTCCACAATGGGAATGACCCAAAATAATAATATCTTGCACTTTTAAAGTTTTAATAGCGTATTCAAGAGCAGAACTTACACCATGATACACATCGTCTTCTCTAAAGGGTGGAACTAAGTTTGCTACATTTCGAACCACGAATAAATCACCTGGCTTAGTATTAAATAAAATTGCTGGATCTACCCTTGAGTCAGAACATGATATAATCATAGTCTTTGGTGCTTGACCATTCTTTACAAGTTTTGAAAAAAAATCACTTTCATTTGAGAAATATTTTCTTTTGAAATTTTGAAACCCATTTAAAAGAGAATTCACCATTTACTTCACCAGATTATTATTCATCTAAAATTTTTCAATTTTTTGATGCACTTCAACAATATTACCTTCAGGATCATAAAAAAATATTTGATGCCACTCAGCAGAAAAAGTTGTCCCGTAATCCGCATAATTTATTTTATTTTTTTCTAAAATTTTTATAAATCCTTCAAGGTCATCAGTTCTAAATGCGATATGTCCTCTCTCTACAGGATTAATGTGCCTATTATTCTGTTTTGCTACATCAAAATCTCTTTCTGCTAAATGCATTTGAACTTTACCTTCAGTAACAAATTTAATTTTTCCATTATAACCTGAGCTTTCAGTAGCTTTAGTTCTTGGAAAATCTGTTTCTGAAATACTATCCATTTGAAGAATATTTTTATAAAAATTATTTAGCTCATCAACATTTTTGGATACAATATTAATATGATGGAATTCTAATTTCATAATATTAGTAACAAATTCTTAAATTTTATATTATTCATAAATAATATTACATTTTTAAAATTTAAAAACCACATATTAAATTAAATTATGGATCATAAAATTTTAGCACTTGGTGGCGATGGAATAGGTCCAGAAGTTTTAGATTTTGGACTTCATTTAATTTACAAAATTCAAGATATTTTTGGAATAAACATAAAAATTGAGCACGATCTTATAGGTGGTGCTTGCTGGGATAAATTTCAGGTATTTTGTAAAAATGAAACTGTTGAAAAAGCAAAAAACTCAGATGCTATTCTGGTTGGCGCTGTAGGTGGCCCAAAATGGGATAATATTAAGATAAAAGGAACCCCAGAAGAGCAAGATGGCCTAATGAGACTAAGAAAAGAATTAGATGCTTATTTAGGAATAAGACCAGCAAAAGTTTTTAGTGGCCTTATTGATCAAAGTCCTATTAAAGAAAAAAAACTCAAAGGAACTAATATTTTGGTTTTAAGAGAAATGACTAGTGGGATTATGTTTGCTCAGCCAAGAGGTAATAAAATAGAAAATGGTTTGCGTTATGCATTTGATACCGCCGCTTACAGGGAAGATGAAATAAAAAGATTTGTAATTGCAGGATTTGATTTAGCGAGAAAAAGAAAGAAAAAAATTTGTTCAATTGATAAAGCAAATGTGATGGAAAGTTATAAATTATGGAGGGATATCGTAAATGAAGTGTCCAAAAATTATAGTGATGTTGAATTAAATCATTACTATGCGGATAATTGTGCCTATCAATTAATTATGAACCCTTCCAAATTTGATATTATATTGGGATGCAATTTATTAGGGGATATTTTTTCTGATTTAGTTGCAGTTTTTTCTGGTGGATTAGGTTTGTTGCCCTCAGCTTGTTTGTGTGGCCCTCCAAAAAACTTTGTCAAAGGTATTTATGAACCAGTTCATGGGTCTGCTCCTGATATAGCAGGAACTGGAAAAGCAAATCCTATTGGTATGTTTTTAAGTATAGCAATGATGTTTGAATATTCGTTTGAGAGGAAAGATATAAGCACCATTATTGAAAAGGCTATTGATAAATTAATTTTCAAAGTTAATCTGACACCAGATTTAAATGGTAAGCTTTCGACTGAAGAAGTTTTTTTAAAATTTATTGATGAGTTAAATAATGAAGCTAGAGTTTGATTACGTAATCGCAGGCGGTGGATCTGCAGGATGTGCTTTAGCATCGAGATTATGTGAAGATAAAAGTATCACTGTTTGTATGGTTGAAGCCGGTGGCAATGGTAATAACTTATTTATTAAAATGCCTGCCGGAAATGGTTTTGTTTTTGGAAATCCAAAATTGGATTGGGGCTATAAATCAATTCCACAAAAAAATTTAAATAATAGAACTATTTATTTTCCAAGAGGTAAGAGTTTAGGTGGATCATCAATTGTAAATGGTATGATTTATATGCGGGGAATACCCTCAGACTATGATAATTGGCGGCAGTTAGGATTAAATGGGTGGGGATATTCAGATATACTACCTTATTTTAAAAAATCAGAAGGGTCAGAACATAGAAATAATAAATATCATGGAAATAAAGGTCCTCTTAAAATAGAGAGATCCTCAAATTATGGTATACTCGAAGAAGCATTTATTAAATCTGCAGTTAAAGCTGGACATAAGAGTATTGACGATTTTAATGGATCAGAGAGAACTGGTGTTTCAAGGCTTGATAGCACTGTTTCAAATGGAGTTAGACAATCATCTGCAATTTCTTACTTAAAGAAAAAGCCTAATAATTTAACAATTCTTACTCATCAACAAATATCAAAATTATTAATTAATAAAACCGATGTTATAGGTTTAGAGACTTTGAAAAGCACAAAAGTGTATTGCAAAAGAGAGGTTATTATTTGCCAAGGTGCCTTTGGCACCCCTCACTTGCTAATGTTGTCTGGCATTGGTCCAGCAGATCATTTAATTGAAAATGATATTAACCCCATAGTTGATCTTCAAGGTGTAGGTTCTAATTTAGCAGATCATGTGATCGCATCTATGCAGTACTCCTCAGATAGAAATGATTTATGCCATTCCAAATACCAAAGAATTGATAAGGCATTTTGGCTAATGGCAAACTGGCTTTTTAATGGCAAAGGCCCAGGAGGTGGTGCTTTCTGGTCAACTGGTTTATTTCACGCTTTTGAAGATCCTCAAATGCCAGAACTAGAAGTATTCATGACACCAATGATAGTGGAGGAAAATCTTAACAAAGGCCAATACGAGAAAACACCTTTTCTGAAAAAATTTGGACGTAATTTATTAGTAAGAGGAAGAAAGGTAGCAAAACCTGGTGTTCAAATTGACATTAATCAAGAGAGGCCAAAATCTCTTGGATCAGTAAGACTAAGAAACTCTGATCCAACAGAATATCCATTAATTGATCCAAATTACTTTTCTGACCCTGAAGATTTGGAACAACTAGTAAAGGGAGTTGGTGTTATGAGAGAAATAATGAGCCAAAATGAAATAAGTCAGTATATAAACCAAGAAATACACCCATGGTTAAATTCCAATACGAGATCTGAAATAATAGAAGCTATAAAAATAACTGCCTATACTGGGCATCATCCATGTTCAACTGCTAAGATGGGTGCGAAAAATGATCCAATGGCTGTATTAGATGAAAATTTAAAGGTTAGAGGATTAAATGGTTTACGAGTATGTGACGCTTCCGCTATGCCAACTCAAATAACTGGTAATTTGTATGCAACTGTTTTAGCAATGGCAGAGAAAGCAGCAGATATAATTTTAGATAAACCACCCTTAAAAGAAAATTTATGAATTGAATTTTTGTGATGGAGTTAATTTATGGCTGATATTAAAAAGTATAAATATTTTCATTCCAACGAATGGCATGAACCCATTTCAAACAAATGGTTTAATAGTGAAAATCCTGCAAATGGTAAAGTGTGGGCAACATTACCTGATTGTAGTAAAAAAGATATTGATATGGCAGTACAGGCTGCAAAAAAAGCTTTTTATGATGGTCCTTGGGGAAAATTGATGCCAGCAGAAAGAGGGCGTGTTCTTCGCAAAATAGGTGATGTTATTTGCACAAATGCTGACCGCATAGGCGCAATTGAAACAAGAGATAATGGCAAATTACCATCACAAATAACTCCCTCACTCAGAGAGGGTGCATGGCTATTAGATAGTTGGTATTATTATGCGGGAATGTGCGATAAGTTTGAAGGAAAATTAATTCCAGCAGAGCTTCCAGATATGCATAATTATATGAAGTGGGAACCCTTTGGTGTTGTCGCTCAAATATTGCCTTGGAACTCTCCAATTGGGACTCTAATTTGGAAACTTGCTCCTTGTTTAGCAGCTGGAAACACCGTGGTTTTAAAACCATCTGAACAAGCAAGTTGTTCTATTTTGGAATTGATGGATATACTTTTAGATGCAGATATACCACCAGGAGTTTTAAATGTTGTTACAGGATATGGTCATACAACAGGAGAGCCTTTAATTGATCATCCTGATGTTAGAATGGTTTCATTTACAGGTGGCACTAATGGTGGAAAAGCAGCTGCTAAAATAGCTTCACAGCAAGTTAAACCTATCGTAATGGAATTAGGAGGTAAATCACCTCAAATTGTTTTACCAGACGCTGATATTGATCTTGCCGTAAATGGGGTTGCTTCTGGAATTTTTCCAGCTGGTGGACAAAGCTGTATATCAGGGTCCCGCTTATTAATTCACTCTTCAATAATTGATAAATTTACTGAACAATTAGTAAAAGTTTGCAAAAGAGCTACTGTCGGAGATCCTTTACAAGAGAGCACTACTATTGGTCCTATTGCAAATAGAGTTCACTATGAAAGAATTTTAGACAATATCGATAAAGCTCAAAAAGAGGGTCATAACTTAGTCTTGGATGGAAGAAATGAATGTAGAGATAATGGATTTTATATTGGACCAACAATTTTTAAAGATGTTCCAAATACTTCATACTTAGCACAAAATGAGATTTTTGGACCTGTTGTATCAACTGAAAAATGGGATAATGAAGATGAAGTTATAAAAACAGCAAATGATACAATTTTTGGTTTAGCTGCTGGCATATGGTCTAAAGATATTACAAAAGCTATGAAAATAGCTGATAATATTGAAGCAGGAACTATTTATATAAATAATTACTTCAATGCTGCCGCTCAAAGTCCTGTGGGAGGATATAAGCAATCAGGTTACGGTCGTGAGAATGGTTGGGAAGGCATGAGATGCTTTATGCAAACAAAATCCGTTTGGCTATCAACAAATCCTAATCAACCAAGTCCTTTTTAAGATTTCTGTATCTTAAAAAATGGAAAGCAAATTATACTTAAAAACTAAAAGGGTTAAAATAAATTTAACCGAGTCTATTGATGTATTAACAAAAATTTTTCTTAAATTAGGGTGCTCTAATGAAGTTAGCCAAGAAGTATCAATACATTTATCGGATGCAAATCTTTGCGGAATGGAAAGTCATGGAATAATGAGAGTTCTTCAATATGCAGAGCAATTTCAATCTGGGTATATGAACCCTAAAGCAAAACCAAAAGTATTTTTAGACAAAAAAGGAATTAAAAGAGTAAGTGGAAATGAAGGTATAGGCATACCAGTAATGAAGATTGCTTATATGGCAGGTATAAATGACGCTAAAACAAATGGAATTTCAGCGTTATCAATTAGAGATGTAGGGCATACAGGTCGGCATGGAGCTTTTGCAGATTTCGCCGCTGAAAAAGGGATATTATCAATTTGTATTGGCGGCGGCAATAGACAAACTTGGAGGCAAGTTGCTCCATATGGAGGGATAAAGGCCTTACTTCCAACCAATCCTTGGTGTATAGGAGTGCCCGGAGGAAAACTTGGTCCTGTTGTTTTAGATTTTGCAACATCCAAAATTGCTGGTGGATGGATTTATGCTGCACAATCTGCAAATGCTCTTCTTCCTAAAGATTGTATAATAGATAAGTTTGGGAAAAGTACTCGAAAGCCAGAAGACTATTTTAACGGTGGTGCAATTCTACCTTCAGGCGCTCAGAAAGGTTACGGGCTTGCATTAATAGGTGAGCTTATTGGCGAGGCCTTACTTGGACCGTCTACAACAGAAGCTAATTGGCTTTTAGTATCAATTGATACATCAAAATATCGACATAGCTCAGAAATTTATGAAGCTTCTGAAGATCTTTTAAATGAAATAAGAACGTCTAAGCCAGCAAAAGGATTTAATAAAGTAGAAATTCCTGGAGAAAGAGAAAGATTAAATAGAAAAAACTCTAAGGGAAATATTAAAGTACCCGAAAAAACTTGGGAACAAATATTAGAACTGCATAAAAGTCTCTAAAATTTAAGTGTTAAGTTTTTTAAATAATTTTTTTTATTTTTTTAATACTCTCTTTTCCCCTTAAACTCATTAAATTCAAATAATCAGTATTATTCCAATTCAAAATAGCTTTTCTGTAATTTTCTTTTTCTTTAATCATTGAGAACCACTTGGAGAGATGTTTTTTTTCTTGATATAGAAAAGATAATTGCAAATGCTCAAATCTTGTAAGGTATGGAGTATAAGCAGCATCTGCTAAAGTATAATTATTTCCTGATAAAAATTTAAAATTAGATAAATGTTTATCTAATTCATCGAATATTTTAATAAATTCAAAAATAGCACCTTCAAAAAAGTTTGAATTTAATCCATTAAAAATAGTATCCCTGCTAATTTCTTTTCTTTTTTCATCAGGTATTTTGTCAATTAAATTATTGATTTCTCCTTTATCATATTTTTCTAAAAATTGATATCGAAATGCCACACAAGAACTAATAATAGCAACAGAAGAATGCAAAACTTCATCTAATTTTTTATTCCATAATCTCATCTTAGCTTTATGCTCTGGTTTAATAGGTCTTAATGGATTTTCAGGAAATTGATCTTCTAAATATTCTATAATAACTGTTGATTCTATGATAATATCACTTCCATAAACTAAAGTAGGGACAACTCCATTCTTATTTAATTTTGAGATATATTCTTTTGATCTTGTTTCACCTTTTCTTAAATTCATATGATGCCCCTTCCAAATAAGATTTTTTTCTTCCAGAGTTAATCTTACTTTCTGAGAGCAACTTGACATATCATTATGATATAGTTCCAGTTCTGGCATTTATACTTCCTTAAATTTATGCTAATAAATAGGTTTTTTTATACCGTCTTTATTAAAATCCTTCATGAAAAAACTTTCTTTTTCTAATTTCAGCCAATTTTCAAATATCCATGGCTCACAATGTTCAAGTTTTTTATTAGGCATATATAATTCTACCTCAACTTTTAATTCATCAGATAATCTAAAGGCTTGAGCCTTAAATCTTGAATAATTTTCCCCTTCAAACAAATCTAATTTATTAATTATTTCTTGATTATGGTTATAAACAATAAAACCTAAAATGCGCTTTTGAGAATTTTTATTTTTTATGATTAATGGGTAATTAGTATTTTTTACCCTGAATAAATCATACCCAAGTATAAAACCCTTAACTAAATTTAAACTACATTGTA
>CAZNBI010000025.1:0-14674 GCA_964571065.1 uncultured Rhodobacterales bacterium | reverse complement strand
AGGTTATATGAACTTTCTAAAGTTGTTGTTGAAAGATTATTATAGCTCTTATTTTTGATGGATTTTGAAGTTTCATCTAAAAGAGTAAATTCTAATTCTACACCAAAACGAGGGTAAAGATCTTGTTTATTTGCTTTATTTAAAATCTTTTTTAAAATACTTCTAGAACAAAAACTTTTGTATTCATCCTCCAGTTCTATAAAACAAATTAAATTTTGGCCTTCATTTTCAAAAGGTAAAATTCTTAAACTGTCAAAATCTATTTTTGCTGGAATATCACCAAATTTATCCTTATTAGATGAAAATCCTGATATTTCTACCTGTGTATCACAGTAACCTAAAGCTAGTGAAGGAAGGGCTATTGTTAAACCTTTTCCATCTTTATTTAAGGCATCAATAACTTTTCTTTTATTGACTAATTTACTCCTTAGTTGACCTAAGGCGTCAACAAAGCATACCGAAATAAATTTCACATGATCTTTTTCAATGATTTTAGAAATATCTTTTTTAATCATAGTTTTAACTTTAAACAATTCTACAGTTATATATTTTATACTAAACCATATTTGAAACTTAAGTAAGTTAGATTAAATGTCACTAGAAAATATTGAATGGGATTATATAATTTTAGGTGCAGGTACTGCAGGTTGTGTTTTAGCAAATAGACTTTCAGAAGATAAAAACAATAAAGTTCTCCTTCTTGAGGCAGGTTTTAAAGATAATTCAATCAAAATTAAAGTACCAGCATTGCAACCATTAGTATTTGGTAAAGAAAATTTTGATTGGTGTTACAAAGCCCAACCTGATCATACAAGAAATAATTTCAGTGCAATATGGCCTGCTGGTAAAGTATGGGGTGGTGGAAGTTCACTTAATGGAATGATTTATATCAGAGGTCAGAAAGAAGATTTTGACGAATGGGAAAATTTTGGTGTAAGCGGATGGAGTTACAGAGAAAATCTTGATTATTTTAAAAAGTCTGAAAATAATGAAAGAGGAAATTCATTTTACCATAGTGATAATGGTCCTTTAAATATATCTAATTTAAAGTCTAACCATTTACTTAATGAGAAATTCATAGAGGCCTCCTTAAATTGTCAGCTGCCAATAAATGATGATTTTAATGGTGAAACTCAAACTGGAGTTGGTAAAATCCAGGTATTTCAAAAAAATGGATTTAGACATAATACTTCAACAGCTTTTCTAAAGCCTTCAATTAAAAGAAATAATCTTAAAGTTATTTCTGGTGTTTTAGTAGACAAATTGATTATTGAGCAAAACAGAGTTTTAGGGGTAAATATTATAAATAATAATATCCCTGAAAGCTATTATTCTAAAGGAGAAATTATAATTTCTGCTGGCTCAATTGGGAGTCCTCTAATTTTGCAAAGATCAGGTGTAGGTGATGGTGCATTTCTAAAATCCAAAGGTATTGAAGTAAAGCTTGATAATCAATTTGTTGGGGCCAATTTACAAGATCATCCTGGTTGTTATTGTGAATTTACAACTAATATTTCTACTTACAATACTGAATTTGATTTTTTAAATATTGTAAAGCATGGTTTAAATTGGCTTTTTAGAGGGCAAGGTCCTATTGCAACTCCAGCTGCAACATGCTGTGCTTTTTTTAATACAAAGAAAATTGATGATAGGCCAAATGCACAAATACATTTCTCTCCATTTACATACCATTATTCACCACTTACAAGTCTCAAATTACCAAAATATTCAGCAATTTTAACTGGTACATGTCTTTTGAACCCTGAGACAAGAGGCTCAGTTTCAATATCTGAAAGAAATCCATTTTCACCTCCAATAATCAATCATTTACTATGGGAAAGTCAAAATGATTTGGGTGAAATTGCGAATGCTTTAAAGAAGCTTTGTCAGATAATGTTATCCCCTCCAATGGACAGATATGTTTTAAATAATCCCCTAAAAGAATTAAGTAACAGAGATTTAAAACTTTTTATTAAGAAAAATAGTTTCTTAGGTTATCACGCGTCAGGCACCTGCGCTATGGGTCATAAAGGTGTTCTAAACTCTAACTTAAAAGTAAAAAATATCGATAATTTAAGAGTAATTGATGCATCTGTAATGCCAAAGATTATAAGAGGTAATACAAATGCTTCAGTGATAATGATTGCTGAGAAAGGTGCTGACTATATTCTATCAAAAAAATAATTCTAAATTATAGAAAACCCTTTATCTAAAGCTGAGACAATTTTATTAACATGCTCTTTTGTTATTATAAGCGACGGAGAAATGATGAAGTTATTTCCAGAGGCTCTAACTAATACTCCTTCCTCACATACAGTCTTATAAATTTTTGAAACTAAATCTTTATTCGCTGGTTTTTTAGTTTCTTGGTCTTCAACAATCTCAATAGCTGCCATCAAACCCTTACCTCTCACATCTCCTATAACACGATATTTTGTTTTAAGTTTGTTTAACCCCAATAGTAGTTCAGCACCTCTAGACTTAGCATTTGTTGCTAAATTAAGTTTGTTTGTTTCTTCAAGAGCTGCAAGAGCCGCCGCAGCGCCAACAGGATTGCCTGAATTAGTGTATCCATGTCCAAGCATTCCTAAAGCATCATTGTTTTTTTCAATTGCATCTGATATTTCACCAGACATCAAAGTTGCACCCATCGGGAAATAACCACCGGTAAGAGCTTTTGCAATAGTCATGATATCTGGTTTGACACCCCATAATCTGGAACCTGTCCATTCACCTGTTCTTCCAAATGCACATATCACCTCATCTGCTATCAGTAATATTCCATACTTGTCACATATCTGCCTAACCTTTTTCATGAAACTTTCGTGAGGGACGATTACCCCTCCAGACCCAACAACAGGTTCCATAACAAAAGCTGCTATTGTATCAGAACCTTGACTTGAAATTAGAGCTTCTAGACTTTGAATACACTTCTCAGATAAAATCTCTGGGTTCTCCTCATTAAAAGGGTTCCTGTATGTGTATGGGGCTGGTATATGAAAAATCCCAGGCACACCAGGTTCATAGTTTCTTCTGAATCGAGGGTCCCCACATAATGACGCGCCTCCATAATGCGTCCCATGATAACCTTTACTTAATGCAATAAATTTAACTCGGTCATTCATTCCTTTGACTTTCCAGAATTGTCTTACTAAACGCATAGCAGTATCTATTGAGTCAGAACCTCCTTGAGTAAAAAAAACTTTTTCCATTCCATCAGCGTAAAACCACTCTTTAAGCTTGTAAGATAGCTCTATCGCTTTATCATTTGTAATGCCTCTGAAAGTATTACAATACGGCATTGTGTTAAGCTGATCATTAATGGCTTTTTTAATTGGTTCACAGCTATAACCTAAATTTACATTCCAAAGACCACCAACTGCATCAAGCATAGTATGACCGTCAACATTCTGCACTTCAGTATTCTCAGCTTTAGTTATAATCATTGGAGGATTTTCTAACATTTCAGATGGGTGAGCCATTGGGTGCCAGAAATGTCTCGCATTATTTTCTCTTAAAAAATTCTCATGTATCATATTAACTCCAATTTAAAGTTAGATTTACAACTTCATCCAAACTGATTTTAGGTCTGTAAATTTATCTAATGCGTGTAGCGATTTGTCAGAGCCGTTTCCAGATTGCTTAACACCAGTTAATGGTAATGTATTGTCAGAGCCACCATATGTATTTACAAATACCGTACCTGCTTTGATTTTCTTAATCATTCTATGAGCTCTAGACAAATTAGTTGTCCAAACACCAGAAGCTAAGCCAAATGAAGTTCCATTTGCTAGTTGAACAGCTTCTTCCTCATTTGAAAAAGATGTAACAGTTAAGACTGGTCCAAAAACTTCATTTTGGAAAATATCCATATCTTTTTTTACAGAAGATACAATAGTTGGCTCCATGTAAAAACCACCAGTTTCTTTATGAACTCTTTTCCCACCTAGTTCTACAATGCCTCCTTCAGTCTCAGCTTTTTTAACAAAGTTCATATCTGACTGAAGTTGACTTTCACTGTTAATTGCTCCCACATCATTTTGAATGTTTAGAGGATCCCCTATTTTAAGCTTACTTGAAAAATTAGAAATTAAATTTAAAAATTCATCATGAATTTTATCTTCAACTAACAAACGAGAACCAGCTACACACACTTCTCCTGAATTTCTAAATATTCCCATTGCAGATACTTTGGCAGCCTCTTCTAAATTATCAGTATCACTAAAAATAATATTTGGAGATTTTCCACCTAGTTCCTGATAAACTCTTTTCATATTTGATTGAGCAGAATATTCTAACAATTGTCTCCCTGTATTTCCTGAACCGGTAAAGGTCAAAACATCAATGTCCATATGACGTGCTAGAGCTTGACCAGTTGTCCTTCCATTTCCTGTAACAATATTTAGTGTACCCGGTGGCAAACCAGCTTCGAGACAAATTTCTCCTAATCTTAAAATTGATAAAGAGGCTGCTTCAGAAGGTTTTATCACAACTGAATTTCCCATAGCCAATGCAGGAGCTATTTTCCAGGCTCCAATCATTAATGGAAAATTCCAAGGTACAATTGCGCCCACAACACCAACAGGTTCTCTTTGAATTAGGCCAACAAAATCATTTGATGTATTAGAAATCTCCCCATAAACTTTATCTATAGCCTCAGCGTAATACCTAAATGTTCCAGCTGCTGAACCAGGTTCTGCTTTGTAAGCCATATTTATTTCGGTGCCATTATCTCTTACTCCAAGGACAGCTAATTCAAGCATACTACCCTCAATCAAATCAGCTATTTTATGCATCACCTTTTTTTTAGCTGCAGGTGGCATATTTGACCATTGACCTTTCTCAAAAATAGCTCTGCTTGATTTTACAGCCTCATCTACGTCAGCTTCATCAGATACCTGTATTTCCGATATTTTTTCTCCGTTAATTGGACTAATTATATTTTGAATTTTGCCTTGTTTGGCTTTTACCCATTTGCTCCCAATTAATAACTTCTGCTCTGGTATCGAGTTATATCTAATCTTGTCGATTTCTTTTTGATTATACATTTTCAAGTTTTCTCTTTGTTACTGTATCTAAATGTACAACAACTATGTCCTTCCATGATGGTTTTCTTTCTTTCAAGTATTAAGTTTTTGTCAAACCCAACAGAAAAATTGTAATCCCTATTACAAGATAAGAGTTGGCCAATGTCCTTAAGCCCCATTTCATTATACATTTCGGCATATCTGCACCTCGTAACATTGAAGTGATATTCATCATCATTTTTTTTAATTTCTTCTATTTCAAGAGCGCCACCTGTTTTCCATAGTTCAAAAACATCAGTAAACTTTTTAATAACAGTTTCGTTATCCTTAGTTTGGCCATCTATGTTTTTTCTAAACTTTTTACCTTCATCTATAGCATTCTTAATTATTGCATTTTTTAAAATTTTTTTTGCTTTATCCTCGCCTAACTCAGTTTTCATTTCTTCAAAAATTGACTTTGCAACTTCTGCTTGCAGCTTTCTCTTTTCTAGAATTGAAATATTGTTATCTAACTTACTCATTTTCACTAACAATTAATTAGTTTAAAATATTTTATATAAACATAGCGTTAAACTAAACCCATTTATCATTTATTTCAAACTATGGTTTAAAATTGTTTAAATAATATGATAGCCTCGAAAATAAAAAACTAAACCAAAATAAATTTTATAATAAAGTACATTTTTAGGAGCATTAAATGAGTCAAAAACCACTCTTTAGAGCTGATCATGTTGGAAGTTTGCTGAGGCCATTAGCAATTAAAGATGCTCGAAAAATGCATTTTGAGGACAAAACAGCAAGTATAAATGAGCTGAAGTCAATTGAAGATAATGAAATAAAAAAAGTTATAAATTTTCAAGAAAGTCTTGGGTTTAAAGTTGTAACAGATGGTGAGTTTAGAAGATCTTTTTGGCACTATGATTTTATTGAAGGTTTAAGTGGTTTTGAGTTAGAGGAAAGAGAAACTGGAGTTCAATTTTCAGGTGCAAAACTAAGGCCCTTTTTCCCGGTAATAAAAGGCAAAATAGACTTTCCTTCTGATCACCCAATGCTTAATCATTTCAAATTTGTTTCAGCCAATACAAATGTTTTACCCAAAATATCTATTCCTGGTCCAAGTTGTTGTCATTTTAGGACGACGCCGGATGATATTTATCCGAAAGAATACAGTGATAATGAGAATTTATTTTTTGATATTGCTCAAGCATATAAAAAAGCTGTCAAAGAGTTTTATGAAATTGGTTGTCGATATTTACAAATGGATGATATATTTTTTGCTTATTTATGTGATCCTGATCACAGATCTGTTCGAACAAAATTTGGTGAAAATCCTGATGATTTAATCAATAAATATGCATGGATGTTAAATGAATCTATTAAAGATCGACCTCATGATATGACAATAGGTATGCATTTATGTAGGGGAAATTTTAAATCAAATTTTGCGGCTAAAGGTGCTTATGATCCTGCTGTTGATGCAGTATTTAATGAAATTGATATTGATGTATATTTTTTAGAATATGATGATGAAAGATCTGGCGGATTAGAGCCATTAAAATACTTGCCTAGAGGAAATAAAAGGGTTTTGCCGGGATTTATTACAACAAAAAAGGGCAAATTAGAGGATATTGAATTTTTGCAAAGAAAATTTGATGAGGCTTCAAAATTTGTTTCGATGGATCAACTTGGAATAGCTCCTCAATGTGGTTTTTCCTCTACAGAAGAAGGAAATATTATTTCATTTGATGATCAAAAAAGGAAACTAGAGCTTGTAATTGAGACCTCAAATAAGATTTGGGGAGAATAAAATGGGAAATGCTGAATTAGAAAATAAAATCGCTTTAGTTACAGGAGGAAGCAATGGAATTGGTCTTGAAACAGTAAAACTGCTAGCGAATAAGGGTGCCACGGTAATAGTTGGTTATTATAATGGAGAGGAAAGAGCTAAAGATATTATTAATAGCTTACCAAATAAAAATCATATGATTCATCAAATCAAATTGGAAGATCACAAAACTGCAGAAGGAGTTGCCGAGGTAATTAATAAATCTTTTGGTAAGCTTGATATTCTTGTAAATTCAGCCGGTTTTACAAAGCCTATTCCTCATAAAGACTTGAGCTCACTTGATATAGAATTATTTGATAAAATTCTTTTAGCAAATACTAGAGGCCCATACTCTGTTATAAGATCGCTTATGCCATTGTTGGAAAATAGCGATGATGCTGTTGTTGTAAATGTTTCTTCAATTTCTGCTTTTACTGGTTCAGGTAGCAATATAGCTTATTGTTCTTCAAAAGCTGCGCTTGATACCATGACTATGTCATTGGCAAGAGTTTTTGGTCCCAAAATTCGATTTTTATGTGTTTCGCCGGCTGCTGTTGCTACTGATTTTGTTGAAGGTAGAGATAGAGAAGCTTTAACAGAGTTAGCTAAAAAAACACCACTTCAAAAAATTGTAGAACCTGAAGACGTAGCCCTTGCTATCTTGGGATGTATTACACATTTAAAAACAGCTACGGGAACAAAAATTGTAATTGACGGAGGGAAAAATTTATAATTTTTCTGTGATAATTTAATGCCACATTTTTCGATTGAATACTCAGCAAATCTTGAAAAAAAAATTAATATGAAAGAGTTATGTAATGTTCTTAGAATTGCTGGAATAGAAACGGGAGTGTTTCCCGTAAAGGGAATTAGGGTTAGAGCAATTTGTTGTGATCATTATGCAATTGCTGATAACAATCCACAAAACGGTTTCATTGATATTTCAGTGAGGTTAAGAGAAGGGCGCGACATGGAAGTTAGAAAAGAGGCCACTCAATATATCTTTCAAGCAGCAAAAAAATTTTTAAAGCCTGTTCTTGACAATTCACCATTTGCATTATCGATGGAAATGAGAAATATTGATGCCGAACTTAGTCCAAAAGAAAACTCAATTCCTAAATTCATGAAAGAGAGCAATGATGTCTGATTTAAATGAAAATATTAAAAAACTAAATAAACATCTAGATATCATTAAAGAAGAAGGAGTTTTGAATGTAATCGATGGTAAATTAAAGAATTCAAATTCTGGAAAGAAATTTTCTAATTATTCTCCTGTGGATGAAACATTCATTTGTGAAGTTGCTCAAAGTAATGCTGAAGATATTGATGAGGCATCATCATCATCTAAAGATGCTTTTAAAGAATGGTCAAAAACAAATCCTGCTACAAGGAAAAAAATCTTACATAAAATAGCTGATAAAATAGTTGAAAGGTCAGAAGAAATAGCTTTATGTGAGACTTGGGATACTGGCCAAGCATTAAGATTTATGTCAAAAGCAGCTATAAGAGGTTCAGAGAACTTTCGTTATTTTGCTGATAAAGCTATTTCTGCTCAAGACGGATTAACATTACCATCAGGTTCATTACTAAATATCACTAAAAGGTATCCAATTGGCCCAGTTGGGATTATTACACCATGGAACACGCCTTTTATGTTATCTACATGGAAAGTTGCACCTGCCCTTGCTGCTGGATGTACAGTGGTTCATAAGCCTGCAGAATTATCCCCAGTTACAGCAAAAATACTTAATGAAATAGCTTTAGATGCAGGACTTCCTCCTGGTGTTTGGAATCTTGTTAATGGTTTCGGTGAAGAGGCAGGAGTAGCTCTAACAAAGAATAAGGATATTAAAGCTATTGCCTTTGTTGGAGAGTCAAAAACAGGTTCAGCTATAATGCGACAAGGATCTGAGACTTTGAAAAGAGTTCACTTTGAACTTGGAGGTAAGAACCCAGTGATAGTATTTGATGATGCAGATCTGGACCGTGCTTTAGATGCCGTAATTTTTATGATTTATTCCTTAAATGGAGAAAGATGTACATCTTCTAGTAGGCTTTTGATTCAAAAAAATATTGCAGAGGAATTTATCAGTAAATTGGTAGACCGAGTTAATAAAATTAAGGTTGGCAATCCTTTAGATCCAAATACTGAAGTTGGTCCTTTAATAAGTGAAAATCACTTAGAAAAGGTTGTTTCTTATTTTGATATAGCTAAAAGAGAGGGTGCAGAAATTGCTGTCGGAGGAAATGCGCATAAGAAACCTGGTTGGTATGTTTCACCAACCTTATTTAAAAATGCAAAGCCTGGAATGAGAATTTCTCAAGAAGAAATTTTTGGTCCAGTTTTAACTGCAATTACCTTTGAAGATGAAGAAGATGCATTAAAAATATCAAATGATGTAGAATATGGTCTGACAGGTTATATTTGGACAAATAATGTAACTAGAGCATTAAGATTTTCAGATGAACTTGAAGCTGGTATGATTTGGGTAAATTCTGAGAATGTAAGACACTTACCAACTCCTTTTGGTGGAATAAAATCAAGTGGAATAGGAAGAGATGGCGGAGATTGGTCATTTGAATTTTATATGGAACAAAAACATATAGGTTTTGCAACTGGAAATCATCAAATACCTAAACTAGGTAAATAAATATAAAGAGAGAATTAAATGCCACTTCCAAAAAATAATTTATACCCAGATTTTAATATTTCACGTTTAAGTCATATAGAACTAGGTGTCAAAGATCTAGAAGCAAGCTTTGCTTTTTATGTTGAAACTCTTGGGCTGCAGGTTACTGAAAAAGAGAGTGATTATATCTATTTGAGGGGTATGGAAGAAAGAGGTCATCATAGTGTAATACTAAAAAAATCTGAAGAGCCCACTTGCAACGTTTTAGGGTATAAAGTTTTTGATGAAGAGCAATTATATAAAGCTG
This sequence comes from uncultured Rhodobacterales bacterium, assembly GCA_964571065.1. Classification (GTDB taxonomy): domain Bacteria; phylum Pseudomonadota; class Alphaproteobacteria; order Puniceispirillales. The sequence goes on along the minus strand of CAZNBI010000025.1, from coordinate 4,885 downwards.
AGAATTATTTTAATTCTAAAAACATAAATACAAAATGGATTGAAAGGCCTTTTCAAGGCAGAACATTATTAACTCATGATATCCACGGAATACCAATAGAGTTTTATTATCAGATGGATAGACTCCCAACAATTCATCAAAAGTATAAGCTTTATACGGGTGTTAAACCTTTGAGGATAGATCATTTTAATGTTTTTTCAATTAATGTTGATGAGAGCGTAAAATTTTATTCTGATTTAGGTTTTAGAGTAACTGAGTATACTGAGGATGAAAAATCAAAAAAACTTTGGGCTGCCTGGATGCACAGAAAGGGAACAGTGCATGATATTGCATTTACAAATGGAGTTGGTCCAAGACTACATCATGTAGCATTTTGGGTTCCAACACCTATGAATATAATTGACTTGCTTGATGTAATGTCAACAACTGGATATATAACAAATATTGAAAGAGGACCAGGAAGGCATGGAATTTCTAATGCATTCTTTTTGTATATAAGGGATCCTGATGGTCACCGTACAGAAATTTATTGTTCAGATTATCAGACAGTAGACACTGACCATGAGCCAATAAAATGGGATTTAAAAGATCCGCAAAGACAGACCCTATGGGGTGCTCCAGCTCCAAAATCATGGTTTGAAGAGGGAAGCCACTTCGATAAAACAGAACCAAAAGAGCCTGCTCTTAAAGCACAGCCTATAGTGGCACCGTAATTTAGAGGGAAATATGTTAAATAAATTTGTATCAATCAAAGTTAACGATCAAAATATTTTTGGTATTGAAACTGATAAGGGAGTAATTGATTTAACCAACAAAAATTCTGAGTGGAAGTCTTTATTCGACGTTGTTAAAAACAATGGGTTTGATAAACTAATATCTTCGATTGACGATAGTGAAAAAATTGTACCTAAAGGATCTTATGAATATAATATACCAATTTCAAATCCTGAAAAAATTATTTGTGTTGGTATAAATTATCCAGATAGAAATGAGGAGTATAAAGATGGTCAAAATACCCCTCAAAACATGTCACTATTTGTCAGGTTTCCAAGATCTTTTGTTGGACATGGTTGCCCTATCATCAGACCCAAGGTATCTAAACAACTTGATTATGAAGGTGAGGTTGCAATTGTCGTTAGCAAGGAGGGTAGGCATATACCAGAAGATGATGCTTATAATTATATCTCTGCTATATCAATTTGTAATGAGGGAACAATAAGAGATTGGGTAAGACATGCTAAATTTAATGTTACCCAGGGTAAAAATTTTGAAAAATCTGGCTCTATTGGTCCATTTCTAATTCCGTTTAAAAATAAAAAACAACTTGAAGATATTGAAATTGAAACAAGAGTTAATGATGAGGTTCGACAAAATGATCGTACTAGTAGGATGTTATTTAATATTCCAAAGCAAATTAACTATATATCAACTTTCACTACTTTAATACCGGGAGATATCATAATTACAGGCACTCCAACAGGTGCGGGAGCAAGGTTTGACCCACCAAAGTTTTTAAAGCCTGGAGATAGAATAGAAGTATCTGTTGAAGGAATTGGTACTTTAATTAACACAGTGGAAGACGAATAATGCCCCTCACAGAAAGCCAGATAGAGGTAGCCGCAGAGAGTTTATTTCAAGCTGAAATATCAAGAAAGAGGATAGGTCTTTTATCCGTTCAATTTCCAGAAATTGATATGGAGGATGCTTATAAAATACAAGCAGCTTTAGTTGAGAAAAAAATTAACTCCGGATTGAAATTAGAAGGCTGGAAAATTGGTCTTACCTCAAAGGCAATGCAAGATGCCCTTAAAATTGATATACCTGATAGCGGAATATTATTTGATAATATGTTTTTTGAAAGTGGAGACGAAATTCCCACTGAAAGGTTTATACAAACAAGAATTGAAGCCGAAATTGCTTTTTGCATGAAGGGACCATTGGAAGGAGAAGTTACGCGTGAGCAAGTTTTACAGGCAACTGATTATGTGTTTCCATCTTTAGAAATTTTAGATACTCGTATTTTTAGAAAGGATGAAAGTACAGGAAAGATGAGAACAGTTTTTGATACTATTTCTGATAATGCTGCAAATGCAGGTGTAATTTCTGGAGTCCAAAAAAATGATCCACAAAAATTTGATCTTCGACGTGTTGGTTCTATAGTTATGCGGAATAATGAGGTTGAAGAGACTGGTCTTGGCGCAGGTGTTTTAAATGATCCTATTACAGGCATTATTTGGCTAGTGAAAAGATTATCTGAATATAATCAGAAAATCAGTCCAGGAGAAATAATCCTTTCAGGGTCTTTTATAAGGCCAATAGAGGCTAGAAAAGGTGATGAATTTTACGCAGATTTTGGAGATTTTGGTTTTGTTGAATGCAAATTTAATTAATTTAAATTGATTAATGATTAATTCTCTTTCTTTAAGATCAAATTATAAAACACTCAAAAAATTCACATATTTAAATCAGGCGTCATTAGGTTTAATCTCAGAAAAAACAGCAACATCTATGATTGAATTTCTTAATGAAATTGCAAAACATGGAAATGCTCATATGTCCGATCAAGACGAGGTTAATTTTTTTCAAACTTTAAGAAATACATGTTGTAGGTTATTTAATTGTAACTCTAGAAATCTAGCAATTCTGTCTAGTGCTAGTGAATTACTTAACCAATTACCTTATTTATTAGATTTGAAAAAAGGCTCTAAGGTTGTTTTAGTGAAAAGCGACTTTCCTGCTTTGTTTAGGCCATGGCAAGCCTTCTCCGAAAAAAATAAATTAAAAACGCATTTCGTTGATGAGGATTTAAATGTTGATTTGACTTCTTCAATTACAAAAATAATAGATAATGAAACAGTTGCTGTAGTAGTGAGCTATATTCAGTATGCTACTGGAAGTAGAATTGATTTGCAACGTTTACAAAAAATAACAAAAAAACTTAATATACCTTTTGTTATTGATGTTACGCAAGCTGCAGGAGCAATTCCATTAGATATTAGTAAGATAGAATGTGATGCAATGGTTTGTAGTGGGTATAAATGGCTTGGTGGTCATGGGGGTGTAGCTATAGCATATCTTTCTGATAAATTAATAAGTAAAACTCCATTAATGCCTGGATGGATGGGTGCAAAAAACCCTTTTAATATTAATAATGAAAAATTAGATCTCGCATTTGGTGCAAAAAGATATACTCAGTCAACAATGTCTTATGTTTCCCTTAAAAGTTTAAATGTTTCAATTAAAGAGATATTAAATCTCGGAATTCATAATATTGCTTCTCATTCAGAAAATTTAAAAAAATATCTACTTTCTTCATTAAATAAAGACAAGTTCAAAACTCTTAATGGAAATGAGAAACTTTTGTCTTCACATATAATTTCTATTTCTAATAACGAAATAGATTCAACAAAATTATCAAAAATTCTTTTTGATAATGGTATTATATGTAGCTTAAGAAATGGATTTATAAGAATATCACTTGCCCATTATAATGATCAAACAGACATAGACAAATTGTTGTCTGTTTTAAATAAATTGTAAAATAATTCTTTCAGAAAACCTCAATATTGAGTTGTTCTATCTCTCGAAAGCGTATCCTATTAGCTATCTTGGGTTTAGCTTGTAAATTAAAATCTTTGAATGAACGTATTAATTTTAAGAATGCTACTCTGCCTTCAATTCTTGCTAATGTATTACCAGCACAAATATGAATTCCCAAACCAAAAGATAAGTGTCTATTAGGTTTTCTTGAAACAATAAATTTGTCTGGGTTATTAAATTGTTTTGGATCTCTGTTTGCAGCAGCAATTATCATATGAACTGACGTTCCTTTAGGGATTTTTTTATTCTCCAAGATTGTATCTTTTTTATTTCTTCTATTATTCACTTGTATAGGTGGGTGGTAGCGGAGAATTTCCTCAATGGCAGAACTGATAAATGTCTCATCATTTCTTAATAAATCTAATTGGTCTTTATTATTAATAAACTCACACATTCCATGTGAAAGCATATTTGTTGAAGTTTCATGGCCTGCGTTAAGCATGAAAATACATTGATGTAAAAGCTCAACTTCTGATAATTCAATTCCTGATGATTGAGCGTCTATTAGGGTTGAAATAATCTCACCCTCACGATTGAGATGAGGATTTTTTTTCCTTAAATTTACTTGATCTTTTAAATAGTTTTTGAAATTTAAAACAGCTGAGCAACCACTCTTAAATTGTTCTTCTGATAGAGTTGGTTCTAGAGCCCCTAATATTAGTCTTGCCCAATCTCGGATAAGTTTTCTATCTTCTTTTGGAACACCTAAAATATCACATACAACATCGACGGGTAATCTGAATGAAAAATCTCTAACAAACTCTATGTCTTTTTTCTCTTTCATTTCGTCGATATAGCTTTGCACTAGTTGTTCAACATTGTTCTCAATATGTGCTAAGGCCCTGGGAGTAAAAGCGTGTTGAAATATTTTTCGAATTCTAGTGTGATCTGGTTGATCAGTAAATACTACACTAGTTGTATGGTGTTCATATAAAAGCGAATTACCAAATTTAGGCTTAAACTCTTCTTTTTTATCTGAGCTCCATAATTGATGGTTCTTGTAAATATCAACTAATGTTTCATAAGATGTTACTATAAAAGAACCATCTGAATTCTCATGTATAGGATTATTTTCTCTTAACTGTGAATAATATGAATAGGCTTTTTCAACTAAATCTTCAGGTGGGTTGTATAAATCAAATTTATTAATATCCATACTATTAATTTTTATAATCTGTTTTTAAGAAGTAAATAACTAATGCATAATTAATTCTAATTTAGAAGATTATAATTTTATTTTCTTTTGAAAATATATCTTTAATCTATTTAACTATTTGTTAGTGTA